>CAZRKS010000245.1:0-4035 GCA_964600315.1 uncultured Steroidobacteraceae bacterium | reverse complement strand
CCACGTTCGCGTTCTTGTCGCCTGCCTCGAGCACGAAGATCGAGCGGCCGCCCATCCCGTAGAGCGGCTTGCACACGGCCCGGCCGTGCTCCTGCAGAAAGGCGTGCATGTCCGCCATGTCGCGCGTGATGAGTGTCGGCGCGCAGCACTCGGGAAACCAGGCGGTGTAGACCTTCTCGTTCATGTCGCGCAGGCCCTGTGGGCGGTTGACGACCAGCGCGCCCGCGGCCTCCGCGCGCTCGAGGATGTAGGTGGAGTAGATGTACTCGGTGTCGAAGGGCGGATCCTTGCGCATCAGGATCGCGTCGAAGTCGCCGAGCCGCTCGACGCGCGCATCGCCGCGCGTGAACCAGTCGCGCGGGTCGTCGCGCACCTCGATCGCGTGCGCGCGCCCGAGCGCCACGCCGTCGCGCAGCCACAGGTGGCGGAGCTCGAGATAGGCGAGCTGCCAGCCGCGCCGCTGCGCGGCGAGCATCATGGCGAGCGTCGTGTCCTTCGCGGGCTTGATGTCCTCGATCGGGTCCATCACGACGGCGACGCGCAGGCGCTTTCCGGTCATCGAAGTCTCCACGGGATCCGGCGGCCGCAGGCCGCCTGTGACACCGGTCATGGTATCGAAAGCGGCCGATGGCAGGGCCCCTGCCAATATGTTAAAACCTCCCCGCGAGCACAGCCTCGCGCATTAGCGTCGTGCTCGCGACGCTCATTCCCATCCGGGGGTCCGAGGGCATGGAAAACACGGCTGCCAGCACCAGCCGGCCGCGACTGGCGGGGCTGAAGGTGCTGGTCATAGACGACAGCAAGACGATCCGGCGCACCGCCGAGACGCTGCTCGCGCGCGAGGGCTGCGAGGTCTTCACCGCCGTCGACGGCTTCGACGCGCTGTCGAAGATCGCCGACCACCAGCCCGACATCGTGTTCGTGGACATCATGATGCCGCGGCTCGACGGCTACCAGACCTGTTCGCTCATCAAGCACAACAAGGTCTTCCGCACGATCCCGGTGATCATGCTGTCCTCCAAGGACGGTCTCTTCGACCGGGCCCGCGGCCGCATCGTCGGGTCCGAGCACTACCTCACGAAGCCGTTCACGCGCGAGGAGCTGCTGAGCGCGATCGAGACCCACGTCCACCGCTGACGAGCGACCCGGAGGATCCGACCCGTGGCACTGGTACTGATCGTCGACGACTCCCCGACGGACGTGCACGTCATGCAGAAGGCGCTCGAGCAGGGCGGCTTCCGCACGGCGTCGGCGGCCGACGGCGGCGAAGGCATCCGCAAGGCCCGCGAGCTGCACCCGGACCTGATCCTCATGGACATCGTCATGCCGGGCGTGAACGGCTTCCAGGCCACCCGCGAGCTGGCCAACGACCCCGAGACGCGCTCGATCCCGGTAATCATGGTGACCTCGAAGTCGCAGGAATCGGACCGGGTCTGGGGCCTGCGCCAGGGCGCCGTCGACTACCTCGTGAAACCGGTGGCCATGGACCAGCTCGTGCGGAAGGCCCAGGCGGCGCTCGCGGTCTGAGATGCAGGAGCCCGTCGCACTGCGGTCCCTGCGCGACCGTCCTTACGAGTTGCTGCGCGAGCTCGACCGACGCGCGCGAGCCGCCGCCCAGGGCCAGCCCGAGACCGCGGCTTCCGGCGCCGAGTGGGTCGGCATTGCCTTCCGGCTCGGCGGCGAGGCGTTCCTGCTCGCGCGCGAGGAGACCCGCGAGGTGATGGGCTACCCGGCCGCGGTCACGCGGGTGCCGGGTGCCAAGAGCTGGATCCGCGGGCTCTCGAACGTGCGCGGGCAGCTGCTGCCCGTGATCGACGTGCGCGCCTTCCTCGGCTCCGGGGCGACCGGGGTCACGCGCGCGACGCGCGTTCTGGTCGCCCATCACCGCGAGATCCCGGCCGGTCTCATGGTCGACGAGGTGATGGGATTCCGACGCTTCTACGAGAGCGAGTTCTCGACCGACCTGCCGCCGACGCTGCTCCGCTGCGAGCGTTACCTCGCCGGGGCATTCAAGCGCGGCGCCGAGGTCTGGCCGGTCTTCAGTGTCCGCACTCTGCTCGAGAGCCAGCCGTTCCTGCAGGCCGCGGCGTCGTGATGCGCCGCGCCCGCCAAACCCGAACCGGGTGCCATAGATGACCAACAGATTCGACGCCGTCCGCCTGCAGCCGATCCTGATCCGCGTGGCGCTCGTCGCCGCGACGCTCGCGGCTCTCGCGCTGCTCGTCTACGGGCGTGCCACGGGCCAGCGTCAGCAGCTCGGCGAGCACGTGGCCGCGCTCTCGGCGCTGTCGCAGAACATGCCGCTGCAGGCCGGCGCGGCGGTGCGCGGTTCGGCACCGGCCTTCGACTCGCTCGCGGAATCGCGGGCACAGCTCGAGCGGGTCCTCGACGAGATCGACGCCGGCAAGTCCGGGCTCGGGTTCCTCGCCTCGCCGAGCGCGCGGCTGTTCGGCGACGTCGCCGGCTGGCAGGCCATGCTCGACCAGTCGCAGTCGGTGCTCGACGGACGCCAGGCGGCGCTCGACGCCCAGCAGGCGGCCGCGGCGGTGCGCGAGCTCACGCCGCAGGTCGTCGCAGCGAGTGCCAACGTCGTCAAGGCGCTGGGCGCTGCGCGGGCCGATCCGGCGGTCCGGCAGCTCGAACGCTTCGACCTGCGCGCGCAGGCGGTCGAGCAGGATCTGTCGGCGCTTGCCGACGGCACCGCCCCGGTCGAGGCCGCGTCGCGCCGTCTCGCCGAGAGCCTGGAGTTCATGTCCCAGGTGGTCGGAGGCCTGGCGGGCGAGTCGAATCCGCTCGGCGTCACGGCTGCGCAGGGACCTGCGGCCGACGCGGCGCGCCTGCTCGGGGCCGTCTATCGCGGCGAGCAGGGCAAGGTGCGCGCGGTGATCGCGCTCGGCGACCAGCTCGAGCAGATGCAGGCCGCACACAACGCGCTCGTCGAGAGCGGCGCTGCGGCCTACGCCGGCCTCGGCAAGGTCGCGCAACAGGCGGCCTCCGGGTCCCGGAGCTGGTTCGCCGCGCCGTGGTTGCCGCTCGCCTTCCTCGCCGTCGCGCTCGTCGCGCTCGCCATCGCCGCGTACCTGCAGCGCGCGCTGGCGGCGCTGCGCCGGGCGGCGGACCTGCAGGCGCGGCAGAACGAGCGCAACCAGCAGGCGATCCTGCGGCTGCTCGACGAGCTCTCGAGCCTCGCCGACGGCGACCTGACGGTGCAGGCCACGGTCACCGAGGACATCACGGGCGCGATCGCCGACTCGATCAACTACGCCATCGAGGCGTTGCGCGAGCTCGTCACGACGATCAACGACTCCTCGGTCAAGCTCGACGCCGCGACCCGGCAGACGCAGGCGCTGTCCACGCACCTCGCCAAGGCATCGTCCGCGCAGTCGAAGCAGATCGGCTCGGCGTCGGAGTCGATCGCCGCGATGGCCGCGTCCACCGAGGAGGTGTCCGGCAACGCCGAGCGCTCCGCCGACGTGGCGCGTCACTCCGTCGACATCGCTCACAAGGGCGGCGACGCGGTGCGCCGCACGATCGACGGCATGAACGCCATCCGCGAGAACATCCAGGAGACCTCGAAGCGCATCAAGCGTCTCGGCGAGAGCTCGCAGGAGATCGGCAACATCGTCGAACTCATCAACGACATCGCCGAGCAGACCAACATCCTCGCGCTCAATGCCTCGATCCAGGCGTCCATGGCGGGCGAAGCCGGACGCGGGTTCGCGGTGGTCGCCGACGAGGTGCAGCGGCTCGCCGAGCGCGCCGCCAACGCGACCAAGCAGATCGAGGTGCTGGTGCGCACCATCCAGGCCGACACCAACGAGGCGGTGGTGTCGATGGAACGCACGACCACGGACGTCGTGGGCGGCGCGCTGCTCGCGGAGAACGCCGGCGCGGCGCTCGAGGAGATCGAGCAGGTCTCGAACCAGATCGCGAGCCTCGTGCAGAACATCTCGGCGAGCGCGCGCCAGCAGGCCACCTCCTCGCAGAGCATCTCGCGCAACATGCAGGTGCTGCGCGAGATCAGCTCGCAGACCG
>CAZRKS010000244.1:0-4051 GCA_964600315.1 uncultured Steroidobacteraceae bacterium | reverse complement strand
TCCCGCGTCGCCGTGAACCCCGCGCCGGGCAGCACCTCGCGCAGGAATGCCGTCACCTCGTCGAGCTCGCGGGTGCGTCTCATCGGCGGCAGACTGGTGATGAACGCACGGCCGTAGCCCTTGGTCACGAGCCGCGTGTCGCAGATCATCACCACGCCGAAATCCGCGTCGTCGCGGATCAGCCGGCCGACGCCCTGCTTCAGCGCGATCACGGCCTGCGGCACCTGCTCGTCGAAGAACGGGTTGCCACCGCGCTCGCGGATGGCCTCGAGCCGTGCCTTGAGCAGCGGGTCGTCGGGCGCGGCGAACGGCAGCTTGTCGATGATCACGACCGACAGCGCGCTGCCCTTGACATCGACGCCCTCCCAGAAGCTGCCGGTGCCGAGCAATACCGCGTTGCCTGCCTCGCGGAAGCGCCGCAGCAGCTGGTCGCGCGAGCCGTCGCCCTGCACCAGCACCGGCACCGGCGGCTCGGTTCCCCAGGCGCGGCGCAGTTCTTCGGCGCCCTCACGCAATGCTCGGTGACTGGTGAAGAGCAGGAAAGCCCGGCCGCCGCTCGCCTCGAGCACCGGCAACGCCGCCTCAATGACCCGCGCGGCGTGACCGGGGGCGCCCGGGTCGCCGAGTCCTTTCGGCAGGTACAGCAGCGACTGGTTCGCGAAGTCGAAAGGGCTCTCGTAGCGGATGCTGCGCGCATGGGACAGCCCGGAGCGGCGCTTGAAGTGCGAGAAATCGTCGCCCACCGCGAGCGTGGCCGAAGTCAGGATCCAGGCGCCCGACTGCGCCTGCATCAGCGCGGCGAGCTGCGTGGCGACGTCGAGCGGCGCGTAATGGCAGCTCACGTTGCGCGCGCTCGTCTCGGCCCAGCGCACGCCGCCGGCCGCCTCGTCTGCCGTCAGGGTCTGCAACCGCTGCGCACTCTCCGCCAGCCGCTCGCGCAGCCGGTTGAACGCGCCCTGCCCCTCGCCCGCGAGCGGCGCGAGCGCTTCGGCGAGTTCGGCCGTGCGACCGGCGAGCCCGGCCAGCGATTCGACCAGTCGCTCGGACCACTGCGAGTGCTCGAGCCGCGCTTCGCTGCCGCCGCCGGCGGCGACGACCGCCGCGACCTGCGCATCGAGACCGGTGAGCGCCGCATCCACGCGGGTGGCCATCTGCTGGGAGAGCAGCAACTCGCCCGCGATGTCCCGCGCCAGCGCGGCGAGCTGCCGCGTGCCCACGCTGTAGCCGAGGAACTGCGCGGCGACGTCCGGCAGCTGGTGCGCCTCGTCGATCACGATCGCGTCCGCGCCGGGCAGCAGATCGCCGAAGCCCTCTTCCTTGAGCACGAGGTCGGCCATGAGCAGGTAGTGATTCACGACGACGATGTCGGCCGCCTGGGCCTCGCGCCGCGCCGCGAGCACGAAGCACTCGTCGTACTTCGGGCACTCGGATCCGACGCAGTTCTCGCGCGTCGAGGTCACCCAGGGCCAGACGGGGTCCTGCTCGCCGAGGCGCGGCAGCTCCGCGATGTCTCCCTTGCGCGTCACGTGCGACCACGCGCGCACCTTGGGCAGCGCGGTCGCGACCTCGCGCCTCAGGCCGCGCGCGTAGCCCTGCTGCTCGGCGAGGTCGAGCCGGTGCCGGCAGAGGTAGTTGGCGCGTCCCTTGAGCAGTGCGACGCGCACCGGCCGCCCGAGCGCACCGCAGACGGCGGGAAGATCGCGATGAAAGAGCTGGTCCTGCAGCGCGCGCGTCCCGGTCGAGAGGATCACGCGGCGTCCCGAGACCAGCGCCGGCACGAGGTAGGCGAAGGTCTTGCCGGTTCCGGTCCCCGCCTCGACGACCAGCGTTTCATGGCTCTCGAGCGCCGCGGCGACGTGCTCGGCCATGCCGACCTGCTGGTCGCGCACGCCGTAGCCCGGCAGCGCTCGGGCCAGCAGTCCGCCAGGACCGAAGATCTCAGCGAGGTCGGCGGCCACGGTCAGCGGAACACGGCCCGGAAGCGCAGCAATGCCGTGGCCCCCGGCGCGAGCGGCCGGCGGAAAGTCCAGCGCAGGTGCGTGTACTCGCTGCCCTTTGCGCCGGTGATGAACGTGGCCCCGCCGTTCGTCGAAACCCCCACGTCGCAGGCCGGGCCGGCAGCGGAACCGCGCACGTAGTCGACGCCGAGCGGGATGCGCTTGGTCACGACGATGTCCTGGACCGCCGTCTTGCCGGGGTTGGTCACCCGGATCGTGTAGTAGACCTCCTGGCCTGCCTCCAGGCGCTGCGTCGGAACGAAGCGCCGCTCGACCGTTCCCCCCGGCAGCGGAAGCTCCCGCAGGGTCTCGACCACGATCTGCGTCTCGAGCGGCCCGCTGCCCGCGACGACGACGGCGTCGGGGCCTTCTGCGGCCGATTCGGCCTCGGTGGAGGCCGCCGTACCCGGCCAGCCCGCGACCGCCAGCGCCACCCACGCCGTCAGTTCGGCCAACCGCCGTCGCATGCACCCGGTCGCTGGAGGGGTCGCTGACATCGGGCAGCGACTCTGCGCGACGCGGCTGCGGCAGGCAAGCGGAAATCCGCGTGAAATGCGCAGTTCCCGCATTTGACTTAGTGCCGCGGTGTGTTATTGTGCAATGCAGCAATTGCTGCAACGCAGCACCCCACAAAACAGGAGCCGCCCATGCTTGAGCAGATTCAGGGGTTCATGAGTGAGCAGACCTCGGCCCTGTCGGACCAGGTCCAGAAGTTCCGCAAGGAATCGGCCGAGACGCTGCGCGAGGCGTTCGTCGACGGGGCCGAGAACATCAAGGCCCTCAAGGCGCCGGTGCGCGTGTTCGCGCGTTCGGGCGTCAAGCTGACCGCCGTATCGCAGACCGCGATGGCCAGCCTGATCGAGTTGCAGTCGGACGTGCTGACGTCGGCGCTGACCCAGATGGCGCTGCGCCTCGAGCACGCCGCCCGCGCCGACACGCTGGTCGATTTCGTGCGCGACCAGGTCGAGATGTTCCCCGCCAGCCGCGCCCGCGTCGTCGAGGATGCCCAGCGCGCCGCGCACATCTTCAAGGTCGCCGGCCGAGAGATCCGTAACGTCGCCGCCCACACCTACGAGCGCGTCCTCGAGACGACCGAGG
Source organism: uncultured Steroidobacteraceae bacterium (assembly GCA_964600315.1). Lineage (GTDB taxonomy): Bacteria > Pseudomonadota > Gammaproteobacteria > Steroidobacterales > Steroidobacteraceae > RPQJ01. The sequence continues at coordinate 956 of CAZRKS010000244.1, read as the reverse complement.
AGCAGGTCCCCGAGGTGAAGGTGGCGAAGCGCAAGGTCAAGAAGGCCGTGCGCAAGACCAAGGCCCGCGTCCGCAAGGCCGCTGCCGCCGCCTGAGCGAGTCGCGGCCAGACAGAACGAATCGAACGAATTCAACCGGTCTCCCCCTGATTGCGCCCTCTCCGGAGGGCGCTTTTTTTGGTTCCGCAAGTACGTGGGGACCACGACTGCGGGGCCGCGGAGACGCGAGGCTATAATCAGGTGCCAAGAATCCACCCACGTCCCGCGAGGCTGCGCCTGCAGCCGCCGCGGGCCAAGCAAGGACACACCTGATGACCACGACCAATGCCGCGCTCCGCGAATGGGTCGCAGAGACCGCCAGGCTCACCCAGCCCGACAGCATCCACTGGTGCACCGGATCGGACACCGAGCGCGACGAGCTCACCGAGCTGATGCTGCTGCGCGGCGACCTGATCGAGCTCAATCAGGCGACGTTCCCCAACTGCCACCTGCATCGTTCGCACCCGTCGGACGTGGCGCGCGTCGAGCACCTCACCTTCATCTGCACGAAGGACAAGGACGACGCCGGTCCCAACAACATCTGGATGGCGCCCGCCGAGGCGCACGCGAAGATCGACGCGCTGTTCGCCGGCTGCATGAAGGGCCGCACGATGTACGTGGTGCCCTACTGCATGGGCCCGATCACGTCGCCTTATGCGCGCTGCGGCGTCGAGATCACCGACAGCCCGTACGTCGTGCTCAACATGCGCATCATGACGCGCATGGGCGCGGCGGCGCTGCACCGCATCGAGAAGGAAGGCACCTTCGTCAAGGGCCTGCACTCGGTGGGCGACCTCGACCCCGACCGCCGCTTCATCATGCACTTCCCCGAGGAACTCTCGATCAAGAGCATCGGCTCGGGCTACGGCGGCAATGCGCTGCTCGGCAAGAAGTGCCACGCGCTGCGCATCGCGAGCT
>CAZRKS010000243.1:0-4057 GCA_964600315.1 uncultured Steroidobacteraceae bacterium | reverse complement strand
TTCTCGGCGTTGAACTCGCCGACCAGGCGCGAGCGCAGCGTGCCCGCGCCCCAGCTCGACTCGACGTGCAGCGTGAGACCGGCCGGCGTCGCGCGCAGCTCGGGCACGCGGATCCAGCCGCAGTCGCCGGGCGCCCAGATTTCGTTCGAGGTCGAGAACAGGATCCGCTCGAGCGAGGGATCGAGCGCGTCCGCGAGCTGGCGGCCGAACGCGTCGCGCGCGTTCACGACGGCACGCTCGAGACCCGGCGTACCGAACAGCCGCGCCTTGGTCGCGCCGTAGGCCTCGAGCGTCCCGTGGTAGTCGAGGTGGTCGCGCGTCAGATTCGTGAACACCGCCGTGTCGAAGCGCACGGCGTCGACGCGCCCCTGGTCGAGCGCGTGCGACGACACCTCGAGGCTGAACGTCCTCGCGCCCGTGTCGCGTGCCTGCGCGAGGCGGCGATGCACGCTCACGCAGTCGGGGGTCGTGAGTCCCGCCTCGGCGAGCGCTCCGGGCCGGCCGAAGCCGATCGTGCCGAGGTAGGCGCTGCGGCGACCCACGGCCTCCGCCGCCTGTGCGAGCAGGTACGCGGTCGTGGTCTTGCCGTTCGTGCCCGTGATGCCGGCCACGTCGACCTCGGCGGACGGCGTGCGGAAGAAGCGGTCGGCGAGCCGCCCGATGTGGCGCGACAGGTCCGCAATCGCATGCACGGCGACCCGCTCGGGCAGCGACGGCGCCTCGACACCGGGCGTCGGCTCCCAGAGCACCGCCACGGCGCCCTGCTCGACCGCGGCCGCGGCATGCAGGACGCCGTGCGACGCGCGTCCCGGCAGTGCGACGAACGCCGCTCCGGGGACGGCCTGGCGGCTGTCGAGCGTGAGATCGGCGATCTCCACGTCGCGCGACTGCTGCGCGAGGCCGCCGAGCAGCGTCGCGAGCGACGCGCGATAGACGGGGCGACGCGTGTTCCCGTTCGTCGCGTTCATTGCGCTCGCGGACCCACGGCTCACCAGGGGTCCTGCGCCTGCACGAGTGTCGTCGCCGGCACGCGCTGCAGGTCGTCGGGCGGGATCGCGAGCAGGCGCAGGGCGCCCGACATCACGGAGGCGAAGACCGGCGCCGCCACTTCGCCGCCGTAGTAGGCGCCGCCGCTCGGCTGGTCGATGATCACGACGGCCGCGAGCCGCGGGTTGCTCGCCGGCACCAGGCCGCCGAAGATCGCCATGTACTTGTTGGTCGAGTAACCGCCGGTCTCTGAGGCCTTCCACGCGGTGCCGGTCTTGCCGGACACGCGATAGCCCATGATGGCGGCACGGCGCGCGGTGCCCATGTCGCTCACCACGCTCTCGAGCATCTGCACGAGTTCCCGCGCGACGGCTTCCGGCATCACGCGCTCGCCCGCGGGCGGCGAGTCGACCTTGCGCAGGCTGATGGGCCGGCGGACGCCGCCGGCGCCGAGCACGGCATAGGCCTGCGCGAGCTGGATGGGCGTCACCGACAGGCCGTAGCCGTACGCCATGGTCGCCTGCGAGATCGACCGCCAGTGCTCGAAGCCGGTCAGGATGCCGGCGGACTCGCCGGGAAATCCCGAGCCGGTCACGCGGCCGAAGCCGAAGGCGTCGAGCGCGCTCCACATTTCGCGCGGCTCGAGCGAGAGGGCGATCTTCGCCGTGCCGACGTTGCTCGACTTGGCGAGCACGGTCGTGACGTCGATGGTGCCGAGATTGTTGTGGTCCTTCACCGTCTTGATGCCGACGCGCATCATGCCGGGCGAGGTGTCGATCAGCGTGCTGCCGTGATAGCGCCCGGTCTCCATGCCGGCCGCCACGACGAAGGGCTTGATGCTCGAGCCGGGCTCGAGGAAGTCGTTGGTCGCGCGATTGCGGTAGCGCGACGCCGCGTACTGCTCGCGGTCGTTCGGGTTGAAGGCGGGCTGGTTGACCATCGCCAGCACCTCGCCCGTGGCGATGTCGATCACCACGATCGAGCCGGCACGCGCCATGTTCGCCTGCACGGCCGCCTTGAGCTCCCGGTACGCGAGGTACTGCACGCGCAGGTCGATGCTCGTGCGCAGGTCCTGGCCGGGCCGCGGAGCCCGGATGCGCTCGATGTCCTCGATCGTGCGGCCGAGACTGTCGCGCATGACGCGCTTCGCGCCCGGTTCGCCGCCGAGCCACTGGTCGAAGGCCAGCTCGAGACCTTCCTGGCCGACGTCGTCCACGTTGGTGAAGCCGAGCAGGTGGCCGGTGACCTCGCCGGCGGGATAGTAGCGACGGTACTCGCGCAGCGTTTCGACGCCCGGGATGCCGAGCGCCTTCACCTTCGCCGCGTCCGCCGGCCGCATGTGGCGCACGAGGTAGATGAATTCGCGGTCCAGGCTGCTCGTCACGCGACGCGCGAGCCACTGCGGATCGCGGTCGAGCGCCTTGGCGAGACGCGGGAAGTCCTGCGGCACCTCGGTGAGCTTGCGCGGATCCGCCCACACGGTGTCCACGGGCGTGCTGACGGCGAGCGCCTCGCCGTTGCGGTCGAGGATCATGCCGCGATTGGCCGAGAGCTTGGCGACGCGCAGGATGCGCGCATCGCCCTGCTTCTCGAGGAAGTCCTGGTCGATGACCTGCAGGTACACCGCGCGCGCGAGCAGTGCCACGGCGCCGCAGCCGAGCAGGCCGAGCACCAGCCAGTGCCGCCAGCCCTGCGGGCCGGCCGTGGTTGCGCGCTGCGCCACGCGCTTCATGGCTGGACGATGCGCAGGTCGGTCGCCTGCGGGATGGTCATGTGGAGTTCGTCGCGGGCGACGGTCTCGACGCGGCCGTTGGTCGCCCAGGTGCTCTGCTCGAGCTGCAGCTGGCCCCACTCGATGTCGAGCTCGTCGCGCTCGCCCGTGAGCCGCTGCAGGTCGTTGAAGCGGTTGCGGGCTTCGTGCTTTCCGTAGATGACGCCGAGCGACGACCCGAGCAGCGCGAGCCCGAGCAGCGCGACCAGCAAGCGCCAGGCCGCCGCGCTCATGCGGCGAGCCTCTCGGCCACGCGCAGCACGGCGCTGCGGGCGCGCGGATTCGCCTCGATCTCGGCCGGCCCGGCCATGACCGCACCGCCGACCCGCTTCAGCCGCGGTCGCGCGTGCGCCGGCACCTGCGGCAGGCCGGCGTACACGGGATCGCCCTGCTCCTCGCGCCGCATGAAGCGCTTGGCGATGCGGTCCTCGAGCGAGTGGAAGCTGATGACGCAGAGCCGGCCGCCCGGCGCCAGCAGGCGCACGGCCTGCGGCAGCGCCGACTCCAGCGCCGCGAGTTCGCCGTTGACGTGGATGCGGATCGCCTGGAAGGTCCGCGTGGCCGGGTGCTTGCCGGGCTCGCGCGTCGGCACCGCGGCCGACACGATCGCGGCGAGCTGCCCCGTGCGCAGGATCGGCTCCGCGGCCCGGGCCGCGACGATCGCCCGGGCGATTCGCCCGGCGAAGCGTTCCTCGCCGAGTTCGCGCAGCACCGTCGCGATCTCCCGCTCGCCGGCCCGTGCCAGCCACTGCGCCGCGCTCTGTCCTGCCTCGTTGTCCATGCGCATGTCGAGCGGCCCGTCCTGCATGAAACTGAAGCCGCGCCTGGCCTCGTCGAGCTGTGGCGACGAGACCCCGAGGTCCAGCAGCACGCCTTCCAGCTCCCCTTCAAAACCCGCCGCCCGGACCCGCTCCTCGAGCTGGCCGAACGACCCCCGCATCAACGTGAGACGGGGCTCCGCCGCGAAACGCGCCTGCCCGGCCTGGATGGCCTCCGGATCCCGGTCGATCGCGACGACGCGGCCGGCCGGCCCGAGGGCGCCCAGGATCGCGGCGGTGTGCCCACCCCGTCCGAACGTCGCGTCGCAGTACCGGCCGTCGGCCCGCACCGCGAGCCCGGCCAGCACTTCGTCCCGAAGTACCGGCGTGTGCTCCGCCACGCGAGCGCCTAGAGCGAAAGCTGCTCGAGCTCGGCCGGCATCTCGCCCGGCTCGCTGCTCGACTGCAGCCACGCCTCGCGGCGCTCGTTCCAGTGCTGCTCGTCCCAGAGCTCGAAACGGTTGCCCTGCCCGATCAGCAT
>CAZRKS010000242.1:0-4070 GCA_964600315.1 uncultured Steroidobacteraceae bacterium | reverse complement strand
GCGAGTACGACCACCTGCCGGAGCAGGCGTTCTACATGATCGGCGCGATCGAAGAGGCCGTCGAGAAGGCCAAGAAGCTGCAGTAACGGAGCCCCCATGGCCGCCACTATCCGGATCGATGTCGTGAGCGCGGAGGAGTCCATCTACTCCGGCGACGCGGAGTTCGTGGTGCTGCCGGGCATCATGGGCGAACTCGGCATCTACCCGCGCCACGCGCCGCTGATCACGCAGATCAAGGCGGGCACGGTGCGCATCAAGGTGCCGGGCAAGGAAGACGAGGAGATGGTGTACGTGCAGGGCGGCATCCTCGAGGTGCAGCCGAACCACATCAACGTCCTCTCCGACACCGCCATTCGCGCGGCGGACCTCGACGAGGCCAAGGTGCTCGAGGCCAAGAAGGCGGCGGAGGAAGCGATCCGCGCCCGCACCGAGAAGCAGGAGATCGCGACCGCCGAGGCCGAGCTCGCTGCGATCGGCGCCCAGCTGCAGGCGATCCAGAAGCTGCGCAAGACCCGACGGTAGGGCGCGCTACGGGAACAGGGCCTCGACGGAGGCCCGGCGTCCGATTTCCAGGATGACGTGCTGCAGCTGGCTGCGAAACACGGGATCACCCGGCGCGGGTGCGCGCAAAGATGCGCCGCCGATCGGCGGCAGTCGCCAGGACCCCAAATGGAGATTCCCGGCGCAGGGCATCCGCCCGCTCCGAGGGCTCGGTCATGGTCCGCAGTAGTCGTTCGAGCGGACCGTCGAGCAGCGCCGACCAACGGTCGTGGTAGACGCGTCCGTGGGGATTCACCTGCCGCAGCTTCTGCAGACGCTGCTTCGCGAGACCGGCGAGCGACGCGTCTCGGGCCAGGCGACGGGCGGCGGCCTCGTGCAGCCGACGACTGCGCAATGTCGGCAGGTGGACGCCTGCGCTGGCGTGATAGCGGGTCGCCCGGCCTCGGCCGTCGACGATCACGCATCCCTCGGATCGCAGGCGGTCGAGGATGCGCCAAAGTGTCGGCTGGCTGATCCGCGGCTTCAGGCGCCGGAGGATCTCGCGGGTCGCGAGCCCGGTGGACTCGGCCGACAACAGCCGCAGGACTTCATCCTCAACCGGCGGGCGCATGGCACGGCCTCAGGCTGTGTGAATAGATAACGAATAGCAAGAAGTCTATCGCTTCCGTGACCTGAAAACATCCGCTCCACCTGTGCCTGCCCCGCAAAAAGAGAACCCCCGCAGGCGCGAGTCCTGCAGGGGCCCTCTGGCTCCAATGCGCTGGAGTCTGTCGGCGCTACTTGAGGTCCAGCCGGCGGATCAGCTGCGAGCCGAGCGCGGTACGCATCTTGCCGCGCTCGACGGTCTTCGCGCTGCGCTGCGCGAGGTCGCCGAAGATCTGCTGCTGGATCGGATCCATCTTCTCGTTGAGCCCGTCCAGGGCCGCCATGTCCTTGTAGGTCGTGACGAGATAGATGTCCGGATCGTCGGGTCCGCGCGGCGTGGTGACGTACACGCGGTAGTCGAGGATCAGCCCGGCCTTCTTCTCCGCTTCCATGGCTTGCTTGTAGGTGCTGGCGAGGTACTTCAGGTACTCGTCGAACATGCCGGGCTCGGTGCGAAGCGAGCTCACCATCGACACCGGTCCCTCGGTGTACACGCGGTCGGCGGCGCCGGCGGGCGCGGCGAACGCCGCGAGGGCCAGCAGGCCGGCCGCCAGCGACAATCCCAGGCTGCGCGCGCTCACTTCAGCACCAGCTCGCGCATCATCTCGTCGCCGAGAATCGTGCGCAGCTTGCCGCGCTTGATCGTCGCATCCGTCTGCTGCGCCGCGTTGCCCATGACCTTCTCGGTGATCGCGTCGGTGCGGTCATCGAGGCCGTCGAGCGCCGCGAAATTCTTGAACACGGTGACGAGATAGAGGTCCGGGTCGTCCGGGCCCCGTGGCGTGACGGAGTAGAACGAGTAGTCGAGGATGATGCCGGCCTTCTTCTGCTCCTCCATCAGCTGCTTGTAGGGTCCGGCTAGGTACTTCATGTACTCGTCGAACATGCCGGGCTCCGTACGGACCGACGTCACGTCCAGCACCGGGCCTTCCGTGTAGGGACGGTCCGCCGCCTGCGCGCCCGTGAGCGCGACGAAAGCCAGCAGTCCACCCAGCGCGCCGAGCGCGAGGCTCTTCAACTTCATCGATTTCTCCCTCTGTGCGTTGTAACGGCACGGATCGACCCGCGCCGATTGTTGCGGGGCGCATGCCCCGTGGGGGCGGACTCTACGCCCGCTGCCGGGTGCGGGTCATGCCGCACTGCGTCATCCGGAATCGACCGGGCGTCACGGACGGCGCCGGGCGGGTGTTGAGTACAATGCGCGGCAGACCCCGAACCGGATCGCCCGATGTCCCTTTCCGTCGTGATCCTGGCCGCCGGCCAGGGCAAGCGCATGAAGTCCGACCTGCCCAAGGTGCTGCAGCCGCTGGCCGGCAAGCCCCTGCTCGGGCACGTCCTCGACGCGGCGCGCGGCCTGCAGGCGGCGGCGACCTGGGTGGTCTACGGGCACGGCGGCGAGCAGGTCCTGAACGCCTTCCCGGGCGCCGAGGTGGGCTGGGTGCTGCAGGCGGAACAGCACGGCACCGGTCATGCGGTGGCGCAGGCCATGCCGCACGTCCCCGACGATCACCTCGTCCTGGTGCTCTACGGCGACGTGCCCCTCGTCCAGCTCGAGACGCTCGCGCGGCTGGTGGCCGAGGCGGGCGAGAAGTCCATCGCGATCCTGAGCGTGATGCTCCCCGATCCCACCGGCTACGGCCGCATCGTGCGCGACGGGGCCGGCAACGTCGTGCGCATCGTCGAGCACAAGGACGCGAACGCCAAGGAGCGCGCGATCCACGAGTGCAACACCGGGCTCATGTGCGTGCCGGCCGTGCGGTTGCGCCAGTGGCTCGCGGCGCTCAGGAACGACAACGCGCAGGGCGAGTACTACCTGACGGACGTGATCGTCGCCGCGGTCCGGAGCGGGCTGCGTGTGAACGCCGTCATCGCCCCCACCGCGACCGAGGTGCTGGGCGTGAACGACAAGCTGCAGCTCGCCGAGCTCGAGGCCGCCTACCGTCGGCAGCGGGCGAGCGAACTGATGCTGGCCGGCGCCACCCTCGTCGACCCGGCTCGGTTCGATGCGCGCGGGCCGGTGAGCGTCGGACGCGACGTGTTCATCGACGTCAACGTGGTGTTCGAAGGGTCAGTGAAGCTCGGGGATCGCGTGCGCATCGGGCCCAACGTCGTGATCCGCGACGCCGAGATCGGCGACGACACGGTGATTCATCCCAATTGCGTGATCGAGCGCGCGGTGGTCGGCCCGCGCTGCCTCGTCGGACCGTACGCGCGGCTGCGGCCCGAGGCGCGACTGCACGAGGACGTGCACGTCGGCAATTTCGTCGAGGTGAAGAAGTCGGAGCTCGGGCGCGGCGCCAAGGCGAACCACCTGACCTACCTCGGCGACACGACCGTGGGCGAGAAGGTGAACGTGGGCGCGGGCACGGTCACCTGCAACTACGACGGCGTCAACAAGTGGCGCACCGAAATCGGCGCTGGCGCGTTCATCGGCTCGGGCACGATGCTGGTCGCGCCGGTCAGGGTCGGCGCGGGCGCCACCATTGGCGCGGGCTCGACCATCACCCGGGACACGCCCGACGGCAAGCTCACGCTGGAGCGCTCGAAACAGATCACCATCGACGGCTGGAAACGCCCGGAGAAGAACCGGTGAATGGCCCCGAATTTCCGATTTCTGCTAGGCTCCCCGACCCGGGAAACAGGTAAACCGCATGTGCGGAATCGTTGGTGCCGTCGCCGAACGTGACGTCGTTCCGGTCCTGATCGAGGGTCTGCGCCGGCTCGAGTACCGCGGCTACGACTCGGCCGGTGTCGCCGTGCTGAACGGCGCGCAACACCTCAAGCGCCTGCGCACGGTCGGCAAGGTGCGCAAGCTCCAGGACGCGCTCGACGCCGATCCCGCCCACGGCCAACTCGGCATCGCGCACACGCGCTGGGCCACCCACGGCGTGCCGAGCGAGCGCAACGCCCACCCGCACATCTCG
>CAZRKS010000241.1:0-4074 GCA_964600315.1 uncultured Steroidobacteraceae bacterium | reverse complement strand
GGTTGGCCGGATGCGTGCCGCCCGCGCGGCCCGGTCGAATTCGAGTGCAATGGCGAGGATCGGTCCGCGAAGTGACTCAGGTCCGAGGGCGTTGCAGCCCGAGTTCGGCGCAGAGCGATTCGAAGCGCGGGTCCGCATGCAGGGCATCGAAGGCGGGGGTCACGCAGAGGAACGGCAGCGAACTCGACCGCTCGTCCACCGCCCGGCGCAGGAACTGGAAGGCGGCATCGACTTCGCCTGCCGCCGCGGCCGAGCGCGCCATCACCCAGCCCGGCAGGGACCGGTCGCGATTCAAGGCAAGCAGCGTACGATAACGTTGGCGGGCGGCGGTCGTGTCGCCCGTGGCGCCGGACACGAGCGCCGCATATTCGTGCCATTGGACGTCGTTGGCACCGGTGGGGCCGATCGCATCGAGCGATGCCAGGGCCCCGGACGTGTCGCCAGCCAGCGCCCTTGCCCAGCTGAGTCGCAGCTGGCTCGGCCGGTGATCCGGCACGAGGTCCAGGGCGCGAGTCAGCGCCTGCACTGCCGCGGCGTAGTCCCGGCGCAGGATGGCGTGATCACCGAGGTTCATGTTGACCCCGACGTCGAGCGGTTCGACGAGCAGCGCCTGCTCCAGCCAGGCCGCGGCCTCGGCGAACTCGCGCTGCACCGAGTGCACGTTGGCCAGCGATACCATCGCCAGCACGTAGCTCGGCAGGAGCACGAGCGCCCGCTCCAGGTCGCGCCGCGCGCCGCCGAGGTCGCGACTGAAGAAGAATCGAACCGCTCCCCGGGTCGCCAGCGTGATGGCGAGGTCCGGGTCCAGGGACAGTGCGCGATCGATGTGCAAGTCACAATCGGCGAGGATGCCTGCCGGGTCTGGCGCGCCGTAATGGGCGAGCAGCATTTCGCTCTCGGCCAGCCCAGCCCATCCCGGTGCGTGATCTGGGTGCTGCGAGATCACTTCACGGAAATCAGCTCGAGCTGCTTCGAGCTCCGGGAGCGTGCGGCGGCTGATCCGGTGCCGGCCGCGCAGGTAGGCGCGCATCGCCTGCGACGACAGCGGCGACGGCGCCGGCGCCGCGCCGAGTCTGCGCCGGATCGCACCGGCCACCTGTGCCGCGATCTGGTTCTGCAGGTCGAGAAGGTCTCCGAGGTCGCGCACGAAATCGGCGGCCCAGAGGTGCGCATCGGTGCGCGCGTCGATCAACTGCGCGACGACCTGCAGTCGATCGCCTGACTGCAGCACGGAACCCTCCACGAGCCAGTCTGCGCCGGTCCTCGCAGCGATTTCGCCGATATCGGCGCGGACTGCCTTGAATTGCATCGCCGTCGTGCGCGAGACGACTCGGATGCGCTCGAGCCCCGCGAGACGCAGCGTGAGGAGTTCGGTCAGCCCGTCGGCGACCAGTTCCTCGCCGCCGCGGGAAAGGACCTGGAACGGCAGGACCATCAGCGATTCCACAGGAGTCGATGCGACGGCCAGTGCCCCGGGCCGGCCGGCCGGCTCGATGGCCGTCACGGCGGCGAGCAGCCGATAGCCACGCTTGGGAATCGTCTGCAGGCACATCGGATCGCGCGGATCATCTCCCAGCGCGCGGCGCAGTTGACCAACGCAGCGTGTCAGGGCGTCGTCGGAGACATATCCGCGCGGCCACACCTTCTCGACGATGCCGTCGCGCGTGCAGACCTCCGGAGCACGACGCGCGAGTTCGACCAGCACCGCCATGGCCTTTGGTTCGACCCGCAGGTTTCCGGCCGGCCCGGAGATGCGGCCCTCCAGCGGAAAGACTTCTCTGGCGCCGATTCTGAAGCCGGCTTCGAGCGACACGAGCGGCGGTCCGTCTGGCCCAGTCACGCGCCAAGTTAGCACCGCTCGGCGTTCACAGGAAGAATCCCGGGCCGGGGGCCTCGGAAAACCATCGGCGAACCCGCGGGACGGGCCGCGTGAGGAGGGGCGATGCTCGCCTCACGGACGCGGCACGTCGCCGTCGCCGAGCCGCTGAAGGGGAGATCACATGAACAAACGCACTTTGGTCGCGCTGCTCGCTTCGCTCGTGTCGCCCCAGGCATGGCCGGCCGGCGGCGACCTCGATGCGTCATTCTCCGCAGACGGTCGGGTCCTGCAGGACTTCGGCGGCCGGGAGTCCATCCACGCCGTGGCTGCGCAATCGGACGGCAAGACAGTCGCTGTCGGTGCCCTCGGCGGCAACTTCCTGGTCGTCCGCTATACGGCGGCCGGGGCGCTCGACACGTCGTTCGACGGCGACGGCTTCGCGCTCGTCGACGCCGGGGCGAGCGACGCCGCGCATGCCGTGGCCGTGCAGTCCGACGGGCGCGTCGTCGTTGCCGGCAGCAGCAGCAGCGGCGGCTTCGCCGTCGTCCGGCTCAACTCGAATGGCAGCCTGGACAGCGGTTTCGGCCATGGCGGCATCGTCTCGGGCGGGACTTACGGCAGCGGGGTGGGCGGCGACGCCAGTGCACTGGTCATCGACAACAGTGGGCGCATCGTCGTCGTCGGACCGAGCAACGACGGCAATTTCGGCATCGCGCGCCTGCTCGCCGACGGCAGTTTCGACGCCGCGTTCTCCGGCGATGGGCGCATTCTCAAGGACTTCGGCGGCAACGATGGCGCGAGTGCCGTGGCCCTGCGTGCCGACGGACGCATCTTCGTGGCAGGAACCGCCAAGGGCGGAAGTGGCAGCGGCACGCGGGCCGACATCGCCGTAGCCGTCTATAGTCCCTCAGGCGTCGAAGTCTTTTTCGGGGCATCGGCCCCGAATTCACCGGTCACGGACATCTTTGGCTGCGCCGACGGAGCAACGGCGATCGTCGTGCAGCCGGACGACAAGGTGCTGGTGGCCGGTGGCGCAGGCATCAATTGCCTGAGCGGCTTTACTGACACGATTCCAGTGGTCGTGCGCTACGACTCAAACGGCTTCCTCGACGCCACCTTCTCAGGCGACGGAATCGCCACGGCCGGGTACGGGACGACGAGTTCCGGGGGGGCGACCAGCATGGCGCTGCAACTCGACGGCGCCATCATCGTCGCCGGCCCGGCCGAACGCGGCACACACCTGACCGATTTCGGCCTCGCACGATTGCGGAGTGACGGACTCATCGACGTGACCTTCAGCGGCAATGGAGCGGCGAACGTCGGATTCGGCACGGGCGTGTCCGTGCCGACCGCGATAGCCCTGCAGCCCGGCGACGGCCGGGTCCTCACCGTGGGCGTGTTCAAGACTTTCGACGCGAATGGCGCCCTCGCGAACACAGACGTGGCCATCGCGCGCCAGCACGCGATCACCTGCAACGGCCTCAATGCCACGCGCATGGGGACCAACGGGGCCGACGTCCTCACGGGTCGCGTCCTGATCACCCGCACCGGCACGCAGCAGCTCGTCGACGTCATTCATGGCATGGGCGGCAACGACACGATCGACGGGCTCGGTGCCGACGACGCGCTCTGTGGCGGAGACGGTGCTGACACGATCCGGGGGGGCGACGGCAACGACGCGCTGGTCGGCGGCGCCGGCACCGATGCCATGGACGGCGGCAAGGACGCGGACACCTGTGTGGCCGGGTTGCGTTCCGAGAGTGACACGTTCGTGAACTGCGAGACCATCGGCACGGGATCGAGCGGGCTCTCGGGCGAGTGGTTGCGCCTCGAACAGCACTGCAGCGGGTCGGCGGTGCAGCCGGCGTGCCAGCTGACGGGCCGCCTCTCCGTATTCAACCCCGGCGAGGAGTCGACGGTCGTGGCGACTCGCGTGTCGTACTTCCTGTCCGCGGACTCTGTTCTCGACGCAGGCGACGCGTTCGTCGGCGAGGCGGGGGTGCCGGTCCTGGGCGCAGGGGAGAGCCACGAGATCGAGTTCGTCGAGCGCGTCGCAGGCTCGGACGACCTGCTGGGCCTATTCGTCATCGCCTATGTGGACGCGACCGACCTCGTCTCCGAGCGCAACGAGGCCAACAACGTGGTGCCCGGGTTGATCTCGGGCCGCTGAGGAGTCGCGGGGCGGTCCCGGCCGTCGCTGGGTCTACCGCCCCGCGAGCATCGCGGAGAAGTCCGGCTCGTCGCGCAGCGAGACC
>CAZRKS010000240.1:0-4082 GCA_964600315.1 uncultured Steroidobacteraceae bacterium | reverse complement strand
ACGCGGGTTCGAAGACCATCGCCATCAACCTGCCGAACGACGAGCAGGTGCAGCTGGCGAAGGGCACGCGGCGCCTGCAGCTCAAGAACGCGATGCGCGCCAAGTTCGACCGCATCCTGGTGCCGATCGCCGACGAGCTGATCGCGCCCGAGCAGCGCCGTCACATCACCTTCGACGCGTTCTTCGCCGACACGATGTTCCACGAGGTCGCGCACGGCCTCGGCATCAAGAACACGGTGAACGGCCACGGCACGGTGCGCGACGCGCTGAAGGAAGTCGGCTCCGGGATCGAGGAGGGCAAGGCGGACGTGCTCGGCCTCTACATGATCACGAAGCTGCACGAGAAGGGCGAGCTCGGCGGATCGCTCGAGGACTACTACACGACGTTCCTCGCCAGCATCTTCCGCTCGGTGCGCTTCGGCGCGGCCTCCGCCCACGGCGAGGCCAACATGGTGCGATTCAATTTCTTCGCCGACCACGGGGCCTTCACGCGCGACGCGGCGGGCCGCTACCGCGTGGACATGCCGAAGATGCGCAAGGCAGTCGATGATCTCTCGGCCACGCTGCTCCAGTTGCAGGGTGATGGCAGCTACGCGGGCGTGCAGAAGCTCGTGGGCGAGCTCGGCGTGATCCGGCCGCAGCTCGCCGAGGATCTCGCGCGCCTCCAGCAGCGCAACATCCCGGTGGACGTCGCGTTCATCCAGGGCAAGTCCGTGCTCGGGCTGAACTGACGCCCGTCCGCGCGCGAACGGTCCCGCTCGCGAGGAGCTGGTCCCGGTTCAGTCGCGGCCGCTGCGGCCGGCGAATGGGGTCAGCTCCGTCCGCAGCGTGCGGCGTAGATTTCCGCATTCGCGTCGCGCCAGCGACTCCAGAGCTGTGCCGCCTCGCGGGCCGAGTACCCGGTCCGCATGCGCTCGTCGAGCGCGTCGCGCCGCTCGTGCAGGCGCCGGCAACGGTCGCCATCGGCGGGCGGCCGTCTCTCGCTCGCATCACGATCGCCCGTCGCACGTCTCGGCTGCGGACGCGTGGCCGCTGCAACCGGAGACGGTACCGTCGTCGCCCCGGCGCCCGCGCCTGGCTCGTCGACTCGCAGAGTGCGTCCCTCGCCGGCCGGGCCGCAGGGCAGGTCGGAGAAGACGGCGACGCCGTGTCCGCGACAGACGAAGATGGGGCGCGCGTGACGGGCAGGCTTCGTACTCGGCCCGTCGGCACCGGACGCCTGCCAGGTGACGGCGATGGCGGCGCAGCCGACCAGCAGGCAGGCGTTGAAGGCGATGGCTCGCAAGTGGTGTGAGTTCATGAACCGCCCTCCGTGGCCGAATGCCTGGAGGCTGCGCGCCGCGCGCGCACCGGTCACGCTCGATTACTTGCGGGAAGCTGCAGAAAGTCGCCGCGCCGCGCGGGGCCGGAGACCGGCGATGCGTCAGGCGCGCCCGACGTTCGAGTCTGTCGGCGAATGGAAGTACTGGCTCTCCTCGGAGAATTCCTGCACCAGCCGGCGCAGTTCCTCGAGCCGACCTTCCGCCGTGCTGACGGGCAGGCATTCCTCGCAGCGCGGGTCGCCGCAGGGCTGGCGTGTGTAGAGCCAGTACTGCACCGCACCGGCCAGCAGGCCGTCGGCGATGTCCCAGAGGTCCGCCCTGTCGTCGGCGTCGGCGATCTCGTTGCCCAGGTCGACGGTCTTGCCGAAAGCCTCGTCGAACGGATGACTGTCTTGCTGCATGGGGAGTTGGTCGCGGCCGCCGGGCAACGCTGGAGAGCCCGTTATCTTACCAGAGACCCGCTCTCCCAGTGGCGCAGAAGCGCGGAAATCTCAAGGAATACAGATGCCTGTGACCGATCAGATGCCGGCCTTGCCGAGCGCGTCGAGCACGGCCCGGATGGCGCCGGCGACGCCCGGGTGTCCGGCTTCGAGACGGACCGCGGCGCCCTCGAGGGCTTCGCCAGGACGCTCTGCGACGGGCGATTCTGCGGAGCGGTCGAGCACGCGCCGGATGTCGCCCAGCACGGTCTCGAGCAGCGCACGGTCCTCCGGATCCAGGCGCTCGGCCTGCTGCAGTTCCTCGTGAAGGTTCCGGAGGGTGTGTTGCAGTTCGCTCATCTGTGCACCGAACAGTCGCCGACGACCGTCTCAGTTTAGCAGCGCGCCGGCGCCCTGGCCGATCTGCGGCGGGCGTGCTCGCGTAGAATCACGGGATTGGCCGTTATGGCCTGAAACCGTAGTCTCCAGGGAGACAGGCGCATGCACAAGCTGAGTTCGACGTTCACCCTCGCCGTCGCCGCACTGCTCGGTGCGACGGCCGCCAACGCGGCCGGCAAGCCGACCGCCGAGATCACCCCGTTCGCCGGCTACCGGATGGGGGGCAGCTTCGACGTCAACGATCCACCGGCGGGCTCCGACGACACCGTCGACCTGCAGGACGGCGGCAGCTGGGGCGTGGACGTCGGCATCTACCGCGATGCGGTCTCCTTCTACGAGATCCTGTACAGCCAGCAATCGACCGACCTCGACAGCCACGACGCCTCGCTCAAAGGGGCGGACGTCAAGGTCGAGTACCTGCAGTTCGGCGGCACGCTGCTCTATCCCTACGACACCGGGTTCGAGCCGTACCTGTCGCTCACGATCGGCGCCACGCGGTTCGACGTGCAGGGCGGCGGCTCGAACTCCGACACGCAGTTTTCCGGCAGCGTCGGCGGCGGCGTGCGCGTCCCGCTCAACGAGAATTTCGCCGTGTCGCTCGGGCTGCGCGGCTATCTGACGGCCGTCGACTCCGACTCGGAGTTCCTGTGCGTCGGCGGCGGCGGCAGTGCGAGCTGCCTGATTCACTCGTCGGGCAGCACCTTCTTCCAGGGCGAGGCCCTGGTCGGCTTCAGCGCGATCTTCTGAGCGGCGCGTCGAGCGGCGGTCAGACGAGCACGCGCTCGATGCCGCCGTCGTTCGCGCGCCGGACGTAGTCGGCGAGCCAGTCCGCGCCGAGCACGTGGCGCGCGATCTCGACGACCACGTAGTCGGCCTCGGTCGCGGCGTCGTCGGCATAGCGGGAGAGGCCCTGCAGGCAGGACGGGCATGAGGTGAGCACCTTCACCGGCCCGTCGAACCCGTCGTCGCGCAGCCGTGCCACGCCGCGCTCGATCTCGCCCTGCTTGCGGAACCGCACCTGGGTCGCGATGTCCGGTCGCGAGACGGCGAACGTGCCCGACTCGCCGCAGCAGCGGTCGCTCTTGCCGATGCGTTGCGGGCCGGCATCGATGAGCGCGTTGACCACCTCGAGCGGGTCGCCGCCGCGGATCGGCGAGTGGCAGGGGTCGTGGTAGAGGTAGCGGGCGCCGGTCACGCCTTCGAGCCGCATGCCCTTCTCGAGCAGGAACTCGTGGATGTCCACCATGCGGCTGCCCGGGAAGATCTCCCCGAAACGGTAGTCCTGCAGCTGGTCGTAGCAGGTGCCGCAGCTCACGACCACCGTGCGGATGTCGAGGTAGTTGAGCGTGTTCGCCACGCGGTGGAATAGCACGCGGTTGTCGGTGATGATCTTCTGCGCGTGGTCGAACTGGCCGGACCCGCGCTGCGGGTAGCCGCAACACACGTAGCCCGGCGGCAGGACGGTCTGCACCCCCGCGTGCCAGAGCATCGCCTGGGTCGCGAGCCCGACCTGCGAGAACAGCCGCTCCGAGCCGCAGCCCGGGAAATAGAACACGGCCTCGGAGTCGCTCGAGGTGCGCGCCGGGTCGCGCAGGATCGGCACGTAGTGCCGGTCCTCGATGTCGAGCAGCGCGCGCGCCGTGCGCTTGGGCAGCCCGCCCGGCATGCGCTTGTTCACGAAGTGCACGACCTGCTCGCGCAGCGGCGGGCGGCCGCCGGTCGTCGCCGGCGGACGGCGTGTCTGCGCGGTGCCGAGCGCGCCGAGCACGCGGTGACCCAGCCGCTGCGCCCGGTAGCCCCAGTCGATCATCAGCTTGCGCGACAGCCGGATCGTGTCCGGGTCGGTGGCGTTCAGGAAGAACATCGAGGCCGCCTTGCCCGGATCGAAGCGCTGCTGGCCGAACCGGCGCAGCAGGTCGCGCATCGCCATCGACACGTCGCC
>CAZRKS010000239.1:0-4097 GCA_964600315.1 uncultured Steroidobacteraceae bacterium | reverse complement strand
CGACCATGAGCAAGTGGTGGTGGCGCGCGGATTACGTCGAGACGTGCAACTGCGCGCACGGCTGTCCCTGCAACTTCACGATGATCCCGACTCATGGCGGCTGCCATGGCGTCGACACGTATCACATCCGCGAGGGCGAATGTGACGGAGTCCGTCTCGACGGGCTCAACGTCGCGCTGGTGTTCGCGTGGCCCGGCCCGGTCCATCGCGGTCACGGCCGCGGCTTCGTCTTCGTCGACGAGCGTGCGGATGCGGCCCAGCGCGCGGCCCTCGAACGGATCGTGGCCGGCGAGGCCGGTCCCGGCGGACCGTTCGAGATCTTCCGCAGCACGTTCGACGAGCGTCCGCTCGTGCTGGTCGGCCCGCTCACGTTCGCCGTCGACGGACGACGGGCGAGCGTGCGCCTCGGCGACGCGGCCACCGTGGCGGTCGGGCCGATCATCTCCGACATGGACGGCAGCGAGGCGAACGCGCGGCTCGTCATGCCCGAGGGCTTCATTTTCAAGGACGGCATGGTCGTGAACGTCGACGCGGGCCGCGTGCACGGCGCCGGTCTCGAGTTCGACTACTCGGGCTCGAGCGCGTTCATCGCCGAGGTGGCGTACAACGCGTGAAGCCGGCGACGCGCGAAGCCCTGCCCGGCTGGATCGCGTTGCTCTTCGTCGCCGCGCTGGCGTGGCGCAGGACCCTCGCCGACGCGGCCGCGATGGGCGATGCGGCCGGCACGATGGGCATGCCGCTCGCGCCGTTCCTCGCGATGTGGGTGCCGATGATGGCGGCGATGATGCTGCCGGCCATCACGCCGGTCGCAACCCTGTGGGTGCGGTCGATCGTGCGACATCCGGGCGCGGTCGAGCGCGTCACGAGGCTGCTGCTCTTCGCCGCGGGCTATCTCGCCGTGTGGGCCGCCTCCGGCCTCCTCGCCTTCGCGCTGATGCGGCCCGTCGAGCGCGGTCTCGAGGCGGGCCTGTACTCGGCCCGAGCCGCGGCCATCGCGATCTTCGTCCTCGCCGGGACGTTCCAGCTCTCACCGCTGCGCGAGGCCTGCCTCGCGAAGTGCCGCTCGCCGGCGACCGTGCTCGGCGTCGCAACGACCGGACCTGCCGCGCTGCGCGACCTGCGCGCGGGCGCCCTGCACGGCGCCTGGTGCCTCGGCTGCTGCTGGGCGCTCATGGCCGTGCTCGCGCTGGTCGGGCTCATGAACGTGTGGGCGATGACGCTGCTCGCCGCCTTCATCTTCGTCGAGAAGACGACGCGGCTGGGCGTGCCGGCAGGGAGGCTGGCGGGGATCCTCATGCTCGCGGCAGCCATCGTCCTGCTCGCAGCCCGCAGCACGGGGTGATCGGCTATGCTGCGCGGCCGCCATGCCGACCCGAATGCTCCTGCCCGTCGCCCTGCTCCAGGGACTGTGGATCCGCCGGACGACCCCGCGCCTGCCGCCCGCCGGCGGCTTCGCTCGCGACGGTTTTCACCCCGGCCCGGAGGCCTGCGGCGAATGGGCCGGCTGGCTGCTCGACCTCTGGCTCGATGCCGAGCGCCCCGGGCCCCGGTCGGCTACGATGCGCCGGCCATGAACCGACTTCCGCCCGTCACCCGCGCACTGCTGATCGTCAACGTCGCCGTGTTCTGCCTGCAACTCGTCACCGGCGACCTGCTGATCGGCGCGTTCGCCCTGTGGCCACCCGCCTCGCCGCGCTTTCCGGGCGCGCCCTCGTTCGAGATCTGGCAGCTGCTCACCTACGGCTTCCTGCACGGCAGCCTGACCCACCTGTTCTTCAACATGTTTGCGCTGTGGATGTTCGGCGGCGAGGTCGAGCGGCTGCTCGGGTCCGCGCACTTCCTGCAGTACTACCTCGTGTGCGTCGTCGGCGCCGCAGTCGCACAGCTCGTCGTGATGGGCAACCTCGACATGCCGCCGCTGCCCACGGTCGGCGCCTCGGGCGGCGTGTTCGGCCTGCTGCTCGCCTTCGGCATGGCCTATCCGCAGCGGCGCATCATGCTGCTGTTCCCGCCGATCCCGATGCCCGCGTGGCTCTTCGTCACGCTCTACGGCCTGCTCGAGCTCTACCTCGGGGTGACCGGCTCCGGCGCGGGCGTCGCGCACTTCGCGCACCTCGGCGGCATGGCCGCGGGCTACGCCCTCATCGTGTACTGGCGGAGCCAGTCCAGGCGACGGTGAACTCGCGGCGCAACTCGTCCTCGCGCCCGAGGTAACGCGACGAAAAGTGGAACGGCACGGCCGCGCGCACGCCGGCCGCCCGCGCGAGTGCGCCCGCCTGCCGCGCCGTCAGGTGCCGCTTGCGCTCGGCGTGGTCGCGATCGACGTCGAGAAAGACGGCCTCGATGAAGAGCAGGTCGGCCTCAGCCGCGAATTCCACGATCCGCCGTGCGTTCTCCGGCGTCCAGCCGACGTCGGTGACGTAGCACACGGTCTGCCCGGGCACGAGTTCGAGGATCCGCGCCCGCAGCTCGCCGACGCTGAATTCGCGTGCGTGGCTGCCGTCGCGATCGCGCCAGCGCACCGTGATCGGCGTCGGGTCCGGGGCGCCCTCGCGCACCCGGGTGCGCAACTCGGTGAGCCAGGGCCCGGTCGGCAGCCGGAGTTCCTCGAGCCGGCTCTTCCACACGTTGATGTGCACGCCCTCCTCGAAGCGGAACGCGAGGCACGGCGTGCCATGGTCCAGGAACTGCGCGCGGAACCGGAACGTGGGCTCGTCGAGCAGCAGGCCGCCCGGCGCCCCCGCCCCGGGCAGGTCCTCGCGCCGGAAGCCGCTGCGGCTGCCGTAGCGCGCGCGCTCGACGCGTCCGTCCGGATGCAGCTCGTGCACGGTGACGACGAACTCGGAGGCATAGTTTTGCACGAGGTTCCACGTGTAGGCGGCGAGCTTGTGGCCGACCTGCGCGATGATCCCCGGCGGACCGTGCAGCCGCACGCCGGTGTCGCGGCCGAGGCAGACGCGCAGCAGCCGGTCGAACCCGGCGAAGTGGTCCATGTGCGCGTGCGAGACGAATGCGTCGCTCACCCGCAGCATCTTGCGCGTCGGCAGCGCGACGAGGTCGCCGAGGTCCACGAGCAGCGCCCGCCGCTCGAACTTGAGGTCGACGAGCAGCCCGGGATCGCCGCCGGGCCCGTTGACGAGGTCGGCCTGGAAGATGGGGCGCATGGCAGCGCGTGCGCGGCCGCCGCCGGGCGGCTAGGATGCCTCGTGACGCCTTCAGACCCCGAGGATAGCCCGATGGCGAAACGGCGCAAACTTGTCACCCAGAGCGCCGCCGAGGAGGCGGTGCGGATCCTGCTGCGCTGGGCCGGCGACGACCCCGCGCGCGAGGGGCTGCGCGACACCCCGAAGCGCGTCGTCGAGGCCTACCGGGACTGGTTCTCGGGCTACGCGACCGACCCGGGCGCGTACCTGCGGCGCACCTTCGAGGAAATGGCGGGCTACGACGAAATGGTCGTGCTGCGCGACATCGAGTTCGAGTCGCACTGCGAGCACCACATGGCCCCGATCATCGGGCGGGCGCACGTCGGCTACCTGCCGACCACCAAGGTCGTGGGCATCTCCAAGCTCGCGCGGGTCGTCGACGCCTTCGCGCGGCGCTTCCAGGTCCAGGAGAAGATGACCGCCGAGATCGCCCGCTGCATCGACGAGGTGCTGCAGCCGCGCGGGGTCGGCGTCGTCATCGAGGCGGCGCACGAATGCATGACGACGCGCGGCGTGCACAAGCGCGGCGTGTCGATGATCACCAGCAAGATGCTCGGCACGTTCCGCAGCGACGCGCGCACGCGCGCCGAGTTCCTCACCTTCATCGACATCCGCGACCGGAAGTAGACCCGCATGGCCCGCAAACGCCCGCTGCGCGACGCCGGCACCGTCGTCGTCCTCGAGCACCGCTCGTCCGTCCTCGCCGACAACCCGCTCGGCGATCCGCAGGTCCGCAAGCTCGCGGTGTGGCTGCCGCGCGAGTACGACGAACGGCGCGGCGGACCCGGGCGCCGCTTCCCCGTGCTGTACGACCTCGTGGGCTTCACCGGCTCGGGCATCGCGCACCTCAACTGGAAGCCGTTCAGCGAGAACGTCGCCGAGCGCGCGGCCCGC
>CAZRKS010000238.1:0-4101 GCA_964600315.1 uncultured Steroidobacteraceae bacterium | reverse complement strand
AGCCCATAGCCTCTTCAAACTCTCCACCCCCGCCTCTCGTCCAGCTGCCGCGTCAGGTTCAGGAGCCGGCGGTAGCTCTCATAGCGCCTCGGGTCGATCGCCCCGGCCTCGACGGCGGCCCGGACGGCGCATTGCGGCTCGCGCAGGTGCAGGCAGTCGAGGAAGCGGCAGTCGTGGGCCTTCGCGACGACCTCCGGATAGCCCTTCTGGACGTCGCCGGCCGGGACCACGGGTGGGGCGTAGTCGCGCACGCCGGGCGAGTCGGCAAGCTCGCCCCACGGCAGGCGCAGGATGGCCGAGGACACCGTCGTGTGACGGCCCTCGCCGGAGCGGTCCGAGAGGTGGCCCGTCGCCCGCCGCGCATCGCCCGCCAAAGCATTGATTAAGGAAGACTTTCCGACGCCGGACTGGCCGGCGAGCAGGGTCCTCCGCCCGCCCAGCTGGCCCAGGAGGTCGGACAGGCCGGCCCCCGTGCGGGCAGAAACCGCCATCACCGGCAGCCCGAAGCGTCGAAACGGACCGATCCAATCGAGGGCGCCCGCGTCGTCCGGCAGATCGAGCTTGTTCACGACGATCAGGGGTGCGATCCCGGCATAGCAGGCACCCGCGACATAGCGGTCGACGATGAACGGATCGCAGGCGGGCGCAGGCGCGACCACCACGCCGAGCTGGTCGAGATTGGCGGCGATGGACTCGACCAGGCCCCGGCTGTCGCTCCGGCACAGGACGTTGCGCCGGTCGAGGCGCTCGACCACGGTCCAGTCGTCCGAGCCTGCATGGCGCTCGATGCGCACGTCGTCGCCGGCCACGACGTCGAGCCGTCGTCCGCGAACCTTGCAGGCGACGGGGTCGCCGCCGGCCGGAGCGACGAGCACGCGCCGGCCATAGCACTCGACGACCGGACCGCTCGCGGACTCGAGACTCACGCCGGGCTGGCCGTGCCGGCGGGCAGGACTCGCAGCCGCTCGAGCCTTGCGATGCGCGCGGCAGGCGGCGGGTGCGAATCGTAGAACGCGGAATAGACCGGGTCGGGCGTCAGGGTGCTGGCGTTGTCCTTGTAGAGCCGCACCAGCGCCTCGCCGAGCGACTGCGCATCGGCATGCCGGGCGGCAAATGCGTCGGCCTGGAATTCGTGGCGCCGCGACCAGGCGGCCATGAACGGCGCGAGCATCCACGTGAAGGCGGGCGTCACGAGCAGGAAGAGCAGCAGCGCCGCGGCTGGGCTTGCCGCCGGCACGCCGAGGTCTGCGAAGAACCACGCCTGCTGCGACAGCCAGCCGAGGAGCGCGAACCCGGCGAGGCTCAGCAGGGCGCCGACCGCCAGTCGCTGCGGGACGTGCCGCAGCCGGAAGTGCGCGAGTTCGTGCGCGAGCACCGACTCGACCTGCGACGGCGTGAGAGTGTCGAGCAGCGTGTCGAAGAAGACGATGCGCTTCTCGCGACCGAGCCCGGTGAAATAGGCGTTCCCGTGCGACGAGCGCTTCGAGCCGTCCATCACGAACACGGACTTCGCGTGGAAGCCGCAGCGCTCGAGCAGGGCGTCGATGCGCCGCCTCAGCGCCTCGTCAGCGAGCGGCGTGAACCGGTTGAAGAGCGGCGCAATGAGGCGCGGCCACGCCCAGGTGACGAGCAGCGTGAAGGTCATCCAGGCGAGCCACGCGACGACCCACCAGCGAGTGCCCGTCGAAACCATGATCCAGAGCACGCAGCCCGTGACCAGCCCGCCGAGCACGAGGCCGAGCGCCCAGCCCTTCAGCTGGTCGGTGACGAAGGTGCGGACAGTGGTGCGATTGAACCCGAAGCGCTGTTCCAGCGCGAAGGTGCGATAGGCGCCGAAGGGCAGGGCGAGCACGGCCAGCAGGCCGAGAACCCCGAGCACGTGCAGCGTTCCGGCCAGGAGCGGCGATCCCGCGACGTGCGTGGCCGCCTCGCCGACGAGAGCGATGCCGCCGCCCAGCGTGAGGCCGAGCAGCAGCAGCGCGTCAAAGACAATCTCGAACCGTGCGAGGCGCAGCTTGGCCACCGTGTAGTCCGCCGCCCGGGTGTGCTCGGCAGCCGAGACGGCGCCGACGAAACCCGGCGGCACGACCTCCCGGTGTCGAGCGACGTGCAGCCTCTGGCGTCGTGCCAGCCAGAGCTGCACGGCCACGTGGACGGCGAGCGCGACGAGGAAGATGAGGGTGAACGGGTGCATGGGCGAAGCCTCGGGCGGGGCGCAGCTTAGCCTTTGCTAGAATGCGCGACAATCGCGTACCCCACGCGGGGGGCGCAGCGTGAACAAGGCCGACAACCTCGTCTGGATCGACCTCGAGATGACGGGTCTCGACCCCGCGCGCGACCACATCCTCGAGATCGCCACGATCGTCACCGACGTGCAGCTCGACGTGGTGGCGGAGGGGCCGGTGCTCGCCATCCACCAGCCGGAATCCGTGCTCGAGCGGCTCGACGAGTGGAACCGCAGCACCCACGGCGCGTCGGGCCTGCTCGACCGGGTGCGGGCGAGCCGTTGGTCGGCGGCCGATGCCGAAGCGCAGACCCTCGACTTCCTGGAGCGCCATGCCGAGCGCGGGGCGTCGCCCATGTGCGGCAACAGCATCTGCCAGGACCGGCGTTTTCTCGCACGCGAGATGCCGGCGCTCGAACGCTTCTTCCATTACCGCAATCTCGACGTGAGCACGCTCAAGGAACTCGCGCGGCGGTGGGCGCCCGCGGTGTACGCCGGCGTGCAGAAATCCTCGACCCACGCGGCACTGGACGACGTGCGGGAGTCCATCGCCGAACTGGCCCACTACCGGCGGCAATTTCTGCGGGAGCGGCCGTGAACAGCGAGATCCAGCAGCGCATTCTCGGCGCGGTCTTCGCGTGCCTGGTGCCGCTCGCGCGGCTGCTGCTGCGCTACGGCATCACTTATCGCCAGTTCGCGGACATCGCGAAGGCGGCCTACGTGCGCGAGGCGTTCGCCGAGACGGACCAGCGCGGCCGGCACGCCAACGCGTCGCGAGTCGCAGTTCGAACCGGTATCTCGCGCAAGGAAGTCAGCCGCCTGCGGGACCAGTTGCTCGAAGGGGCCGACTCGTCGCGCCCGAGCCGCATCGACCAGTACGGCCCGCCGGCGCGGGTGCTGCACGCCTGGCACGCGGACCCGCAGTTCCTGGAGAGCGACGGCACGCCGCGCGCGCTGGACTTCGAGGGCACGGAGCCGAGCTTCGTCTCGCTCGTCCGCACGGCCGGCGGCGACGTGCCGCCCGGTGCGGTGCGGGCCGAGCTCAGGCGGGCGGGCGCCATTGCCGAGACCGAGGGCGGCCGGCTCACGGTGACCAAGCGCTTTTACGTGCCTGGCAACGTCGACGAGAAGGCCATCACCGCGCTCTCGAGCATGCTGTTTCCGTTCGCGGCCGGTCTCGATCACAACTCGAATCCCGACCGACGTACGGACGGGTTCATCCAGCGCATCGCCTACACCGAGAAGCTCGACTACCGCCTGGTGCCGACCTTCCGCACCTGGTCGCGCGGCGAGGCGATCCGCTTCGTCGAGTCGATCGACGACTGGCTGGCGCGGCACGAGAGCGAACCGGAGTCCGAGCGGCCGAAGGGCGCGCCGCGGATCGTCGGCATGGGCGTCTTCTACTACGAGGGCCCGACCGCCGAAGAGGTCGCCCGTGGCGGAATTTAATCAAATAAAATCAAAAGGTTGATCGTGAAAGTTACAGTGTTTGGTTCGGGTTATGTCGGGCTGGTCACAGGGGCCTGCTTCGCCGAGGCCGGCAACCAGGTGCTCTGCGTGGACATCGACGCGGGCAAGGTCGCGCGCCTGCAGCAGGGCGAGATCCCCATCCACGAGCCCGGGCTCGACGCGGTCGTGAAGCGCAACTTCGAAAAGGGCCGCCTGCAATTCACGACCAGCGCCGAGGAGGGCATCCGGCACGGGCTCTTCCAGTTCATCGCGGTCGGCACGCCGCCCGAGGAGGACGGCTCGGCGGACCTGTCGCACGTCCTCGCCGTCGCCGAAACGATCGGGCGCCACATGACCGAGTACCGGGTCGTCGTCGACAAGTCCACGGTGCCGGTCGGCACGGCCGACAAGGTCCGCGAGCGCATCGA
>CAZRKS010000237.1:0-4113 GCA_964600315.1 uncultured Steroidobacteraceae bacterium | reverse complement strand
GATCCATCGTCAGCAGGTTGTAATGGTAGACGAGTTCGCGGCAGGTTTCCCGGCAGGCATTGAAGCTCGGGTCGCCGGTCGTGCCCTGGCGGTGCAGGGCGAGCAGGCGGAATCCCTCGCGCTCGTCGGAGGTCGGGACCAGGCCCTTGGCGGTGATCCAGTGCCCGAGGATGTCCTCGCCGAGGGCGAGGAGTTCGCCTGGCGTTGCGGATGAATCGGTGAATGGCACCGATTCTCCTGCCAACGAATTTCCGGTCAGCTCCTCCAGCCGCCGTTCGATGTCCGCGAGCGGCCTCAAGCGATGCCCTTGCTCTTCAGGAAGTCGAGCGAGTCGGAGATGTTCTCGTGCACGCCGACCTGCCGCGGCGACAGGCCGAGTGCGAGCCCGAGCAGCTGCGTGAAGTAGAGGATCTTCACGCCCGTCGCCTGGCCGAGCACCTTCTCCGCGCGGATCTGGTGCATCTCGAGGCCCGAGTGGCAGGTCGGACACTCGGTCGCGATGACTTCGGCGCCGGCCGCCTCGGCCGCGCGCAGGATGTTGAGCACCAGCTTCGTCGAGGTGTCGCTGTCCGAGAGCGTGTGCGCGCCGCCGCAGCAGGCCGTCTTCAGCGGGAACTCGACATTGACCGCGCCGGCCGCCGCGAGCAGGTCGTCCATGAAGTGCGGCTTCGAAGTCGACTCGCTGCCGGGCCCCTGGTCCTTCTCCGGGAAGATGTGGCGCGGCCGCACGTACATGCAGCCGTAGTAGTTCGCCACCTTGAGTCCGGCGAGCGACCCGCGCAGGCGCTCTCTCAGGCCCTCCTCGCCGATGCCGTGCTTGATCCAGTCGAGCGCGTGGATGGTCTCGACCTGCCCGGCCCGGTAGGTCGCATGGCCCGCCTTCTTCGACAGACGGTCGACGGTCTCCACGGAACTCGGGTCGTGCGCGAGGTCGTACTCGGCCTTCTTCAGGTTGTGGTAGCAGCCGTTGCACGGCGCCATCACGACGTCCATCTTCATCTCGTCGGCGGCGATCGCCATGACGCGCGAGGAAAGGTACGTCTGCAGCTTCGGGTCGACGTTCTTGACCTCCATCGCCCCGCAGCAGTTCCAGTTCTTCACCTCGACGAGGTCGAGGCCGAGCGCCTTGCCCACCGCCTGCGTCGAGCGGTTGTAGGAGTGCGCCGTGCCCTCGAGCGCGCAGCCCGGGTAGTAGGCGACCTTCTGGTACTTGCCCTTCGCAGCGGTCATGGCTTCACCCCGAGTGCCCGGCGCCGCCGGTCTTCCTGTTCGTGCACGTACTCGTCGATCGCGGCCCGCGCACGCGACCAGCCGCGGGTGCTCGGCGCGACGAAGGTCGCGAGCCCGAGCTTGGCGAGCATCGTCACCGGGAGATGGCGGAGCATGCGCTTCACCATCTCGATCAGCCACGGCTGCCGGAGGTCCTGCCCGGTGCGCTTCAGGAAGCGCTGCATCACCCGGCCTTCCTCGATCTTGCCGCGCTCGAACACCTGGGCGGAGAACACCTCGTCGAACACCATCGACGGCGACTTCGGCGCGTGGCCCTTCAGTTCGAGCCAGTGCGAGAGCGACTTCATCACGCCTTCGGGCACGACGTCGCGCGGACAGGCGTAGGTGCACTTGTTGCACGACACGCACTGCCAGATGATCTCCTTGTCGCGCAGGATCTCCGACTCCATGCCCATGCGGATCAGGTAGATCCAGTGGCGCGGGTTGAAATCCGGGTTGATCGCGTTGACCGTGCAGGAGTTGGTGCAGGAGCCGCACTGCCAGCAGCGGTGCACGTTTTCCCCTCCCGGGAGTGCCGCGATCTCCTCCTGCATCGCCTCGTTGTAGTCGGTGACCACCCGCGACTGGATGAACGTGCTCCAGTGCCCGGAGACGTCGACGCCGTCGACCACGAGCTGGTCGTGGGTCTCGAGGTTTTCCGGCCGGATCAGCGAAACTTCATGGATCGGCATGGTGGCCTCGTCATTCCGGGGAGCGGGGCAGTGCGGAGCCGAAGGCTTCGCGGGCGTCCCCGTCGATGGCTGCGAACCGGGCGCGGCCGTCGGCCGCGCGCACGCCGTCGAGCCCGAGCAGGCGACGGGTGTGCTGCATGGGGTCCTCGGGCGCCGAGAAGTCCGCGCGCAGGTAGCTGCCGCCCTGTTCGCAGATGTATTCCGCGTAGACCTGAGCACAGAGCACGTCGACCATCTGCACCACGTCGCGGAACACGCCGTTGGTCGACAGGAACTCAGCGAGTTCCTCGCGCAGCACCAGGAACGTGTCGTAGTCGTCGCGCGCGGCGAGGGTCCGGTGGTCCGTGTCCGGGCCGTGCCAGATCTCGCGCAGCACGCCGGTGTTCGCTTCTGCGTCCCACACCCAGCGCGTCATGAGCGGGTAGCGCTCCGGCTCGAAATTGTGCAGCAGCTCGGCGGCGAGGTCGCGCGTCCAGCGGTGCCGGTCGTCCTGCGGAAACGCGGCGCAGAAGCGCTCGATGCGGGCATCCGTCGCGGACGTGTCGTCCGTCGGCTCGAGCAGCGCCTCGAGGGCCTGCCGCAGCGTCGCGTAGGCCGGCTCCTCGAGCCACGGCACGATGCGCCGGCGCACGGTCGGCAGGAATGCGCACAGCGGGCGGAACGACTCGACGTCGAGCCAGCGGCGGCTCGAGATCGCCGGCAGGAGGGCCTCGCGGAACACGGCGGACTTGAGCTTGAGCGCATCGAGATAGCGCTCGATGCCGCCGTGCGTGTCCGCGCCCGCGACCAGCGCCTCGAGCGAGCGCCGCAACCGCGGTCCGCTCAGATCGAGGTGCGGCCGGGCGGGCGCGACCGGCACGGCGACGGCTGGCGACGGCTTGCCGAACATCGGCCGCCCGTTCAGGCGCTCGCGCGCAGCGGGGCCAGCAAGCCGAGTGCGGCGAGCGCGGCGGCGTGGCCCTGCGCGATCGAGTCGTCGATCGTCTCCGGCCCGGTGGCGGCCCCGGCCACGAACACGCCCGGACGCGAGGTCTCGGCCGTATTGCCGTAGGCGTTGCCGCGACCCACGTAGCCATGCTTCTCGAGCTCGACGCCGAAGGTCCGGGCGATCGAGGCGTTCTCGACGTTCGGGTCCATGCCGATGGCGTGCACCACCATGTCGAACGGGATCATGATCGGGCGCTTGACCAGCGTGTCCTCGCCCTTCACCACGAGCTGCGCGCCGTTCGAGGTCACCTCGGCGATGCGCGCCTTGATGTACTTGACCTTGAACTCCTCCTGGCTCTTCCAGTAGTACTTGGTCTCGTACAGGCCGAACGTGCGGATGTCCATGTAGTAGATGTAGACGTGGCAATCCGGCAGTTCCTCGCGGATCTCCATCGCGAGATTCGCGGAGACGGTGCAGCAGATCTTCGAGCACCACTCGCGGCCGATCTGGCGGTCGCGCGACCCCACGCACAGCAGGATTGCGACGCGTTTCGGCTTGCGGCCGTCCGAAGGGCAGCGCACGCCCTTGCCGGACGAGATCATCTGCTCGACCTGCGAGGTCGTCACGACGTCCGGGAAGGTGCCGAAGCCCCACTCGGGCTTGTTCACCGAGTCGAAGTGCGTGAAACCCGTGGCGAGGATCGCCGCTCCCGCCTCCACCTTGCGGCCGTCGGAGAGCTCGGCGCTGAATGCGCCGGGGCTGCCCGCGAACGACGTGACCCGGGCGCCGAGGTGCACTTCGACCAGCGGGTCGTGGACCACGCGGTCGACCATGCCGCCGATGGCGTCCTTCGCCCACTCGCCGGTGGGCACGAGTTTCGCGTAGCCCGACAGGATGGGCGCGCCGCCGAGACGGTCGGCTTTCTCGACGAGCACGCTCGGCTGGCCGACGCGTGCGAGAGCGTGAGCGGCCGCGAGGCCGGCGGGTCCGCCGCCGGCGATCAGGATGGGTCTGGTCATGGCTTTGCTTCGATCCGCTTGTAGCCCGGCCCCGAGGTGATCATGCGGCGCGGGTCGTAGAGGGTTTCGATCTTTCCTGCGGCGACTTCCTTCAGGTACGCCTCGAACTCGGCCTTCTTCGCCTGCCAGTCGATGCCGAGCTTCTCGAAGAGCTTCTCGGTCGAGGAGGCGTGCCAGTGCGACTGCACGATCTTGTACGGGTGCG
>CAZRKS010000236.1:0-4123 GCA_964600315.1 uncultured Steroidobacteraceae bacterium | reverse complement strand
CCGTGAGCACGCGCATGCCGTTGCGCTCGAGCAGGCGCTGCGTCACGCGGCGCACCGTGATCGAGTCGTCCACCACCAGGGCGAAGATGCGTTCGTCGCGCGCCGGGCGCACCGACGCGTCCGCGGCGCGGCCGCGCCATTCCGAGCGCACCAGCGCGCCCATGTCGAGGATGATGACGATGCGGCCATCGCCCAGGATCGTCGCGCCCGAGATGCCGCGCACCGAGGCGACCTGCGGGCCGACTGACTTCACGACGATCTCGCGGCTGCCCACCAGCTCGTCGGTGACGAGCGCCGTCGAGTGCTCGCCGGCGCGCACCAGGATGACCGGCAGGGCGGCATCGGTCTCGGGCAGCAGCGACGGACCGCTGCCGAGGAACGCGCCCAGGTGCTGGAAGCGGTACACGTGGCCGCCGTAGTCGAAGGTCGGCTGCTCCTCGGCGAGGTGCGCGCGAATCTCCGAGGCCGGCAGCCGGGCCACGCCCTCCACCGTCGCGACCGGCAGGGCGTAGAACTCGTCGTGCACGCGCACGATCAGCGCCTGCGTGATCGCGAGCGTGAATGGCAGCCGGATCGTGAATCGCGCCCCCTGGCCCGGCGTCGACTCGATGTAGAGCCCGCCGCCGAGCTTCTTCACCTCGGTGGCGACCACGTCCATGCCCACGCCGCGGCCGGCCTGCTGCGTGAGGCGGTCGGCCGTCGAGAACCCGGGCTCGAGGACGAGCTGCAGCGCCTCCTCGTCCGTGAGCCCCTGCTCGGGTCCGAGCAGCCCGATGTGGCGCGCCTTGGCGCGGATCGCCTCGATGTTGAGCCCGGCCCCGTCGTCCTCGACGGTGATCACGACCTCGGCGCCTTCGCGCTGCAGCCGCACGACCACGTGGCCGGTCTCCGCCTTGCCGCGCGCGAGACGCTCCTCCGGCAGTTCGATGCCGTGCACGACGGCGTTGCGCAGCATGTGCTCGAACGGCGGCAGCATGCGTTCGAGCACCTGGCGGTCGATCTCGCCGCCGCCGCCCTCGATCGCGAGGTCGACCTTCTTGCCCGCCTCCTGGGCGGCCTGCCGCGCGAGGCGCGTCAGGCGCTGAGCATGCCGCTGGAACGGCACCATGCGCGTGCGCATGAGGCCGTTCTGCAGTTCGGCGATCACGCGGCCCTGTTGCTGCAGCAGGTTCTGGCCGTCGCGGTTCAAGTTGCCGAGCAGGCTCTCGATGCTCGCGACGTCGCTCACCGACTCGGCGAGCGCGCGCGAGAGCTGCTGGATGGTCGAGTAGCGGTCGAGTTCGAGCGGATCGAAGTCCGCACGGCCCTGCGCCTCGCCCTGGTGCCGGAAGAGGATCTGCGCTTCGGTCTCGAGTTCGAGCTTGCGCAGCTGCTCGCGCAGTCGGGTCACCGTGCGGCCGAGTTCGGCGAGATTGAACTCGGTCGAGGTCATCTGCTGCTCGACGCGCGCGCGGAAGATGCTCACCTCGCCCGCGTTGTTGAGCAGGTCGTCGAGCAACTCGGCGCTCACCCTGGCGAGTTCCTGCCGCTCGGCCGGCATGACCGGCTCGCGGCCCGGCAGCACGAACGGCGCGGCGGGCGCGGCCGCCTCGATCGGCTCTGGCGCCCAGGTCGGAACCACGGCCTCGGGTTCCGGACTGATCACCTCGGGCGCCGGCACCGCGGGCTCGGCGGCGACCTCCTCCGGGCGGACCTGCTCTGGAACGGCCTCCGCCGGCGGAACTGCAGCGACCGGCGCTTCGGCCTCGACTGCTGGCGCGGGCGCGACGACGCCCGCGACCAGGGCGCGGACGCGCTCGATGAGAGCGGTCGCCGGGGCGATGTGCTGCCCGGCATTCGCCGTGTCGCGCATGCGGTGCAGTTCGTCGAGCGCGGACTGCAGCGCGTCGAGGGCCGCGGCATCCGTTTCGACGCTGCCGGCCTCGAGCACGGCGAGGAAGGACTCCATCTCGTGGCTCAGGTCGCCCATGGCGCGGATGCCCGCCATGCGGGCGCCGCCCTTCAAGGTGTGCAGCACGCGCTTCAGCTCGGTGAGGCGGCTGCGGTCGGCCCGGTCGCGCGTCCAGCTCGAGAGCGAGGCGTCGGCCTGCTCGAGCAACTCGGTCGCCTCTTCGCTGAAGATGGCGGCAATGTCCGCGTCGAAGCCGGGCTCCGCGCTCTCCTCGGGGAGCGGCGGCTCGACCGGTGCGGCCTCGAGCGACACGGCTTCCTCGGGCATCGCGGTCGACGCGACGGGCAACTCCGTCACCGCGAGATGGGGTTCCGTCAGGTCCTCCTCGACCTCGGCCGCCGGCTCGCTCTCGGGAACGAGCGCTTCGAGCGACGGCTGCGTGTATTCCTCGACGAGCTGCGGCGCCTCGACCGTCGCGGCCTCGGACGGCGGCTCTTCCGGGTGCCACACCTCCGCCACCGTGCGTGCGCCGGCCTCCGCCAGCCGCGCGAGTTCGGCGTCGAGCGACCGCTCGAGCGCATGCCACCCGGCGATCAACCGACCGTGGTCCGGGAAATACCCGGTGTCCTCCTCGACGTGGTCGACGACGTTTTCGAGGCTGTGCACCGTGTCGCGCAGCAGCAGCAACCCTTCTTCCGGCAGCCCGTGCCCGTTGTCGTGGAGCTTGCGGACATAGTGCTCCATCGGCTCGGCGACCTTGATGCCCTGGCGCACGCCCGCCGTCTTTGCGATGCCGCTGAGCGTGTGGCATGCGCGGTACAGGGCTTCGGTCACCGGATAGGGGGCGACGGACTCGCCGCAGCGGGCGATGAAGTCGCGCACGACGGCGACGTGCCCGGCGGTTTCCTTGCGGAAGATGTCGCGCAGCACCGGGTCCATGCCGCCCGCTTCGGCCGCGGCGACCGGCGGCTCCTCGGCGGCTTCCGCCACGGGCGCCGGCTCGACTGCGGGCGGCGGCACGGCGATGGCCTCGTGGCCGGACAGCGCGTCGGCTCGGGCCGCGATGCCGTGTACGTCGACCGCTGCCTCGCCACCCACCTCGAGCTCGTCGACGAGTCGCGGCAGTATCGCCACGGCATCGCGCACGACGTCGACGATGTCCGGCGACCGCGGCAGCGTCTGGCTGATGACCCGGTTCAGCAGACTCTCGATGCTCCAGGAGAACTCGCTCACGCGCCGCGCACCCACCATGCGACCGCTGCCCTTGAGCGTGTGGAACACGCGGCGCACGTCGCGCAGCGCCTGCACGTCGAGCGGATTCGCCTCCCACTGCGGGAAGAGCGCCTGCAGCTGCGCGATGTTCTCGCGCGCTTCCTCCACGAAGAGCTGCCGGAATTCCGGGTCCACCGCCGCAGGCTCGGGCGCCCGCTCGGTCGGCGGCGGCGGGGACGCTGCGGTCTCCTCCGTGATCGAGGTCGCGGCGGGTTCCGCAGCGACCGGCGCGGGCTCGGCCGCCTCGGCGAGAGTCGCTTCGGGGACCGCCGGCTCACCGGCCTCTGGCCCTCGCGGCGGCCGCAGCGTGATCACCTTGGCCGGTCCCTGCTCGATCTCGGCGAGGCAGGCCTCGGCATTCTCGAGCATGTGCCCGGGCTCAGCGCGCCCGGCCTGCAGCATCTCCATGTAGTACTCGACGGCGACGATCGCGTCGGCGAGCCGGTCGAGACGCGGCAGGGTGAAGGCGCCGGGCTCCGGCCGCACGATGCCGCCGAGTGCGCGGCCCACGCGCTCCATGACCTCGACGGCCCGCTGCCGCCCGAGCATGAGCAGCCCCGCCGTGATGCCGCGCACCAGCTGCGGGACCTGGTCGAGCCCCTGCGCTTCCGCCGGCGCGCCGAGCGCCTGCGTGATCGCCTCCTTGATGCGCGCCATGTTGACCGTGCATTCGCGCAGTACGGCGTCCTGGACCTGCCGGAACTCCTCGTCGACCGTCTCGCCCGGCTCCACCCCCGCGGGGGCGGCCTCGGGCAGGATGAGCCGCACGAGCTGCGAATCGAGGCTGTCCTCGACTTCGATCAGCGCCGCGGCGATGCCGAGCAGTGCCGCGTCGTCCGCCGGCTGCCGGCGGTCGACGATGCCCTTCAGCGACTCGATCTCGCCCTGCACCCGGTCGCGCAGCGCGCCGAGGCCGAGCACGCCGAGCGTGTCGCTGATCTTGCGCAGCATCTCGAGCTG
>CAZRKS010000235.1:0-4134 GCA_964600315.1 uncultured Steroidobacteraceae bacterium | reverse complement strand
AAGCTCGAGGGCGACCTCGCGCGAACGGACATGGAGCGCGTGTCCCGCGCCATCGACGGCGAACTCTCCCAGTTGCTGACGTTCTGCGCGGACTGGGGCAACTGGCTCGAGACCTACCAGTACATGGCCGGCCGCAACGACCGGTTCATCGACGACAACATGACGCCCGCGACGATCGTCGCGGCCGGTCTCGACGCGGTCGCCTACGTCGACGACGAGGGGCGTTTCGTCTGGCGCAAGGGCTTCAGGCCCGGCACCGACCAGGAACTCGCATACCGGTTCCTCGAAGGCGAGGGCCTGGGGCCCGACCACCCGTTTGCGCGTGCGATTCGCGAAGGCCGGCCGGCCAAGGGCCTGGTCCAGACCGAGCACGGGCCGGCGATGATCGTCACCGCTCCGGTGCTCGACGGTGCCGGCAACGGCCCGCATCACGGCGCGGTCGTGCTGGCGCGGGTCATCACCCCCGCCGTCGCGGCGCGTCTCGCCGAACAGGCGCAGGTGAAACTGCAGGTGCTGGCCGCCTCCGCTGCAAATCCGGCCGGTGACAGGAGCGGCCCGGCGACCCGACCGCGCATCCTGCAGGGCCCGCTCGCCAACGAGGTGTACCTCGACCTCGATGACATCCACGGCCGTCCGTCCGTGTCGCTGCGCATCGACGTGCCCAGGTCCGTGACGCGGCAGGGCCGCGACGCGGTCCGCTACGCGCTCATCTCCATCTTCGTCGCCGGCATCGTCGTCCTGCTCGCGCTCCTGGCGGCCCTGCGCCGCATGGTGCTCCGGCCGGTGAGCCAGCTGACCCGGCACGCCGTGGCGATCGCCGAGGGCAGCGACCTCACGTCGCGCGTGGACGTGCAGCGTCGGGACGAGATCGGCATCCTGGCTCGCGAGTTCGATCGCATGGTCGACAAGCTCGCCGGCGCGCGCCGCAGTCTCGTGGACCAGTCGTTCGAGGCCGGTGCCGCCCAGGCCGCGAGCGGCGTGCTGCACAACGTCGGCAACGCGATGACCCCGCTGTCCGTGTCGGTCGCCTCGCTGCAGGAGAAGCTGCGTGGCGCGCCGCTCGGCGAGATCGAGATGGTCCTCGCCGAGCTCGAGAACAAGTCGATCGAGCCGGCGCGCCGCGACGACCTCGAGCAGTTCCTGAAGCTAGCCGTCCGCGAGCTCGTGCGCACGCACTCAGCTGCGCTCGACGACGCCGACGCGGTGGCCCGCCGCGCCGAGGCGATCCAGTCGGTGCTCGCGCAGCAGCTGCGCGAGTCCCGCGCCGGCCCGGTCATCGAGACCGTGCAGCTCGCGTCCCTGCTCGACCGCAGCGTCGAGCTGGTGCCACCCGCCCTGCGCAGGCTGCTCGCGATCGAGGTCGACGCCTCGGTGGTCGACGTCGGTACGCTGCCGCTGCCGCGCATCACGCTGCAGCAGGTGTTCCAGAACCTGATCCAGAATGCCGCGGAGTCCGTGCACGAGGCCGGCCTCGGGCGGGGCCGGCTGCGCATCTCGGCGCGGCTCGAGGCGGGGCCGGACGGTGCCGCGCGGCTCACGCTGCGCTTCACGGACGACGGGATCGGCATCGCCGACCAGGACCTGACGCGCGTGTTCGAGAATGGCTACTCGACCAAGTCCCGCGCGACGAACCATGGGATCGGCTTGCACTGGTGCGCCAATGCGCTGCAGGCGATCGGCGGCAGCATCACCGCGGAAAGCAGCCGCGGCAAGGGCGCCACGCTGCGGGTCGTCGTGCCGGTGCAGCGCAGCGTCAGGCCGGCGACGGAGCGAGCCGCATGAGCCCGCCGCCCCCCGGGCCATCGGCCGCCGTGCGCGTGCTCGTGGTGGACGACGAGCCGGCCGTCATCGACGCGTACCGACAGGTGCTCGATGCGTCTCCTGCCAGCGCGGACCGCGCGGCTCTCGATGCGCTCCGCACCCGCCTGTTCCTGTCGGGTGGCAGCCCGGCGCTGCTGGCGAAGCAGCCGCCGCGACCCAAGCCGTTCGACGCGACGTATTGCAGCGGCGCGCACGCCGCCGTGGCCGCCGTGCGCGAGGCCAACGCCGCCAACCAGCCGTTCGCGGTCGCGTTCCTCGACATGCGCATGCCGCCCGGGCCCGACGGCGTGTGGACCGCCCAGAAGATCCGGGAAATCGACCCGCAGGTCGAGATCGTGGTCTGCACCGCCTACTCCGACGTGGATCCGCTCGAGATCGGCCGGCGCGTTCCGCCTGCCGACAAGCTCTTCTACCTGCAGAAGCCGTTCCATCCCCACGAGATCCGGCAGATGGCGGCTGCGCTGGGCGAGAAGCGCGCGAACACCGACCGCCGCCTGTCGGAGCTGTCGGACGCCGACGACCTGACGGGACTGCCGACGCGGGCGAAATTCCTGGCGCGGCTGCGCGAAGCGGTCGACGACGCACGGGGCCGCGGGCGCTCGATGGCCCTGTTCTACCTCGACATCGACAACTTCCGCCGCATCAACGACGCGCTCGGCCACACCGTCGGCGACGAGATGCTGCGGCGGGTGGCGGTGCGGTTGCGGGAGGCACTGCAGCGCGACGACGTGTCGAACTGCATCGCCCGGCGTGGCGCCGGACCGGACGTCGCGCGCCTCGGCGGCGACCAGTTCGTGGTGCTCGTCGACGCGCTGCGCGAACCGGCCGACGCGGCCCTGATCGCGCAGCATCTCGCGGGCCCGATGCTCGCCTCGAACGACGCGGACCAGACTCAGGTGACCCTCACGGCCAGCGTCGGCATCGCGATCTACCCGACGGACAGCGAGGACGACGAGGCGTTGCTGCGCCAGTCCGGCATCGCGATGTACGCGGCCAAGCGCCAGGGTCGCGGCAATTTCGCCTACTTCAATGCGACGATGAAGGACGGCGCGCAGGCGCGCTTCGGCCTGGAGAGCCGGCTGCAGGGAGCGCTCGAGCGCGGCGAACTCTCGCTGCACTACCAGCCGCAGTTCGACCTGGGCACGGGTCGGGTTTCCGGCATCGAGGCGCTGCTGCGCTGGACCAACCCGGAACTCGGCAGAGTCCCGCCCGAGGAGTTCATCCCGATGGCCGAGGAGACGGGACTGATCGTCCCGCTCGGCGAATGGGCGATGCGAACCGCGTGCGAGCAATTCCGCCGCTGGCTCGACATGGACCTCGAGCCGGGTCGCATTGCGGTCAACGTCTCGCCGGCACAGTTCGCGCACCCCGGATTCTGCTCCATGGTGACCGAGGTGCTGCGCGACACAGGCATCGAACCGCGTAACCTCGAGATCGAGATCACCGAGTCGCTCGCGATGCGCGACGACGACCGGACGCGCGACATCATCGCGGAACTGCGCGCCACCGGCGTCTCCATCGCGATCGACGACTTCGGCATGGGGCATTCCAACCTGAGCCGGCTGAGCACGATCGCGGTCAACCGGCTCAAGATCGACCGCACCCTGGTGCACGCCGTCGACTCGGTCGGCCGGCGCTCCACGATCGTCGGCGCGATCGTCTCCATGGCCCGGGCGCTGGGGCTGCAGGTCGTGGCCGAGGGCGTCGAGGACTTCGAACAGTTGTTGAACCTGCAGGAACAGCAGTGCAACGAGGTCCAGGGATTCCTGCTCAGCAAGGCACTGCCGGTGGACGAAGCCACGCAGCTGCTGCAGCGGCTCGAGGCCAGCACGGCGACCAGCCGCACCATGCGCCTGCGCTCACTCGCTATCTAGCGTCGGACTCCGCGTCTCCTCACGCGTACAGCCGCTCGATCTCCGCCAAGTACTTCTCGCCGATCGGCTTGCGCTTCAGCTTCGAGGTCGGCGTGAGCTCGTCGCCGCCCGGCAGCCACTCGCTGCCGATCACCGCGTAGCGCTTGACCTGCTCCACCCGGGACAGGCCCTCGTTGGCAGCCGCCACCGCCGCATCGAGCGCGGTGCGCAACTCGGGCCGGCCGCAGAGCACATCGAGCTGCGCCGGGAGCCCGCGGTCCGCCGCCCAGCGCGCGGCCGACTCGGGATCGAGCACGAGCAACGCGACGTTGTAGGGCCGCCGATCGCCGATGCACACCGCCTGCGCGATCAGCGGGCTCGCGGCCCGCAGCCGGAACTCGATGTTCGCCGGCGACATGTTCTTGCCGGCCGAGTTGATGATGATCTCCTTCTTGCGATC
>CAZRKS010000234.1:0-4146 GCA_964600315.1 uncultured Steroidobacteraceae bacterium | reverse complement strand
AGTGCTCGCCGAGCAGTTCCACCGACATCGCCGAGCACTCGATGTGCCAGCCCGGCCGGCCCGGCCCCCACGGAGATTCCCACGAGGGCTCGCCGGGTTTCGCCGCCTTCCACAGCACGAAATCGAGTGGGTCGCGCTTCGACTCGTCGACTTCGATGCGCGCGCCGGCGCGCAGGTCGGCGAGCCGCTTGCCGGACAGATGGCCGTAAGGCGCGAAGCTCGACACGGAGTAGTACACGTCACCGTTATCGCCGACGTACGCGTAACCCCGCTCGACGAGTCTCGCCACCATCGCGACGATCTGCGGCAGGTACTCGGTCGCGCGCGGCTCGTGGTCGGCGCGCTCGACGCCGAGCGCCTCGCAGTCCTCGTGATAGGCGCGGATGAAGCGCTCGGTGAGCGCCCCCATCGGCTCGCCGTTTTCCGCCGCGCGCTTGATGATCTTGTCGTCGATGTCCGTGATGTTGCGCACGAAGGTGACGCGATAGCCGGACGCCTTCAGGTGCTGGCGCACGACGTCGAACGCAATCAGCATGCGGGCATGGCCGAGGTGGCAGTAGTCGTAGACGGTCATGCCGCAGACGTACATGCGCACCTCGCCGGGCACGATGGGACGGAACGGTTCCTTGCGGCCGGTGAGCGAGTTGTGGATCTGCAGCATCGTCGGGTCTCTCGGTCGATTCCTGTGGTTCAATTCGATGCGGCCGCCTGCGCGATGGCGGTCGCGAGCCGCCGCGCGACGCGCTCCGACCCCATCAGCGCGACGAGCGGTGCGAGTTCCGGACCGTGCCTCGCGCCGGTCAGGGCCGCGCGCAGCGGCATGTAGAGCGCCGCACCCTTGCGGCCCGTCGCGGCCGCGAGCGAGCGCGTCCAGGCCCGGAAATCGCCCGACTGCGCGCTCCACTCCGCGGCCGCCGCGCGGAAGAAGTCCGCGCCGGCCTGGTGCACCGCCGACGCGGCGTCCGCCTCGTACGATACGTGATCCGCGCAGACGACCGGCACCAGCGGCACGACATCGTCCGGGAACAGCAGGTTGCCGCGCACGGCGCCGACGAACTCAGACTTGCGCGCGGCCGCACCGAGCGCGTCGATCCGCGGACCGAGCCATGCCACGAGGTCCTCGACGGCGGCTCGCGCAACGGCCTCGCGCTGCCAGTGCCGCAACTGCGCATCGTCGAAACGGGCTGGCGACCGACTCGTGCGGTCGAGGTCGAAGGAGGCCGCCATCTCCCCGATGTCCAGCCACGCGTCGCTCCGGCAGGCATGCCCGAGTCGGACGAGGTAATTGCAGAGCGCGCCCGGAAGACAGCCCTGCTCCCGCAGCTGGTGCAGCCCCGCAGCGCCCTCGCGCTTCGACAGCGGAGTTCCGGCGGCGCCGAGCACCAGCGGCAGGTGCCCGTAGGCCGGCACCGGCAGGCCGAGCGCCTCGAGCAACAGGATCTGGCGCGGCGTGTTCGCGAGATGGTCGTCGCCACGCAGCACGAGCGTCACGCCCATCGCGGCATCGTCCACCGCATTGCCGAGGAAGAACGCCGCCGAACCGTCCGCCCGACTGACGACGAAGTCCCCGATGTCGTCCGTGGCGAAGCGCTGCGGGCCGTGGATGCGGTCCGTGAACTCGACGATTCGGCCGGCGGGCACCCGGAACCGCAGCGCGGGCCTGCGACCGCTCGCCCTCCGCGCGGCGACCGCCTCGGGCGAGAGCGACGCGCAGGTGCCCGCATAACGCGGCGGGCGGCCTGCGGCGAGCTGCGCACGGCGCGCGAGTTGCAGTTCCTCCGGCGAGCAGAAGCACGGGTAGACGTGATCCTGGCGTTCGAGCGCGGCCATCGCGCTCGCGTACCCCGCCCCCCGCTCGCTCTGGCGGTACGGCGCGTGCGGCCCGCCGACGTCCGGGCCCTCGTCCCACTCGAGCCCCAGCCAGCGCAGGTCCGCGAGCAGGCGATCGAGCAGGGTCGCGTCGCTGCGGTCAGCGTCCGTGTCCTCGATGCGCAGCACGAACCGTCCCCCGCTGGCGCGCGCCGCGAGGAAGTTGAAGAGTGCCGTGCGAGCGTTGCCGAGATGCAGGGATCCCGTCGGGCTCGGCGCGAAACGCGTGATGTGGGGCTCGGTCGACATGAAACCTCATCTTACCGGATCGTGCGGACCGGGCTCTCGGCGGCTGGCCGGCGCGCGCCCTGTCGCCGTAACATCGCGTTCAAATCCGGAACCCCGCACGCGTGAAGACCCTCTTCGTCTCCGACCTGCACCTCGACCCCGCCGAACCGGCCATCGCGCAGCAGTTCCGCGAATTCCTCGACGGCGAGGCGCGTGGCGCCGATGCGCTGTACATCCTCGGCGACCTGTTCGAGGTCTGGCTCGGCGACGACGACCCCGCCCCGGCGAGCCGCGAGGCGGTGCAGGCCCTGCGACGCCTCACGGACGCCGGCGTGCCCTGCTTCGTGATGCACGGCAATCGCGACTTCCTGATCGGCCAGCGCTTCTGCCGTGAGACCGGAGCGCGACTGCTCGAGGACGGAACGGTCATCGACCTCTACGGCGAACGCGTGCTCCTCATGCACGGCGACGTCCTGTGCACGGACGACGTGAGCTACCAGCGGCTGCGGCGCATCGTCCGCAATCCCGTCGTGCAGTGGGTGTTCCGTCGGCTCAGCCTCCGGCAGCGCCAGGCGCTCGCACAGAAGATGCGCGCCGGCAGCCGCATGCACGTGGAGTCGACGGCCTCGGAAATCATGGACGTCAATGCGGAGGCGGTCGCCGGAGCCTTCCGCTGCAGCGGCGTGCGGACCCTGATCCACGGTCACACGCACCGCCCGGCCGTCCACGAACTCGCGGTCGACGGCGCGCCCGTGCGGCGCATCGTCCTCGGTGACTGGCACGTGCAGGGCAGCGTGCTCGAGTGCTCGCCCGGGCGAGTCGAGTTGCGGTCTCTGCCGCGGGCCTGAACGCGCGCTTCGTCGGGCCGGGCGTTGAGGACGGGCAACAGGATGGCGGGGACGCCGCAAGTACGTCCATGTAGGCTCGCACGCGGCGTCCATGCCACGTGACGCCCCGCCATCCTGTCGCCCGTCCTCAACCCCCCGGCACCGGCATGCGTCGTCACGATGCCCGTGCGGAGATCGACCTCAACACGAGCCTACAGCTGCGTGCCGGGTCCGCGGTCACCGGCGCGTGGACGTCGGTTTCCGGGGTCGGTTCCGGGGTCGGGGTCCTTGCGTGCCGGGGCGTCACGCGGCATGGACGCCGCGTGCGAGCCTACATGGACGTACTTGCGGCGTCCCCGGCATGCAAGGACCCCGACCCCGGAAGCCGACGCGGGATCGATGGAGGCAGCAATCAGCGCGGCGAGTCAGATGACAGCCGAAGGCGTCCCCGAGTGAAACCGGAACTGCGGATCGGGTGACGTCGCAAGCTCCGCCTCCACGGCCGCGAGGTCCCGCAGCCGGTCGCCCGCGTCCGCGCCACGCCGCTCGGCCAGCCTGAGGTACAGACCCGCATGGCGCGATTCCGCCGCCGCCAGCGACGCGTAGAATTCCGCCAGCGGCGGGCGCAGCCGCCCGACGAGCCCCACGAACCGCTCGTGCGAGCGCGCCTCGATGAGCGCACCGCACAGCAGCAGATCCACGCAGCGGCCGGGTTCGGCACGGCGCAGTGCTTTGCGCAGCCCGTCCGCATAGCGCGAGGGACTCAGTCGGCGGAACGCCAGCCCGAGTTCGAGCATCTTCTGCTGCACCCGTTCGAAATGGCGCAGTTCCTCGCGCGCCAGGCGCGACATCCGCCCGGCGAGTTCGAAGTCCTCCGGGTAGGTGAACATGAGCGACAGCGCCGTCGAGGCCGCTTTCTTCTCGCAGTTCGCATGATCCGAGAGCAGGTCCGCCTCGCGCTCGACCGCGAGGTCGAACCACGCGCGATCGGTCAGCGCGCGCAGGATGCCGGGCGCTCCGGTGTTCACACCGCCGCGCGTCGCATGATCTCGTCCACCCGCGCCACGATCTCCGCGGCGGATGCGGGACGGTCGGCGGGCTTCTTGGCGAGCAGCGCCTCGAGGAGCGGTTGCAGGTGCTCGCCCGGCGGCGCGAGCCGCGGCACCGGCGCATTCGCGTGCAGGTAGATCACGGCGAGCGGCGTCTCGGCGACGTAGGGCTT
>CAZRKS010000233.1:0-4150 GCA_964600315.1 uncultured Steroidobacteraceae bacterium | reverse complement strand
CCGCGGCCTGACCACCACCATGCCGCTGCAGGTCGAGATCCTCTACAACGAGTACAATTTCGTCGCCGCGTTCGCGGTGGCGTCGATGCTGGCGGTGCTCGCCATTCTCACGCTCGCCATCAAGACTTTCGTCGAGTGGCGTGCGGACCGCCGGACCGGCTGATTGGAGGCCACGCGTTGCTGCGGGATGGGCTGAACAGATTGCGCAGGCTCGCGGCCGGGCCACGATCGCTCGAGCATTCGCTCACCCTCACCGTCGGCGGGCTGCTGCTCGCGGCGATCCTGGTGCTCGCCACGAGCGCGGTCGGGCTGCTGCGCAAGCAGGCCGAGCAGCAGGCGCTGGTCCGCACGCAACTCGCGGGGATCACGGCGCGCGAGGAACTGCGGCGCCTGGAGGAAGACACGCAGACGTCGGCCCGGCTGCTCGCGGCGCGGCCGACGCTCGCGCGGCTCGCGCAAGGCGGCGAGCGCGAGCAGCTCGAGCTCTTCCTGCGGCGCTTCTGCGACGTCGCGGGCCTGAACGCCTGTGCCGTCCTCGCCGGGCCCGACGACGCGGTGCTCGCGGCGACGCGGCCGGATCTCGGCTGGGCCGTGCTGCTCGACGACGTCGCCGAACAGGGTGAGCACTTCATGTTCGCGCCGCCGGGCGTGCCTGAGGGCCTCATCGGCGCCGTGCAGCCCGTGCCCGGCCAGGTCGGGCTGCGGGTCGTCGTGCTGCGCTTCCTCGATCGGCGTATCGCGCAGCGGTTGAGCGAAGCCGCCGGGCTCGAGGTGCGCGTGCTGCGGCTGTCGAACTGGCTCGACGGCGTCGAGCCGGCCTTCCGGGAACTGCACTCGACCGCGATCGCCGCGGGCGGCCCGAGCGCCGCGCACGTCGCCGCGGCGGAGGTCTATGCGTCGAGCACGCCGGTGCTGGCCGCCACCGGCGAGGCCGTCG
The DNA here is from genome assembly GCA_964600315.1 of uncultured Steroidobacteraceae bacterium. Taxonomy (GTDB): domain Bacteria; phylum Pseudomonadota; class Gammaproteobacteria; order Steroidobacterales; family Steroidobacteraceae; genus RPQJ01. The sequence goes on along the minus strand of CAZRKS010000233.1, from coordinate 3,213 downwards.
CCCTGCTCGAGGCCAGGCTGCCGGCCGCCGGAGTGGGCGCGACGGTCGATGGATTCGTCCGGCGCCTCGCCTGGACCGCGCTGGCGCTCGGCGTCCTCGCGGCGCTCGCGGCCCGGCTGCTGGCCCGGCGGATCGTGCGTCCGCTGCAGCAACTGTCGCTGGCGGCGCAACGCCTGGGCCGTGGCGATTTCTCCGCGTCCATACCCGAGTCGGGCGGACCGGAGACGGCCGCGCTCGCACGCACGCTGGAGGACATGCGCCGCAACCTCGTCGAGACCACGGCCACGCTGCGGCAGCGGGAAGCGGAAGCCCAGGCGATGCTGCGCGGGGTCGTCGAGGGCGTGTTCGCCGTGGACGGCGAGCGGATCGTGCGTTACCTGAACCCGCAGGCGGAGAAAATGGCGGGCGTGGCGTCCGGGGAAGCGCTCGGCCGCTTCTGCGGCGACGTGCTCGAGCCCTGCGCCAGCCAGGACGGACGCCGCCCCTGTGAATCGGCGTGCCCGATCCTGGCCGCCCGCGAGCGCGGCGAGGCCCGTGCCACCGAGTTCCTCGACCGGCCGGACGGCACCCGGCGCACGGTGATCATCACCAGCGCGCCGCTGGTCGACGGCCTGCAGGTCCAGGTGATGCGCGACGAGACCGACCTCGAGTCCGCGCGCCGCGCACGCGACTCGATCCTCGCCAACATCTCGCACGAGTTCCGCACGCCGCTCGCGGCCCAGCTCGCTTCGCTCGAGCTGCTGGAGGACAACCTCGAGGAACTGCCGCGCAACGAACTGCAGATGCTCGTGACTTCGCTGCAGCGGGGCACGCTGCGCCTCACGCGGCTGATCGACAACCTGCTCGAGAGCGTGCGCATCGAGTCCGGCCAGCTGGGCATCCGCACGCAGCGGGTCGCGCTGGAGGACGTCGTGCGCGACGCCGGCGAACTGGTCGAAGGCCTGCTCGCGCAGCGCGGGCAGTCGCTGGAAGTCGCCCTGCCGGAATTCCTGCCCGACGTGACCGGCGACGGCCCGCGGCTCACGCAGGTCTTCGTCAACCTGCTGGCGAACGCGAACAAGTTCGGCCCGGAGGGCAGCACCCTCCGCGTCGGCGGCGAGGCGGATGCCGCAGAGGCGCGCCTGTACGTCGAGGACGAGGGGCCGGGCGTGGCCGATCCCGAGCGGGGATCGATCTTCGAGCGCTTCTATCGCGCATCCGATGGCGACCCTGAGCCGCGCGGTCTGGGCCTCGGCCTGTGGATCGTCAAGTCGATCGTCGACCGCCACGGCGGCCGCGTGGCTGCCGAGCGGACGCCCGCCGGGCGCACGCGCTTCACCGTGACGCTGCCGGTCGCCGGGAGCGGGTCGTGAAGCTGCTCATCGTCGACGACGATGCGGACCTGCTGGCGCTCGTCGCCTTCGCGCTGACGCAGGCGGGTTACGTCGTGGTGAAGGCCGCCGACGCGCGCTCGGCGCTCGAACGCTTCGAGGCCGAGTCGCCGGATCTCGCCATCCTCGACATCAACCTGCCGGACCGCAGCGGGTTCGCGGTCTGCGCCGACATCCGCGCGCGCTCGAGCGTGCCGGTGATGATGCTCACGGCGCGCGGCGAGGAGGAGGACCTCGTCCGGGCGCTCGAGCTCGGCGCCGACGACTATCTCACCAAGCCCTTCAGTCCGCGCACGCTGCTCGCGCGCGTCAAGGCGCTGCTGCGCCGCGCCGGCCTCGAGTCCGGGTCGGCGCACGAGGCGGGGCGGTTCAGCCTCGACCTCGACTCGCACCAGCTCGTGGTGGACGGTGCGGCGCCGCTCAAGCTGACCCGGCTCGAGGCGCGCCTGATGCAGATCCTGATCGCGAATGCCGGTCACGTCGTCACGACCGAGCGGCTCCTCGCGCACGTCTGGGGCAGTCGGGGCAGCGGCGACCGCCAGCTGCTGAAGCAGCTCGTGCACCGGGTGCGCCAGAAGATCGAGGCCGATCCCGCCGCGCCCGGGTATCTGCAGACGGAGGCCGGCGCGGGGTACCGACTCGAGCCCGGCGCTCAGCGATAGCCGCGCGCCTGCAACCGGAAGAGCTGGGCGTACTGCCCGTCCTGCGCCATGAGCTCGGCGTGGCTGCCGTGCTCGAGCACGCGGCCCTCGTGGATCACGAGGATCTGGTCGGCCATGCGCACCGTCGAGAAGCGGTGCGAGATCAGGATCACCATGCGCTCCTGCGCGAGCGAGCGGAACTGCTCGAAGACCTGGGCCTCGGCGCGCGCGTCCATCGAGGCGGTCGGCTCGTCGAGCACGAGGATGTCGGCGCCCTCGCGCATGAAGGCGCGCGACAGCGCGACCTTCTGCCACTGCCCGCCCGACAGTTCGCGTCCGTCCCGGAACCACTTGCCGAGCTGCGTGTGATAGCCGGCCGGCATGTCCGCGACGAACGGCGCGGCCATGCCGAGGCTCGCGGCCTCGTGCCAGCGGACCTCGTCGGCGAAGTGAGCGACGTCGCCGGCGCCGATGTTCTCGCCGACCGTGAGCTGGTAGCGGGCGAAGTCCTGGAAGATCACGCCGATGCGCCGGCGCAGCGCCGCCGGGTTCCACTCGGCGAGGTCGCGGCCGTCGAGCGTGATGTGACCCGAAGATGGCTGGTAGAGCCGCGTCAGCAGCTTGATGAGCGTCGTCTTGCCGGAGCCGTTCTCACCGACGAGCGCGAGGCTCGCGCCCGGTCGCAGGTGCAGCGTGACGTCGCGCACCGCGGGTTCGGCCGACCCGGGGTAAGTGAAGCTCACGCCCTCGAAGCGCACGCCGTCGCCGGGGTCCGGACCCGAGGTCGCCGTGCCGGACGGCGCGTCCACCGGCGTATCGAGGTAGTCGTAGAGCGTCGAGAGATAGAGGTTGTCCTCGTACATGCCCCCGATCGCGTTCAGGATCGACGAGACGGCCGACTGCCCCTGCCGGAACAGCATCACGTACATGGTCATCTGGCCGAGCGTGATGTGGCCGCGCACGGCGCTCACTGCGATCCACGCATACGCGGCGTAGAACGCCGCCGTGCTCACGAGGCCGAGGACGAAACCCCACGAATCGCGGCGCAGGGTGAGGGCACGGTCCGCGGCGAACACTTTGCGGAAGATGGCGCGATAGCGTTCGAGGAACAGCGGGCCGAGCTCGAATAGCTGCACTTCCTTCGCATGGTCCTCGCGCGCGATCACGGTCTCGAGGTACATCTGCATGCGCGTCTCGGGCGA
>CAZRKS010000232.1:0-4163 GCA_964600315.1 uncultured Steroidobacteraceae bacterium | reverse complement strand
AATCTCTTCCGCCGATCCCGACGCGATCACACTTCCCGAACTGACGATGTAGGCGCGCCCGCAGATGCCGAGTGTTTCACGGACGTTGTGGTCGGTGATCAGCACGCCGATGCCGCGCGCGCTCAGGTGCCGGATGATGCGCTGGATGTCGTCGACCGAGATCGGGTCGACGCCCGCGAAGGGCTCGTCGAGCAGGATGAACCGCGGTTCCGCCGCCAGCGCGCGGGCGATCTCGACGCGCCGGCGCTCGCCGCCCGACAGGCTGAGGCCGGTGCTGGTACGGATGTGCCCGATGTGCAGTTCCTCGAGCAGCGAGTCGAGCGCCGCCTCGCGCGCCGCCTCGTCCTCGAGGTCGGCGCGGACCTCGAGAATGGCGCGGATGTTGTCCTCCACGGTCAGCTTGCGGAAGACTGAAGCCTCCTGCGGCAGGTAGCCGAGGCCGAGCCGCGCCCGGCGGTACATCGGCAGGCGGGTGAGTTCGCGCTCGTCGAGCCAGATGCGTCCTTCGTCGCAGGGCACGAGGCCGACGATCATGTAGAAGGCCGTCGTCTTGCCCGCCCCGTTGGGGCCGAGCAGCCCGACGACTTCGCCCGAGCGCACGTCGAGCGACAGGTCCGCGACGACCTTGCGCGCGCGATAACGCTTGCCGAGCGACTCCGCCCTGAGGACGCTCATTGCGGCGGGACCGGGGCGGGCCGCTGCGTGGGCCCGTTGCCCGCCTTGTCCTGGCTCCTGGGGTTGATCGTGATGCGGACGCCGCCGGGATCCGTTCCCCCGGGGTTCGCCGCCACGCGCTGCCGGGCGATGTCGTAGATCAGCGTGTCGCCGCGGATCACGTTGTCGCCGTCCGTGAGCCAGGCGTCGCCCGTCAGGCGCACGGTGCCTGCCTGCACGTCGTAATCGATCGAGTTCGCGTGTCCGCGGGCGAGCTGCTTCGTCTCCGCGACGACCTGCTCGAATTCGGCAGGCGATCCGCGGATCTCGGCACGCGCGATCTTGTTGTCGCGGAACGTGACCCGGGCGTCCGTCGACGAAAGCTTGCCGTCGGGCAGGGTGATCCTGACGTCGCCGGCGAGCGTCCAGTCGGAATTCTGGAAATTGAGGCCGGTCGCCGTCGCCTCCCGGGCCTCGACCTCGAGCGGGCCCTGCGTGATCCGCACCTGCCGGAACAGGAGGGTGTTGCGCTTGTAGTCGAAGTCGGAGGAAGCGGCCACGAGGTCGATCGGCTGGTCCTTCGACGGGCGCGGCAGCGTGGGGGACGCCGCCGAGGCGAGGCCCGTCGCCCAGCCGCACCACAGGGCGGCCACGACGAGCTTGCGGACGGCATCAGGGAACGAAGCGGCCATGGACGTTGGATTCTAGTTGCAGGGTGCCAGCATTCAACTCGGCGCGCAGCCCGCGGGCGTTCAGCACGTGCTCGCCGAAACGGACGGCGACGGGGTCGTCCGTCTGCACGACGCCGTGAGCGATGTCGTAGCCGAGGCGCTCGGTGCGGATGACCGCCTGGCTGTGCGACTGGGCGCCCGTGACGGTCACGTCGCCGCTCAACTGCAGCGACTGCCGGTCCGCCGGCATGAATCCCTCGCGCGCGGTGGCGTGCCACAGGCCGAAGTCGCGGGTCCGGTAGTCGAGCGCGAGGTCGTCGAGTTCGACGCCCTGGTCGGACAGCCGCTGCTCGATCGTGCGGGCGTGCACGACGAACCGCGGGCGCCCGTCCGCGCCGGTCTCGGTGAGCGTCGCGTCCGACAGGTAGTAGCCGCGCTGCTGGCCGGGCTCGCCGAGCTCGATGTCGGCGCCGTCGCGGCCAGCGAACAGGCCGTAGAGCAGGGCGAGGCCCGCGACCGCGGCCGCGACCGTCACGATGCGCTGCTTCAGGGCTTCGCGGCGGCGAGCAGAAGATCGCATACTTCCCGCACTGCACCGCGGCCGCCGGGCGCCGAAGTGACGAAGTGAGCCGACGCGCGCAGGCCGGGATGCGCATCGGCGACGGCGACGGCGAGGCCGGCGGTCCGCAGCATCGGCAGGTCGGGCGTGTCGTCGCCCACGCAGGCCGTCTCCGCGGCGGCGATGCCGAGTTCATGCATCAGGGATTCGAGTTCGCGCCCCTTGTCGGTGACGCCCTGCCGCACGTGAGGGATGCCGAGTTCGGCGGCGCGCCGCGACACGGCGCCGGAGTCGCGGCCCGAGATGATCGCCACCGCGACGCCGGCCCGCTGCAGGGCGACGAGACCGGAGCCGTCGCGCACGTCGAACACCTTGAGTTCCTCGCCGGCCGCCGAGAGATAGAGCCGGCCGTCGGTGAGGACGCCATCGACGTCCAGCACCAGAAGCCGGACCCCCCGGGCACGTCGCAGGACTTCGTCCACGGCTACATCACTCCGGCACGCAGCAGGTCGTGCACGTTCAGCGCCCCGACCAGCACGCCCTTGTCGTCGACGACGGGGAGCGCGGTGATGCGGTGCGCTTCCATGAGGTGGACGGCCTCGGCGGCGAGCATGCGCGGCCGCGCGACCTTGCCGCCCGCAGTCATCACGTCGCGCATACGGGTCGCGTGCACGTCGAGCTGCCGGTCGAGCGCGCGCCGCAGGTCGCCGTCGGTGAAGATGCCGAGCATTCGCCGTTCGTCGTCGACGATGGTCGTCATGCCGAGTCCCTTGCGGCTCATCTCGAGCAGTCCCGCGCTGAGCAGCGTCTCGGGGCCGACGGCCGGCAGGTCGTCGCCTCGTCGCATGATCTCCTCGACGTGCAGCAGCAGGCGCCGGCCGAGGCTGCCGCCCGGGTGCGAGCGGGCGAAATCCTCCTCGGTGAAGCCGCGGGCCTCGAGCACGGCGACCGCGAGCGCGTCGCCCATCGCGAGCGTCGCGGTCGTGCTCGCCGTCGGGGCGAGGTTCAGCGGGCAGGCTTCCTCGGGGACGCTGACGTCGAGCGTCACGGTCGCGTAGCGCGCGAGCGTCGACGCGGCGTTGCCGGTGAGCGCGATGAGCGGTACGCCGAGCCGCTTGATGAGCGGCAGGATCGTGAGCAGTTCCTCGGTCTCGCCGGAGTTCGACAGGGCGATCACGACGTCGCGCGCCGTGATCACGCCGATGTCGCCGTGGCTCGCCTCGGCCGGATGCAGGAAGAAGGACGGGCTGCCGGTGCTCGCGAGGGTTGCGGCGATCTTGTTGCCGACGTGGCCTGACTTGCCCATCCCGGTGACCACGATCCGGCCCTCGCAGGCCAGCAGCAGGCGGCAGGCCTGCGCAAACGCCGCGTCGAGCCGCTCCACCAGGGCGGCGACGGCTCCAGCCTCCGTCTCGAGGACACGGCGGCCGCGGGCGATGAGGGGGTCGGGGGGCATGAAAGGCTATGGGCTGTAGGCTGTGGGCGTTGGCCGGAAGGCTATGGGCTGTGGGCTATGGGCTGTGGGAAGAGCCGAGGATCGGGCCATAGCCCACAGCCTACAGCCTACAGCCCCTGACCTACAGCCTGCAGCCTGCAGCCCATAGCCTTCCTGCTCAGTTAAACTAACCAGCCCGCTCCCCCGAGGCCATCCTCCCATGACCGCCGAAGACGTGACCCGGCTGATTCTGGCCGGTCTGCCGGACGCCGAGGTGCACGTCCGGACCGACGACGACACCCATTTCGAGGCCGTCGTGGTGGCCCCGCAGTTCGACGGCCGGCGCAACCTGCAGCGGCACCAGCTCGTCTACGCCACGCTCGGCCCGCGCATGGGTCGCGAGATCCACGCCCTTTCCATCCAGGCCTATTCCCCGGCCGAGTGGCGGGCCGCGCGCACGGCGGCGCGTCCGGCCTGAGGCGAGGCCAGCCCGTGGACAAGCTGCAGATCCGGGGCGGCGTGCCTCTCGAAGGCGAGGTGCGCATCTCGGGCGCCAAGAACGCCACGCTGCCGATCCTGGCCGGCGCCCTGCTCGCCGACGGCCCGGTGACGATCGGCAACGTCCCGCACCTGCAGGACGTCACCACGATGATCGAACTGCTCGGGCGCATGGGCGCGGGCGTGACGGTCGACGAGCGCATGCGCATCGAGGTCGATCCGCGCAGCACGCGGGAGACGTTTGCGCCGTACGAACTCGTCAAGACGATGCGCGCGGCGATCCTCGTGCTCGGCCCGCTCGTGGCCCGCCATGGCTCGGCCGACGTCTCGCTGCCCGGGGGCTGCG
>CAZRKS010000231.1:0-4168 GCA_964600315.1 uncultured Steroidobacteraceae bacterium | reverse complement strand
TCGACCGGACGGCGGACCTGATCGCGCTCGAGAAGTCGCAGCGCTGGCTGGGGCGTCGTCGTTAGCTCGGATCGACGAGAAATCCGTGCTAATGCAGTGCCTTGCGGCGGCGCTGCTCGTCGAGGAAATCCTGCGCCAGCACGGCCGGTGTGGCGCAGCGCGTGGCGAGTTGGACTATGTCGCCGGACGTGTTGCGGATGACGCGCACGCCCCAGCCGGCGGCGTTCGCTTCGATGTAGTCGTCGGCGTAGTCGACGATGCGCTGGTACTGACGCTCGAGTTGCGCGCGCTCGCCGCGGTAGCCGCGCGCAGCCATGCGGTGGCCGAGGATGAAGCCAAGGAGGAAGGTGGCGAGGGTGATGAGTGAGACGACTGTCCAACTCATACGTCAGTGTCTCCGTGTCGGTGGCTGCACCCATGCAGGTGTGGCGTGATCCGGAACTGCGGGGGTGCGATGCCATACGATGACGACGTCGATGCCGTCGCGAAGACCGGCTGCTCTTAAAACGTCACGAATCAACTGCTTCTTCTGGTCGAGGCTGAGGTTGGTGTCGGCGTACCAGCCTTCGACAATATGCGCGCTGTGCTGTGCTGCCCATGTCGGTGTCCGGGAGCGGAAAAGGGCGAATGGATTGTTGGCGATGTATCGACGTGACCGGCCGCCACGGTGCAGGGCTGCTGCGGCTCGCGGCATGGCATCGTCGGATGACTTCGCGATCGCGCGTAGGAGTCCAAGGTAGACGTCGATCTGAGTCGAGCAGCGCCGGAAGGTACCGCCGTACCAGAAGCCGCGCGGGTGGAGCGCGCCAGCGGTGGTGAGATCGACGGGCAGCGACGGATTTGCTGGCGCGTTGGTGGCTGGGTTGCCACGAGGCGGCGCGATGTCCTGACGCAAGCTGCGGATCTTGCTGCGGAGGTTTGCGACGTAGCCTTCGACGCGAACGAGCTCGCTCTCAATGGCGGCCAGAATGGCGCTGTCGCTCATGACTGACTCCTAGTGGCGATGGACGCGATCGCAGCGGTGGCCGGTGGTGACCACCCGGCCGTCGCGCATCACGGCGTACGCGCGGCGGAATCCGTCGAGCCGCCGCACGAAACTTCGGCCCCACGCGTGTTCGAGGCGACGAAGCGCGGCCTTGTCGAAGTGGTAGACCTCGGCGCCGTGGTGATCGTGCTGAGCAGTGCCGTAGCAAAGCAGTAGGTCGAGCACTCCCGGCGAAATGCCGCGTTGCTGCATGCGGGTCCGAGCGTGAGGGGTGATCATTGCTGTGCTCCTGCAGGCGTTTCCGATTCGCCGAGCAGGCCGTCGAGCATCTTGCGTCCGTACTTGGCCTGCCACTGTGAGTGGTCGGTTACATACAGACGGTGCGCCTCGATATCGTGCTCAACCTCGTCGACGCCGCGTAAGAACGAAGCGTTGTCGGACATGTCGCGCGCATAGTCGATGAGACTGGCGTCATCGACCTGCTGAAGCAGGCGCAGGGCACGGCGGCCGCTGGCGAGCAGGCGAGCATCCTCGATCGTGGGAACGTTCTCAGCGATCACGCGGCCGGTGAGTTCACCGTCCTGGTCCTCCAGAAGCTCGCACACCTGGAAGTGCTGGCCGGCGCGTACAACGCGCAGATCATCGGCCTGCAGTCGCCGGAGTTCCGCTGCGAGCATCTGCTGGATACCGAGCAGCGCGATGGCGTTCCTGGCCATGCGGGGGATTCGCCCTTCCTTGATCCAGCCGCTCAACGTGGATTCCCCTACGCCGAGGTATTCGCAGAGCTCCTTGCGGCTGAACGGGTCTCCGGCGTTGAGGCTGTACACCAGAGATGCAACGTCGAGCGCGTCCTCACAGATCTTGGCAGCACTGTGCGGACGAAGTCCGATTGCCAATGAAAGCTGCAGCTTGAGGTCCAGCATCTGTAACTGTCCGGTTGCGATTGTTCGTTAAGTGAATAGTAACACCAATAATAGTCGACCAACAGCGATTTGAGAGAATATATGTTCGATTACCATGCTGTTACGCGTCAGCGTGTGCGGATTTAAGAGATTTCTGACAATTCGCTGCAGATTTCGGATCTGGCGGCGGCTCTACGGCGCGTGCGAGAGCGGGCTGGCTGCCGGATGGCGGACGACGGGCTTGGAACCGCGGTCTAGACGGCGATCGGCGCGGCGGAAGAACCTTCCGCTGAGCAGTCAGTCATAGTATTGCCGGTGATATCATGCGACGATGTCCTCAACGGAAAAGAAGATCGATGCGATGCGGGCCAATCCGAAGGCGGACTGGCACATCGGCGACTTCGAAGCCGTGGCGAGGGCGCTTGGGATGTCGGTTCGCAAGGGCGGCGGGAGCCACGTGGTCTTTTCGCACCCATGCAGCCGCACGAGGGTGACGATCCCGGCGAGGCGACCGATCAAGCCGGTTTACGTGCGGGAGTTCATCGCGTTCGTGGACGAGATACGAGAGCAACCGTGAGCAACCTTCCTGAATTCGAGAAGTACCCGTTCAGGGTTGAGCCTCTGCCGGAAGACGAGGGTGGTGGCTTCGCGATCCGGTTTCCGGATCTGCCGGGGTGCCTGTCGGACGGTGCGACGTACGAAGAGACGATCGCGAACGGACGCGAGGCGTTTCAGGCGTGGATGGAGGCACAGGTCGAGGACGGCAAGCCGGTGCCGCAGCCACACGGCTCGGGCGAGGCGGCGAAGTTCGTGCAGCGGTTGCCAAAGTACCTGCACGCGCGACTGATGGAGCGTGCGGCGCAGGAAGGGGTGAGCATGAATGCGCTGGTGACGGCGTTCGTGGCGGAGGGATTGGCGGTGCGTCATACGTCGCGGCCTGCGGCGGTGCCGTTTGCCGGTGTGCAGGATGCGCCGCGTGTCGGCGGGTACGTTGAGGGGCGCAACGAGGTCGTTGCCAATGCGTTGTACGTAGCCCGTGATGTTGCGACCGATGCCGCCCGATCTGGCAGCTTTTCGGAAGTGGGTTCGGCCGGCAACATCGTCATGTTTCCGCAGCAGACAAAGGCACGACAGGCGAACGGACGATGAGCAAGAAGTTTCCAGCGACGAAGAGCGTGAAGTTCATCCTGTGCGAAGACGTGCGCATGGAGGCGCACCAGAAGCTGGCGCTGCTCGGGGTGTTCCCGGCGGACAGCATCACGGTGCTGGGGCCGAAAGCGCCTGCCGACGGTGCGGGTGTAGCGCAACTGGCCAGTCTTGCCATCCTGGTCATGCTGAAAGATCTCGAAGGGAGCTTCGACGCGCGACTCCGGATCACGGATCCTGATGGCAGATTCGCGTTCGACGAAGTCATGGGCAAAGTCGAACTGCAGAGCCGAAGCGACGCGACGCTGGCGTGGAAGGCGCAAGGTTTTGTCGTACCAAAGTTTGGCGTCTTTCGCGCCGACTTGATCCTGGATGATCGTTCGTATCCTTTCGAGTTCGAGATCATTGATGGCTCGGTCGCGAGACGGGATCCGACGGACTCACGCTAGCGGTTGCCGATCCAGGCGAGAGGCATGGCGCTCGGCTACGAGGATCTGAACGATCACGAGCGGCTGCGGCACGATCCGGTGATGGGCACGCTGTTGGGGAAGCTCGCGGCGCGGCGTCATTCGAAGGGCGCGGCGCTGGCAGGCACCTCGCTCGCCACGCCAGCGCTCACGCGATCCGGCTGCGCCTGCTGAAGATCGGCGCGGTCGTCGCCGTGAGCGTGCGCCGCGTGAAGCTCGCCGTGAGTTCGGCCTGTCCCGAGCAGCGGGAGTTCATCGCCGCCTTCCACGCACTCGGTGCCGCGGCGCGTTAAGCCGCCCGACGAACCAGACACCCCCTCCCGACAGGCGCCGCACTGCTTTCGAGTCGAACGGTGCCGCGCTGTTGCCGAATTGCGACCAATTCGTGGCAATCGCCTCCTCGCACGGACAGCAGGCCTGCGAACTCGCGCGGCCCGCCCAAATTCGGGAAGAATCGGCCGGGCGGTGAGAAATCTGGGCTAGCTAGTACGGCCGCCCGGCCCCGGCGTAACGCGCACGGAACCACTCGTCGTCGAGGCTGGCCATGCGCACCTGTCCGCCGGACTGCGGCGCGTGCACGAAGCGATCGTCGCCGGCATAGATGCCGACGTGCGACACCTCGCGCCCGGACCAGCGGAAGAACACGAGGTCGCCCGGGCGCAGGTCCT
>CAZRKS010000230.1:0-4174 GCA_964600315.1 uncultured Steroidobacteraceae bacterium | reverse complement strand
GGGCCCCGCCGCTCGCGCGACGAGGCCCCGTGTCAGGCCTGGGCCTGAGGGTCGATTACATGCCGGAATCCGTGCGGATCAGCATGACGCGACGGTTCTGCTGGCGGCCTTCCGCGGTCTTGTTGTCCGCGATCGGGTTCGCCTCGCCGTAGCCCATCGACTTCAGGCGGCTCGGATCCACGCCGCGCGAGGTCAGGTAGTCGAACACCGACTTCGCACGACGATCCGACAGCTTCACGTTGTAGGCATCGCTGCCCACGCTGTCGGTGTAGCCGTCGATCTCCGCGGTCGCAAACGGCACGTCGTTCATGAACTTCACGACGCGCTCGAGCTCGGTGATCGACTCGGGACGCAGTTCCGCGCTGTCGAAGTCGAACAGCAGCTTGAGCGTCTGCTCGAGCGGGCAGCCGACCTTGTCGACCTTGGTGCCGGCCGGAGTGCCGGGGCACTTGTCGTCGGCGTCGCACACGCCATCACCGTCCTCGTCACCGCACTTGGCCGGCGGCGGCGGAGGAGGCGGGGGTGGTGGCGGCTCCTCGGCCTTCGGTTCCGGCCGCGGCGGGCCCCACTGGAATGCGATGCCGACCTGCGCGAGCGTGTCGCCGTACGTCTCGCCCGTCGCAAAGTCCCAGCGCTCGCGGACTTCGGGCCGCAGTTGCACGGTGCGCGAGCCGTTGGCATTGCGGTAGAGGTCCCACATCAGGCCGACTCCAATCGCGGCCGTGACGTTGGCATCGCCCTGGAGGCCCTCGTAGTTGTCGTTCTGGTAGCCGACGCTGCCGAGCACGTAGGGCGAAATGTGGCTCGCGCGGTCGAAGACGCGCATGAGGTCGAGTGAGACGCCCGAGAGCGTCGCGTCGAAGCTGGCAGGCCACCCCCAGCTCGGATCCTTCTCGCCATTGTTGTCGAAGTCGCCCGTGTAGCCGGCAATCTGTGCACTCCAGTCTTCGCTCAGGTGCTTGCCGAGGGCCGCGCCCCAGTGCATGCCGTCGTCGAGATAGCGGTTGCTGTCGACCCAGGTATAGCCGACGAAGGGCGCGACGAACCACTGGCCGACCTCATCGTTCCATGGATGACTCGAGTCGTCGGCGCGCGCGGTGGCGGCACACAGCAGGGCAACGCCGATGGCTGGCGCGAGGAGGAGGGACTTCTTCATCTTGGCTCCCGGGAGATTGACGGATGCTGCACTACGGCCGCCCGCCCGCAACGGTGCGGCTCGACATCCGGAAATGCTAGCGGAAGTCAGCGGGTGCCGGTACAGGAAAGACCCCTAGCCGGCCAGTCCGCCGCCGGTCTCAGGACCCGGTCGCCGGCGTCGATGCCGAGGCTCTTCGCGATGCCGCCCTTGAGTTCCACGACGAGAGCGACCGGCGCACGCGAGTCGATCGTGTCGAGCGACTGCGGGCGGGCGTTGCGCACGATCCGGACGACGCAGCCGGCGTCGTCGACGAACAGCATGTCGAGCGGCAGCAGCGTGTTCTTCATCCACATGGCGACGCGCTGCGGTGGCTCGTAGACGAAGATCATCGCCTGTTCCGGCTGAATGTCCTGCACGAACATCAGCCCCTGTTCGCGGGTCGCGGCCGTCTCCGCACGCCAGGCGTCGAGCGAGTGCCGGCGCGCGCTGCGCGTCTCGATCACGAGCGGCTCGCGCGGAAAGTCCGACAGCGGAATCACCCCCTCCCGGACGCCCTGCGCGCCCGCCTCCCAGGCCAGCAGGCCGGCACTGAGGATCAGCGCGGCGGAGAGCAAGTGCACTCGGCTCATCGGTAGTCCACGGTAGCCATGACGTCGAACCGCGAGACCAGCACCGCACCGTCGCCGACGACGGCGCGTGCGGGCTGGGTGCAATAGCCGCGGCCCGTGAGCCGATAGACCTGCGGATCGCCGGTCGGTTCCTGGCGGACCTCGTCCATGGCGCACTTGTCGTCACCGCGCGTCGAGTAGAAGAGCCCCTGGCCTTCGCGCACGACCGTGAGGTTCACGGGCACGTCGCGTGTCGACTCACCGGCGCGCAACGGTCCGATGCCGAAGACGAGGAGCAGTGGACCTGCCGTGGACGCAGTTCCCTTGTAGATCAGGCGCACGCCCTGGGCGTCGGGGCGCGGTCCGCCCTTGCACTGTGGCGTGCCGCTGCCCCAGTCGATGTCAGCGTCGATGGCGCCCTTGAGACGCGCTTTCAGGGAGCCGGTGTCGACCGGGATGCAGAGTGCCTGGGAAGAATCGGTGCCCGGAAAATCGGTGCCATTCGCCGATTCTTTCGGCACCGCATTTCCCGGATCGTCCGCATGCCCGCAGCCCGCCGCCAGCACCGCGAGCGCTGCCGCTAACCACCGCGCGTACCGCGCCGCAGGGTCAATCAGCGCCGGGCGGCCGGACGAGGAGGGTCTTCGCCAGTTGACCATGCAGGTAGCCGATTCCTCGCGCCAGGTGCATCGTGACGGTGAGCAGGAGCAGTCCCAGGAGCGAGATCAGCGGCAGCAGCGCCGGGTGCGGGGTCTGCACGACGCCGTCAATCTCGACCAGCCCGGCATGGTAAAGCAGCTCGACGAACGGCGCGACGAACGTCGCCACCGAAGTGACGATCCCGACCACGACGAACGTGAAATAGAACACGCCGAGCGGCAGCATCAGCACGAAATACACCAGCGTGCCCCAGGTGTGCGGGTCCTTCAGCATGTCGACCACGCGCTGCAGGAACGGTGTCGCGCGGTCCGGATAGACGGGCCGCCGTGGCATCCGCGTGCCGAGCATCGTCTCGACCAGCCGTCCCTCGGCGAGCGCCACGAAGCGGGTCGCGCCGACGAACAGCAGGAAGAAAGGCACGCCGATGATGAGAATGGCGAAACCGGCCGACAGCGACAGCCCGGTGACCGCGAACGTGAAGTACACGATTCCCGTCACGAGCGCGAGCAGCATGTAGAGGAGGGAGAGATACGCCCGCGAGTCCGCGTAAACGGCGAAGAAGCGGCCGAGCCCGCTCTTGCGAGGCCGGGGCGCCGGCGTGCGCAACGCGCGCTGGATCGTCGCCTCGTTGCTGCGGTAAGCCTCGGCGACCTCGTCGGGCGCGCCGTAGCTCGTCACGATGGTGGCGAGCACGTCGCCTTCATTGTCGCCCGGACGCTGCGCGAGTTCGGCGCGGAGGTGCTCCTCGGCATCGTAGAGTGCGTCCTGCACGAGCGCAGGATCGGCGCCCTTGAGCGCCGCACGCAGCGAATCGAGGTACTGTTCGACCGTGCGCGGAGTCGCGGCCGTCATGTCGAGGTCTCCCTGGCTGAAGCGCGCTGCACGATGGCATCGACGAACGCGCGCGTGTCTTCCCAGGCCGCGCGCCAGGACGCGAGCACCGTCCGGCCGAGCGGCGTGATGCGGTAATAGCGCCGCGGCGGCCCTGAATACGAGGGCACGACGCGGCTCGACAGCAGGCCCGACGCGCTCATGTTGCGCAGCACGGGATACAGCGCGCCCTGCTTGAAGGGGCTCGCGCGGCCATCCTCGCCGCCGAGCCGACGCGCGATCTCGTAGCCATAGAGGTCTGCGGTGGCTTCGGACAGGACGGACAGCAGCACGAGCGACGTGAGGCCCGCGCTCAGTTCACGCTGGAACTTGCGCACCTGGGCGTCAGGTCCGTCAGCCGGCAGCGGGTCGATCGGATCGGGTGTCACTGGGCGAACGCCAAGCATCGATGGTGCCTGGTATTAAACAGCAGACAGTAATACGAAGTCAATAGTATTACCTCTTGCGTATTATTGAGGCATTCGCTCGTGGCCCGCCGCAGGGTCAAACCCCGCAATGCGTCTAAGGATTTCGCTCGGGTGTCGGCCCATCGGCGCACTAGGTAACATCGGGCTCATCGACAAGGAGCCGGGGCACGGCATGATCACGGAACAGCAACGACAGTTCGCACCGCGTCGATACCTGAGCCGCCTGACCCGAGGAACGCTGGCCGTGATCATGGCGGGCGGCCGCGGCGAGCGGCTCAAGGACCTGACCGAGGACCGCTGCAAGCCGGCCACGCCGTTCGGCGGCAAGTTCCGCATCGTCGATTTCGTGCTGTCCAACTGCGTCAACTCCGGCATCCGCCAGATCTCGGTGCTCACCCAGTACAAGGCCCACTCCCTCATCCAGCACATCCAGCGCGGCTGGGGGTACCTGCGCGGCGAGTTCGGCGAGT
>CAZRKS010000229.1:0-4175 GCA_964600315.1 uncultured Steroidobacteraceae bacterium | reverse complement strand
CCGCTGCTGTTCCTGCAGAACATCACCGGCTTCATGGTCGGCCGCAAGTACGAGGCCGGCGGCATCGCGCGCGACGGCGCCAAGATGGTGACCGCGGTCGCCTGCGCCTCGGTGCCTAAGTTCACGGTGCTGATCGGCGGCTCATTCGGCGCCGGCAACTACGCGATGTGCGGGCGCGCCTACGGCGGTCGCTTCCTCTGGAGCTGGCCCAACGCGCGCATCTCGGTGATGGGCGGGGAACAGGCGGCGACCGTGCTGGCCATCGTCCGGCGCGAGGGCATGCAGCGACGCGGCGAGGACTGGCCGGAGGCCGACGAACAGGCATTCCGCGACGAGATCCGCGGCCAGTACGAATCCCAGGGCCATCCGTACTACGCGAGTGCCCGGCTCTGGGACGACGGCGTCATCGACCCGGTCGACACGCGCGACGTGCTGATGCTCGCGCTCGCGGCCACGACCTGCCGTCCGGACGAGGGCGAAGCCCCGTACGGCATCTTCCGGATGTAGGGGCCGCCATGCTCGAAAGCGTCCTGATTGCCAACCGCGGCGAGATTGCCTGCCGCGTGATCCGCACGGCCCGCCGGCTCGGACTGCGGACGATTGCCGTCTACTCGGAGGCGGATCGCGGCGCGCTGCACACCCGACTCGCCGACGTCGCCGTGCCGGTCGGCCCGGCCGCGGCGCGCGAGAGTTACCTCGACGTCGAGCGCATCCTCGAGGCCGCGCGCGCGACGGGAGCGCAGTCCGTCCACCCGGGCTACGGCTTCCTGTCGGAGAACGCCGGTTTCGCTCGGGCGTGCCGCGACGCGGGCATCGTGTTCGTCGGTCCGCCGGTGGAGGCGATCCTGCGCATGGGTTCGAAGAGCGAGGCCCGGCGCCTGATGGCAGCCGCCGGCGTGCCCGTGCTTCCCGGTTACGACGGCGACGAGCAAACCACGGAGCGGCTCGAGGCCGAGTCGCAGCGCCTCGGCTGGCCGCTGCTCATCAAGCCGACCGCGGGCGGCGGCGGCAAGGGCATGCGCGTCGTGCGCTCGGCGGCGGAGTTCAGCGAGGCGCTCGCCGGCGCCCGGCGCGAGGCGTCGAAATCGTTCGGCGACGAGCGGGTGCTGCTCGAACGCTTCGTCGAGAAGGGACGCCACGTCGAAATCCAGGTATTCGCCGACTCGCACGGCGGCGCGGTGCACCTGTTCGAGCGCGACTGCTCGCTGCAGCGGCGGCACCAGAAGGTGATCGAGGAGGCGCCGGCGCCGCACCTCGACGAAGCGACCCGCTCCGTCATGGGCGAGGCGGCGGTGGCCGCGGCGCGTGCGGTGGGGTACGCGGGCGCAGGCACCGTCGAGTTCCTTTACGACGGTCGGCAGTTCTACTTCCTCGAGATGAACACGCGACTGCAGGTCGAGCACCCGGTCACGGAAATGATCACCGGGCTCGATCTGGTCGAGTGGCAGCTCAGCATCGCGAGCGGCGAACCGCTGCCGCTCGGGCAGCAGGCGATCCGTCGCAACGGCCATGCCGTGGAGGCGCGGTTGTACGCCGAGGATCCCGAGCGTGGCTTCCTGCCGTCGACCGGCCGCCTGGCGCGCCTCAGGTTTCCGGAGGGCACCGCACGGGTCCGCATCGACAGCGGGGTCCGCGAGGGCGACGAGGTCACGGTCCATTACGACCCGATGCTGGCCAAGATCGTCGCCTGGGCGCCGGATCGTGCGGCGGCGCTCGAGACCCTGCGGGACGCGCTGGAGCACACCGAGGTCGAGGGCGTGCGCACCAACGCGCGGTTCCTGTGGGAGATCCTTGGTGCCGAACCGGTGCGCGCAGGTGACGTCAGCACGCGGTTGCTCGAGCAGGCGCTGCAGCCCGTCGGCGAGACGGAAGCTGAGCGCACCGAGGCGTGGCTCGTCGCGGCCGCGTCGCTCTCGGGGACGCCCGCGGCGCCGTCGCCGGACCCGGTGCAGCCACAATCGCCGTGGGTCACCGATGCGGGCTTCCGGCTGAACGGCGCGCCGACGCTCAGGCTGCCGCTCGAACTGGGAGGCGAACGCCACTGGCTGCGTGTCGCCCGCCGCCGGGACGGACTCGAGGTGGGCCTCGCCGGACGGACCCACACGGTGGCGCTGCTGCCCGGGCCCGGCGGCGGCTGGGCGGGGAACATCGACGGGCGACCCCTCGTGGCCCGGGTGGAGCAGGGACCCGCGAGCACGATCGTGCGCCGGCAGTGCCTGCGTTTCGAGTTCCGCGAGGACACGGGCGCAGAGCACCACAACTCGGCCGAGCACGAGGGCCACCTGCGTGCGCCCATGCCGGGGCACGTCCTCGACCTGCGCGCCGAGCCTGGTGCCACGGTCGAGGCCGGAGCGGTGCTCGTCGTGCTCGAAGCCATGAAGATGGAGCACTCGCTCGCCGCACCCTGGGCTGGAACGGTCAAGTCCGTCCTGGTCAAGCCCGGTGATCGCGTAGAAGAGGGGGCAGACCTCGTAATGCTCGAGCCCCGGGCGGACGACTTCCTGCGGCAACCCGTAGCGCAGGACTGAACGCCGATTTGCTAGACTCCGCGCCCACTTAGTCGCCCCGCAGGACGGGTCCTGGGCGACCGGACCTGACAAGCGTGGGCGGAGGATCGATGGTGCCCGAAGGGGCGGTGCTCGAGGCTCGAGCGATCAACGCGTGGCGTGGCGACCGGCACATCCTGCGGGACGTGTCCTTCGTCGTGCGCGCGGGCGAATTCCTGAAGATCACCGGCCCGAACGGCGTCGGCAAGACGACGCTGCTGCGCGTGGTCTGCGGGCTGCTGCCGGCCGAGAGCGGCGCAATCGACTGGTGCGGCCGGCCGGTGCGCGGGGCGAGCGACGAGTTCCACGCGCAGCTCGGCTACCTCGGCCATCCGAATTCCCTCAAGGGCGACCTCACGGCGCGCGAGAACCTGAAGTTCCTCGCCGGGTTGCGCCAGGAACTCGGCAGCCGCGAGATCGACGCCGCGCTGGAGCGCTGCGGGATCCTGTCGCGGGGCGACCTTCCGGCCCGCTCGCTCTCCGCGGGCCAGAAGCGACGCCTTGCGCTCGCTCGGCTCCTGCTCGCCGAGGCGTCGCTCTGGGTGCTCGATGAACCCGTCACCAACCTCGACACGGCCGGCGTCGCGCTGGTCGAGGAACTCGTGCAGGACCACGTGCAGCGCGGCGGCCTGGCGCTCGCGGCCGCCCACCAGCGTCTGCTCGACCATTCCCCGAACCTGCGGCGCCTGGAACTCGGCGCATGAGGCGCGCAGCGGTTTCGAACGCAGCGTGGCTCGTGTTCCGGCGCGACCTCACGCTCGCCTGGCGGCGCTGGGACGAGGTGGCCCAGCCGCTCATCTTCTATGTCGTCGTGACGACGCTCTTCCCGCTGGCGACCACCCCGGACCTCGCCGAACTGCGCAAGATCTCGGGCGGCGTCGTGTGGGTGGCCGCACTGCTGGCGTCGCTCCTCGCGCTGGAATCATTGTTCCGCTCGGATGTCGAAGACGGCACGATGGAGCAGTGGGTGCTGTCCGGCCAACCGCTCGGCTGGCTGCTGCTGGCCAAGGTGGCGTGTCACTGGGTCCTGACCGGGCTGCCGCTGGTGGTCATCGCGCCGATCGTCGGCACGGCGCTCGGCCTGCCGTTCGGTGCCTGGGGCACGCTCGTCGTGTCGCTGCTGCTCGGCACGGCCACGCTCAGCATCCTGGGCGGCATCGGCGCCGCGCTCACCGTGGGCGTGCGGCGGGGGAGCGTGCTCCTGTCGCTGCTCGTGCTGCCGCTCGCGATGCCGCTGCTCATCTTCGGCTCGCGGGCGGTGTCGATGGCGATGGACGGCGATTCGCCCGCCGGACCGCTGCAGTTGCTCGCGGCGATCTTCTTCATGGTGCTGAGCCTCGGCCCGCTCGCCATGTCGGCGGCGATCCGGATCAGCGTCGAGAGTTGACCCGGCCGCACCTGCACCGGCCAAAGGACGATCATGTGGACCTGGCTGCATAAATTCGCCTCGCCCCCGCACGCCTACCGGCTGCTCGGCCGCCTGGCACCGTGGTTCGGGTGGCCGGCGCTCGCCCTCATCCTGCTCGCGACGTGGTGGGGGCTCGTGAAGGCCCCCATGGACTACCAGCAGAAGGACGCGTTCCGCATCCTCTACGTCCATGCGCCGAGCGCCTGGATGTCGATGTTCAC
>CAZRKS010000228.1:0-4183 GCA_964600315.1 uncultured Steroidobacteraceae bacterium | reverse complement strand
CGCGCATCGGCATGGCCGAGTGCACGCCGTAGCGGCGCACCTCGTAGCTCGCCGCCGCCACGACGCCGCGTGGCCCGGTGCCGCCGACGATCACCGGCCGGCCGCGCAGCGCCGGGTCGTCGCGCTGCTCGACGGACGCGTAGAACGCGTCCATGTCGACGTGCAGGATGGTGCGATCGTCCATGCGCCTAGAATACGCGCGCGAGTGGTCCGGGCGCAGCGCCCTAAAGCGTGAGCGCGGTGTAGAAAAGCAGCCCGAGCGCGGTGAACAGCAGGCAGACGAAGTAGCCGACGCCCAGCACCGAGTACTTGGCGAGCGTGAGCAGGCGGCCCTGGCCGTAGACCCGTCGCATCGCGCGGTACAGGTAGATCGGCGCGTAGAACACGAAGGCGGCGGTCAGGAATCCCTCGGCGCTGCCGAAGCCCTGCCCGAGCGGCGTGGCGCCTCCCAGCTTCGCGAGGCGTTGCAGCAGCAGGATCGCGAGCCCGCCCAGGAAGAAGAACGCGTGGTAGTGCACCACGAACAGCAGGTGCTCGACGAAATAGCGACCCGAGCCGAGGTAGAGCACGTACAGGACCACGGCGATGAGCGGCAGGAAGATGAACATCATCTTCGGGATGTTCTCGAACAGTGCGCGTCCGAAGCTCGGCGTGTCGGTCCAGATCTTGCGGCAGGCGTCGCGAAGCCTGGGCTCGTACTCCTTGGCGAGCGGCCCGATGTCGACCTTGAACGTGCCCTCGCCGCAGGGATCCGCGAGCGCCTTCTTCATCGGCGCGAGTTCCTTCTCCGGGATCCGGGCGAGTTTGGCGCTGAGCTCGCGCCGCACGCGCTCGCGATCCTTCGCCGCGACGCGACTCGCCACGCGGTCGACCAGCTTCAGCGTCTCGGCGTCGAGCGTGCGAACCGGGGGTGGCGTTGGAGTGCTGGCGGCGGAGGCGGCCGCCGCTTTCGCATCGCCGGTGGGTGCCGGCGTGCCGCTGCCGTCGCTCAACTGCAGGTTCGCGGCGCCCTGATCGTCGAGGTCGAACCGGAACGCGTCGCCCGGGTTGCCGCCGACCTGCGCCAGCAGGAAGAACGCGACGCTCAGGATCAGGTACATGCGGAACGGCGGCGTGTAGCTCGCGCGCTTGCCGCGCAGGAAGTCCTGCGTGAGCAACCCCGGACGGAACGCCAGCGGAACCAGCGTCCGCCACAGGCGCGAGTCGAAGTTCGTCAGGTCGCCGAGCACGTCGCGCACGAGGCCCCACAGCGAGAGCACGCGGACCCGCGCGCGCTGCCCGCAATGGGAGCAGTGCTGTCCGGTCAGCACCTCGCCGCAGTTGAGGCAGTTCTCGGTCGAGACCTTGCCGCGGATGAATTCCTCGCGCTGTGCGAGCACGCGGCGCGTCGCCGAGAAACGGTCGCCGAAGAGCTCGAGGCCCCGGGCACGCATGCGCGGCGCATGGTTGCGCAGGTAGTCGTCGAGCGCCGCCGGGTCCTGCAGCCGGTACTGCACCGTGCGGCGCACCTTGCCCGCCGCCGCATCGGCATCGGACAGCACCTCGGCCGAGAGAAATCCCGGGAACTGCAGCACGTCCGCGATGTGGTCGCGCAGCCAGGTGTCGAACGGTCCCGCGATGGCGGCGTCGGCCTCGAGGTCGACCGCGTAGATCACCTTGCCCGCGCTCGGCAGGATCTCGCTCACGCGCGCAAGGTTAGCAGACCCGTCAGGTGGACGCGGAGACGGGCCGCTGCGGCTCAGCGGACTCGTGCAGCGCGACGGGCAGGATCACGAGTTCCACGCCGTGCTCGTTCAGCGCCCGCTGCATCGCGAGCGGCGTCTGGCTGTGCAGCCAGCGGTTCCACGGATAGTCCCTGTCGAAGACCAGCCGGCTCGCGAAGAACACGCTGTTCGGGTACGTCGCGCGCACCTCGAGGGACACGCGCTCGAGTTCCGCCAGCCGGTCGCTGCCGTACGCGTCGTGCGATTCGGCCGCCTTGCCCCGGTACTGGGCGTAGTTGACGAGCGCGTCGAGCGTGGCCCGGGTCGCGTACTGCAGCGTGCGCAGGGCGTGGTCGGTGCCGAAGGACTCGCTGTCGACGGTGCCGACGCTCACGAAGACGAAGTTGCGGAAGTGCGCCGGGAAGAGCGACTCGACGCGCTCGGCCATGTGCTGCCCGATGCCGCGGTTCGCGCTCACGAGAAACACCGCCGTGGGCAGCGACGGGTCGGGCGGCTCCGGCGGCCCGGCGAGGTCGCGCATGCGCCAGCGGTGCTCGCGCTCGAACCGCTCCGTCAGGCGGCGCACGTGTGCGTAGTGGCTGCGGATCGCGAGGCCGATGGCCACCACCACGGAGGTGATCGCCAGCGTGACGATGCCGCCCTGCAGGAAGCGCTCGACCACGATCACGGCGAGGATGCCGGCGGTGACCACGAGCGCGAGCGCCGAGAGCATCAGGCGGCGTCGGCCATGCTCGGCGTCGCGGCGCTGGCGCCACCAGTAGAGCGTCAGGCCGAGCAGCGACAAGGTGAACGTGATGAAGACGTTCACGGTGTAGAGCACGACCAGCAGGCTCACGTAGCCTCGGGTCCAGACCAGGATCGCGAGGGCCGACACGCCCATGAGCAGCACGCCGTTGCGCGTCACCAGACGCGACGAGAGGGCGCTGAACTGGTTCGGCGCCCAGCGGTCGACCGCCATGTTGGCGAGCACGGCAGGGCCGCCTAGGAATCCGGTGTTCGCCGCGACGAAGAGCAGGGCACCTTCGAAGAGCAGCACGATCGTCAGCAGCGAGTGGCCGGTTGCCCGGCCGAGCCCGAGGCTGTCGATGATGCTGCCGAACACCACTGCGTTCAGCGTCTGGCCGGTCGGGGAAGGCGTCACGTCCCACAGCAGGTAGAGCAGGATGATGCCGCCGGCGGTGAGGCTCAGCGACGCCGCCATGAGCAGCATGGTCCACTTGCCGGTGCGGACGCGCGGCTCCTTCAGCATGTTGACGTTGTTCGAGACGGCCTCGATGCCGGTGTAGGTGCCGCCGCCCAGCGAGTACGCCTTGAGGAAGATCGCGATGGCGAAGAACCAGCCGGCCTGGTCCGCGAGGCTCGTCGTCTCCCGGAGCGTCTGCTCGACCTCGGCCTGGAGCCCCGACTCGTGACTCGCGATGCCGTAGACGACCAGCGCGAAGTGCGTGACGACGAAGCCGATGAAGATCGGCGCGAGGATGCGGATCGACTCGCGCATGCCGCGCAGGTTCAGGTAGATGAGCAGGCCGATGATCGCGATCTCGACCTCGAGCTTGATCACCTGGTGGACGGCCGGCAGGAAGCTGAAGATCGCGTCCACGCCGCTCGCCACCGAGATCGCGATCGTGAGCACGTAGTCGACGATCAGCGCCGAGCCGGCGACGAGCCCGGCATACGGGCCGACCAGCTGAGTGGCCACCTTGTAGCCGCCGCCGCCGTTGGGAAAGAGCTCGATCACCTGGTTGTAGGCGAGCGAGATCAGGAATACGGTGAAAGCGGTCGCGAGGGCGAGGTAGAGCGCGAGCTGGCCGTGCGGGCCGAGCGCGATGAAGGCTTCCGCCGGCCCGTAGGCCGACGACGAGAGGCCGTCGGCGCCGATGCCGATCCAGGCGAGGAAGGCGGCGAGCGCGATGTGCTTGCGCGTGTCCGGCGCGAGCGGGTCGCGCGGCGGCCCGAAGACCACGTCGCCGAGGCGACGCTTCTGGGCGGTGTTCACCGATTCCCCTGGGTCAAGGCCGGCCGACGACCGCCGGCCGGCCCGCCGCGTGCGTCAGGTCAGAGCAGGTCCTTGACCCCGTCACGCTCCTCGAGCAGTTCCTTGTAGGTCGCGTCCATCTTGCCGCGGCTGAACTCGTTCACGGCGAGACCCTGCACGACCTGGTAATCGCCGCCCTTGCAGGTCACGGGATAGCCGTAGATCACGCCCGCCGGAATGCCATAGCTCCCGTCGGAGGGGACGGCCATGCTGACCCAGTCGCCGTCCGGCGTGCCGTGCACCCAGGTGTGGATGTGGTCGATGGCGGCCGACGCGGCCGAGGCCGCCGACGACGCGCCGCGCGCCTTGATGATGGCCGCGCCGCGCTGCTGCACGATCGGAATGAACTGCTCTTTGTACCAGGCATCGTCGACCCGCGAGAGCGCAGGCTGGCCGGCGACCGTCGCGTGGTGCAGGTCCGGGT
>CAZRKS010000227.1:0-4211 GCA_964600315.1 uncultured Steroidobacteraceae bacterium | reverse complement strand
GATCGGATTGCAGGCCGTGTGCCCCAGGCCGCAGTGCGCGGACATCATCAGCACCCGGTTGAGCCGGTTCATTTCCCGCAGCTCGTGCTGCGTGCCGTTGCCGGCGTGGATCTTGTCCATCGCCGCGACCAGCATCGAGGTGCCGACGCGGCACGGCGTGCAGAACCCGCAGCTCTCGTGCGCGAAGAACTGCGCGTAGTTGCGCGCCACCTCGAACATGTCGCGACTGCCGTCGAACACCGTGAAAGCGCCCGCGGTCGGCAGGTCCTCGAAGGCGATGCGACGGCCGAACTCGGTCGCGTCGATGCACATGCCGGACGGGCCGCTCACCTGCACCGCCTGCGTGTCGCGGGCGCCGCAGTCCTCGAGCACCTGCCGGACCGTGACCCCGAACGGATACTCGTAGAGACCGGGCCGTTCGACGTCGCCGGCGACCGAGAGGATCTTGGTGCCCGACGACTTGAGCGTGCCGAGCCCGCGGTACCAGTCGCCGCCGTGCACCGCGACGAGCGCCGCCGCGCACAGCGTCTCGACATTGTTCACAATCGTCGGCTGCTGCCGGTAGCCGTGCGTCACCGGGTAAGGCGGGCGGTTGCGCGGCACGCCGCGCTTGCCTTCGAGCGACTCGATGAGCGCGGACTCCTCGCCGCACACGTAGGAGCCTGCGCCGACGTGGATGGCGACGTCGAAGTCGAACCCCGGCTGGCCGCAGATGCCGGCTCCGAGCAGATGCGCGGCCCGCCGCCGGGCGAGCACCGCCTCGAGCGGCTCGAGCAGGTAGCGGTACTCGCCGCGCAGGTAGAGGAAGCCGCGGCTCGCCCCGATCGCATACGCGGCCACCGTCATGCCGTCGAACAGCAGGTCGGCGTGGCTCGTGAGCAGGACACGGTCCTTGAACGTGCCCGGCTCGCCCTCGTCCGCGTTGCACACGACATAGCGCTCGAGGCCGGTCGCCTGTCGGCAGGCTTCCCACTTGATGCCCGTGGTGAAGCCGGCGCCGCCGCGCCCGCGGAGGTTGGAGCGCTTCACCTCCTCGAGCATCGCGACCGGCCCCTGTGCCGCGCCGACATACGCCTCGCGCCACGAGCGCTCGTTGGCCGCGGATTCCGACCAGCCACGCGCGCCGCGCTGCAGCGCGGCCCGGATCGCGGCGCCCGGCTCGAGTCCGTGACCGAGCAGCACGTCGGCGCGACGCACGTTGTCCCGCACCACGAAGAACTCTGCGGGCCACTCCCCGAGCGGGACGCGCGACAGGACGAGGTCGCCGAGCTGCGCGATGCGCTCGTCGGTGAGCCCGGGAATCGCGCGGCCGTTGACGAGCAGTGCCGGGCCCTGGTCGCACAGGCCGGTGCAGGAGGTGCGCCCGACGCTGACCAGTCCGTCCTCGGACACCTTGCCCGGCTCGACCCAGAGCCGGTGGCAGAGCGCATTCATCAACCGCTCGCTGCCGGCCATGCGGTCGGTGATGTTGTCGGAGAACAGGATCCGGTACGTGCCCCGCGGCTCGAGCGCCAGGAACGAATAGAAGCTCGCCACGCCCGTCACCCGCGAGTAGGGGATGCGCAGGAAGCGCGCGATCAGCGACAGCGCCGGCGGCGGCAGGTAGTCGAACGCCTCCTGCACTTCGCGCAGGATCTGCACCAGTGCGGTCGGATCGTGGTTCCAGCGCGCGACGAGGCGTCGAACGCGCGGTTCGAGGTCGGGTATCGGGTCGGGCATGGGATCGGGGACGCTGGCGCGGGAGGGCCGCCCTCCCGATGCGCGGACTGTACGCGGCTGGCCGCTCGTCAACATTGCGGAAAACCCCAAGCTGCGACTCGCGTCGCGTCAGGCGCGCGGCGCGCCCTGCGGCCGACGCAAGCTGCAGGCCTCGCGCACGCTTTGGCGCAGTCCGGGCAGCACCTGCTGCTCGAACCACGGATTGACGCGCAGCCAGCGCGTGTTCCGCGGCGACGGATGCGGCAGCGGCAGGTGCTCGGGCAGGTACTCGCGCCAGGCGTGCACGGTCTCCGTCAGCGTGCGCTTGCGGCGCTCGCGGAGGTAATACGCCTGCGCGTACTGGCCCACGAGCAGCGTGAGGCGGATCTCCGGCAGCAGCGCACGCAGCGGCGGGTGCCAGCGCGGCGCGCATTCGGGACGCGGCGGCAGGTCGCCGGAGCGGCCGCGTCCCGGATAACAAAACCCCGCGGGGATGATCGCGAAACGACGCTCGTCGTAGAACTCCGCGCGGTCGACCTCGAGCCAGGCACGCAGCCGATCGCCGCTCGGGTCGTTCCACGGGATGCCCGTGGCGTGCACGCGGGTGCCGGGCGCCTGCCCGACGATCAGCACGCGCGCCCTCGCGTCCGCGCGCAGCACCGGCCGTGCACCGAGCGGCAGGTGCGGTTCGCAGAGCCGGCACGCGCGCACCTCCTCGAGCAGCCGTCGCAACGGGTCCATGACGACATTTTCACCTTCTGAAAGGCCGCGGCAATGCATCGGTGGCTTGCCCCGCCGGCGCGCGTCTTCCACTATCGCGGGCACCGGTTCGCCACCAGGTCCCGCTTCCCCGGCCATGTCATCCGTCTTTCTCGACTACGCGACGGTGAGCTTCGCCGGCGACCTCGATCCGCGCCGGCTGCGCGCCGCGCTGCCGGGCCTCGAACTGCGCGATCACACGCCGCAGGGAGAGGTCGCGTCCCGCGTGGCCGGACGCACGGTCGTACTCGTCAACAAGCTGCGCATCACGCGCGAGGTGATCGAGTCGTCACCCGCGCTGCGTCTGGTCGCGCTCGCCGCCACCGGCACCAACAACGTCGACCTCGTGGCCGCCGCCGAGCGCGGAGTCGCGGTCTGCAACCTGCGCGACTACTGCACGGCCTCGGTCGTGCAACACGTGTTCGGCGTGCTGCTGATGCTGACGCGCCGGCTGCGCGAATACGACGCCCTCGTGCGCTCGGGCGCCTGGCAACGTGGCGAGCAGTTCTGCCTGCTCGACTACCCGATCCGCGAGCTCGTCGGACGCCGGCTCGGGATCGTGGGCTACGGGACGCTGGGCCGGGCCGTCGCCCGCGCCGCCAGTGCCTTCGGCATGGAGGTACTGGTGGCAAACCGCCCGGGCGGTCCGCGCGAGGCAGGCCGGCTCGACCTCGACGATCTCCTGCCGCGCGCCGACGTGCTGAGCCTGCACTGCCCACTGACGCCGGCGACGCAAGGGCTCCTCGATGCACGTCGTCTCGCGTTGCTGCCGGGCGATGCCGTCATCGTCAACACCGCGCGCGGTGCGCTGGTGGATTCCAGGGCGCTCGGCGAGGCGCTGCGCGCCGGCCGTCTCGGCGGCGCGGCCATCGACGTCCTGCCGCAGGAGCCGCCCGTCGACGGCGACCCGCTGCTCGCAGGCGACATTCCGAACCTGATCGTGACGCCGCACGTCGCGTGGGCCGCGCGCGAGGCACGCCAGCGCTGCCTCGACGAGATGGCCGCCAACGTCGAGGATTTCGTCAGGGGCGGACGGCGGGGGCGGGTGGCGTGAAGAGGCTGTGGGCTGAAGGCTGTGGGCTGAAGGCTGTGGGCTGTAGTCGGAGGGCTCAGCCCTTCTGACCTGCAGCCCATAGCCCATAGCCCAAAGCCCATAGCCTACAGCCCATCGCCTAGATTCATCGCCTGCGCAGCCCACTTCAGCACCGGCCGCACGCGCGGCGAGACGAGCTGCATGGCCTCGTCGAAGCTCACCCAGCGGTATTCGCTGTGTTCGGGACGGCCGAGTTCCGGGTTGACCGAGAGCGTCACGTCCTCGGTGTTGGTGCGCGCGATGAAGTACCGGGCGATCTTGCCGCGGCTGTAGGGCCCGGTCTGCGTCGACGACTCGCCCCAGGCGAAGTCCAGGTCCTCGATCAGCGATTCCTCGCGGACCTCGCGGATCGCCGCGGCCAGCGGCTGCTCGTCGGGCTCGACCATCCCCTTCGGGAAGTCCCAGTGATTGAAGGCCCGCAGCAGGAGAAAGCGCCAGCCCTCGGCGGCGGGCCGTACGACGACCACGCCGGCGGAGACTCTCGAAGAACGCGGGACCATCGCGCCAGTATAGTGGAGGCGCGCGGCGCGGACAGGGCCCCGCCCACGCCCATTTGGCGAGCGGATGACCCTGCAGACTTCCATAGCGACGGACTATGATGCTCCGATGAACCTCCGCGATCTGCGTTACCTGGTGGCCCTCGCCGACGAGCGTCACTTCG
>CAZRKS010000226.1:0-4230 GCA_964600315.1 uncultured Steroidobacteraceae bacterium | reverse complement strand
CAGCGAGCTCGACGACATCAAGCGCATGGACAGCCGCTCGCTCGACGGCGTCGGCGTGATCCAGCCCGAGTTCAGCTGGGACACCGACCCCGACGACAAGTACGACGAGGTCGTGCGCGAGGTGAACCGGATCCGCCCGCAGTTGCCGGCGGATCTCGCCTCGCTGGAAGTGCGCAAGGCCGGATCCGGGCTAGTCAACATCGTGCAGTTCGCGATCGTGAGCGACACGGCGAGTTACCGCGAGCTACGGAAGCTCGCGGAGGACCTCAGCGACTCGATCGAGGCCGCGCCGGGCGTGCGTTTCAGCGAGTTCTGGGCGGTGCCGGAGCCGGAGGTGCGGGTTGCGATCGACCTCGAGCGCATGGGACGCGCCGGCGTCACGCTCGGCCAGGTCGAGGCGGCCGTGCGCGGCGAGAACGCCAACGTGCCGGGCGGCGCGGTCGACGTCGGGCTGCGCAAGTACAACCTCAAGACCTCGGGCGGCTACGATTCGCTCGACGAGATCGCCGAGACGGTCGTCGCGAGCCGCAACGGCCGCATCGTCAAGCTGCGCGACGTCGCGGACGTCGCCTGGGACTCCGCCGAGGAGCGCTACGTCGCCCGGTTCAAGGGCGAGCGGGCAGCCTTCGTCACGGCGAGCGCCAAGGACGGCGTCAACGTCTTTGCAGTGCGCGAAGCCATCTACGCGACGGCCGCGACTTTCGAGGGCAACCTGCCGAAGGGCGTGCGCCTCGAGCGCGGATTCGACCAGACGCGCAACGTGGCCCATCGCCTGTCGCGACTGGGGATCGACTTCGCGATCGCCATCGGCCTCGTGGTGCTCACGCTGCTGCCGCTCGGGCTGCGTGCGGCGGCAGTGGTGATGATCTCGATCCCGCTGTCGCTCGCCATCGGCCTGTCCCTGCTCCACTTCACCGGTCTCTCGCTCAACCAGCTGTCGATCGCGGGGTTCGTGCTCGCGCTGGGGCTCCTGGTCGACGACTCCATCGTGGTCGTGGAGAACATCGCGCGTTACCTGCGGTCCGGATACTCGCGCTTCGAGGCGGCGATCGCGGCGACCGACCAGATCGCGCTCGCCGTGCTCGGCTGCACGGCGACGCTGCTCTTCGCCTTCCTGCCGCTGCTCTACCTGCCGGAGGGCGCCGGCAAGTTCGTCCGCTCCCTGCCGGCGGCGGTGCTCTACACGGTCGCGGCCTCACTCTTCGTGGCGCTCACGGTGATCCCGTTCCTCGCGAGCCGCATCCTGCGTCCCGAAGGCGAGGCCGGCGAAGGCAATCGCGTCCTCAAGGCACTGATGGCGGTCATCCACCGTGTCTACAATCCCGCCCTCCGTCTGGCGCTGGCGTCTCCGACGCGGACGCTGCTCGCCACGCTCGCGCTCGTCGCGGGCTCGCTCGCCACGGTGCCGCTGATCGGGGTGAGCCTGTTCCCGCCGGCCGACATCCCGCAGTTCCGCATCACCGTGGAAACGCCCGACGGCGCGAGCCTCGTCGACACCGACCGGGCGCTCCGCTTCGTCGAGCAAGAGCTCGCGCGGCACCCGGAGATGAAGCACTGGTTCGCCAACCTCGGGCACGGCAACCCGCGCGTCTACTACAACACCTTTCCGGAGGAGACCAGCGCCAATGTCGGCGAAGTCTTCGCCGAACTGCATCGTTTCGATCCGCGCCGGACCCCGGCGCTCTACGAGGCATTGCGCGCGAAGTTCGCGGAGTACCCGGGCGCGCGGATCATCGTCGAGCCGTTTCAGAACGGTCCGCCCATCGACGCGCCGATCGAGGTCGCCATCTCCGGTCCGGATCTCGGGCAGCTCCGCGAACTCGCGGCAAAGGTGGAGGCGGTGATCGAGCGAACGCCCGGCACCCGCGACGTGGAGAACCCGCTGCGCCGACTGCGCACCGACCTCGACATGCACGTCGATTCGCAAAAGGCGGCCCTGCTCGGCGTCGCGCCGGTCGACGTCGACCGCACGGTCCGCGCGGCGGTGGCCGGACTCGGCGCGGGCAAGTTCCGTGAGGCGGACGGCGACGAGTACGACATCACCCTGCGGCTGCCGATGCAGGGTCGACAGACGCTCGACGCGCTCGGCCTGGTCGAAGTCGCCTCGGCCAACGGGCGGTCCGTGCCATTGCGGCAGGTGGCCTCGCCCGGCTTCACTTCGGCGGCCAGCGTGATCGAGCGTCACGACCGTTTGCGCGAGGTGAAGTTCACCGCCTATCCCGCGGCCGGCTACAACACGGGAAAGGTCACGCGCGCAGTCATGAAGCGGCTCGAGGCCCTGGATCTGCCGCCTGGCTACAGCTTCCGCCTCGGCGGCGAGGCCGAGGCGCGCCAGGAAAGCTTCGGCGGCATCGGCACAGCGGTGCTGGTCGCGGTGTTCGGCATCTTCGCGGTGCTGGTCCTCGAGTTCGGCAACTTCCGCTCCATGCTGATCGTCGCGGGCGTGATTCCTCTCGGCGTCGCCGGCGGGCTGGTCGCGCTGCTGCTCACCGGGTACTCGCTGTCCTTCACGGCGACGATCGGGCTCGTCGCGCTGATCGGCATCGAGATCAAGAACTCCATCCTGCTCGTCGACTTCACGAACCAGCTGCGCGAGCAGGGCGTGGACCTCGACGAGGCGATCACGCGCGCGGGCGAGATCCGCTTCCTGCCGATCCTGCTCACCTCCGCCACGGCCATCGGCGGCCTGCTGCCGCTCGCCGTGCAGGGGTCGGGCCTGTACTCGCCCCTGGCGGTGGTGATCATCGGCGGCCTGATCTCCTCGACGCTGATCGGCCGGCTGGTGACGCCCGTGATGTACAAGATGCTGCCGCCGCCGATCGCGCCGCGGGGACCGGAGCAGCGCGACGCGCGCGTGGGTCTTGGGCTGTAGGCTGTGGGCTATGGCCCAGAGCGAGCCGCCACCCCTCTGGCCACAGCCCATAGCCTACAGCCCATAGCCTCCTTACTTACCCCCGCTCCTTTGCCAGCAACTCGGCAGCATCGAGGCCCAGCCGCTCGATCGTCGCCGAAACCCGGGGCCACTCGTGCTCGAGGAAGCGCTGCCGCTCACCCTTCAGGAGCTGAGCGCGGGCCCCGGCGGTCACGAACATGCCGCGCCCGCGACGCTTCTCGACGAGGCCTTCGTCGACGAGCTGCTGGTAGCCCTTGAGCACGGTGAGCGGATTGAGCGAGAAGTCGGCGGCCACGGTCCGCACGGACGGCAGCGCGTCGCCGTCGGCAAGCGCCCCCTCGAGGATCATCGCGACGACCTTGTCGCGCAGCTGGCGATAGATCGGCTGGCCGTCGGTCCAGTGAGAATCCATGCATCCGCAGGGCTGGGTGATTGGCTGCTGTAATGTAGCAGAACACCCGGCCGTGGCCTCACGGACCGGTCACGGACCGACAGCCCGCGGTCGCGTCGAGGATCGCCGGTGTGATGGCCTTCGGCACCAGCGACCCCGACGCGACCGAGAGACCGGCCAGGGCCCAGACGATTCCGGCAAGTACCGCCGCAGCAAACCTGCTCCCTGCGCGCATCGTCGTTCCACCCCGTTGGCACTGTTCGTAAATGTACTGTTGTAGTTAACTACAACACTAAAACAAATGCAAGGGCCCCTCGCAACCCGTCGTCGGGAGTCCCTTAGCGGAGCCGGCAACCGGGCACGGTAATATCGGCCCTTGGCCGAAGTGGCGCCGCCAGCGGTGCCGGTCGTGCCCGAATTCGGGAAAACCAGCGGAGAGACTCCATGAAGACCCCTGTCAACGTCGCGATCACCGGTGGGGCGGGCCAGATCGGCTACGCGCTCGCGTTCCGGGTGGCCTCGGGCCAGATGCTCGGCCCCGACACTCCGGTGAACCTGCACCTGCTCGAGATCACGCCGGCGCTCGGCACGCTGCAGGGCGTCGTGATGGAGCTCGCCGACTGTGCGTTCCCGACGCTGAACCGCATCGTCGCGACCGACGACGCGCGCGTCGCCTTCAAGGACTGCAACGTCGCGCTGCTGGTCGGCGCGCGGCCGCGCGGCCCCGGCATGGAGCGCAAGGATCTGCTGCTCGCCAACGCACAGATCTTCTCCGCGCAGGGCAAGGCGCTCGACGCGGTGGCCGACCGCAACGTGCGCGTGCTGGTCGTCGGCAACCCGGCGAACACGAACTCGCTGATCGCGATGAAGAATGCGCCGGGCCTGAACCCGCGCAACTTCACGGCGATGGTGCGCCTCGATCACAACCGCGCGCTGTCGCAGCTCG
>CAZRKS010000225.1:0-4282 GCA_964600315.1 uncultured Steroidobacteraceae bacterium | reverse complement strand
CGTTCGCGCCCGGCGCGGCGCCAACCCGTCGATTCTGGTTCTTGACGATATGGCGCGACGCCTCGGCGTCACCCTGCAAGATCTGCTGAAGGATTACACGCCAGCAGAGAAGCGTTCGCTGTTGCGCGCTTGGGAGGCCGGCGAACTGCGACGTGAGGGGCTGCGCGCGGCGCGCGTCGAGGCCGCGGCGAAGGAAGAGAGAGACGCCAAGAGCGCGGCGCGCGGTATTGCGCGACGCAAGACGTCGCGCGCTTCGGCCCGAAAAGAGAGCAAGTGAGCTCATAGCGAGGGCGGCAAGATGAGCCCGTGTGTGAGCGCGCGAGCAACAGCGTGCGTCGTGTTGAGCGCATCGAGTTTTTCGCGCGCGCTCTTCAGATGCATCTCGACGGTTCGATGATGAATCTGCAAGATCGCAGAAGTATCGCGGGTCGTCTTGCCCTCCGCTGCCCATTGTAGGACGCCGAGCTCACGCGGGGTGAGCGGCGGATGTTCTGGCGCTGCCGTTTCGGCGAGCGAGACGAGGTCGGCGGCAAGTTTTGTCAGGGTCGGGCTCAGGATCGCGTAAAGGCGATCCCATGCGTCGTCCGTGCCGGTGAACGAAGCCCCGATCAGGGCGCGCGCTCCGAGCGGAGCAGTCACTGGCATGGTAAGGCCATGCGTCGTTCCTGTTACAGCGGTCAGCGACCTCATGAAAGCGGTCTCCTCGGGGGTCTCGCACATCTCCCGCCAATCGAGCGGACAATTGGCTTCGATCGCTTTGATGCGTGGATCGTACCGATACAGGCCTTTCGAAATGTAGCCGTAGGCCCAGTCGCGATCATGAGTGAACGCTACAATGTGACCGCGCGCGCGCGAGTCGAGCGGATACGACCAGTACACAAGGCTTGTAAGCTCAGTGGGGGACAAAGCCGCAAGCAGTCGAGCCGACATGTCGGAGCGATGAATGATCTCATGAGGCGCGGGCAAGGGGGGCAGCAGGTTCATTACCAATCGTTTTGAATGGTGCGAAATAGGCCGGGATATCATCGCAAGTGGGTGTGATACGAACGCCATGCTCGGCAAGGGCGATCGTGGCGGGATAACCATGTAGGGTGAGCATGTCTCCGATAACGCAGACCTCGTGGGCAATCTCGATCCTATGCGCTGCGGTCGTCGTATGATCGCGCCGGAGGCCGACATAGAAACCGACGAAGGAATGAAAGTTCTCAAAAATCTCGATAACCATCTGACTTAGCAAAGTTGTATTGGATGACGCTGCGGTGCTTAACCGCATTGTCGTCGTGGTGGGATAGTTAGAATCCGCAATTGACAAGCGGAAGATCGCGATCATCTGAGCGATTCGCTCGATGTCCCGTAGGCTTCAGATGTCCACGTCGCTAACGGCAAGGAGCGCGACAGCACATTTACTGATTCGCGCTCACCGCGGCGCTCCGATCGCGGTGGTGCCGACACGCACGGAGAGGCATCACGTGCAGTTTCCGGTCCCGACTTCTTTACGGGATTAGAAGCGCGCCATCGCTCGCGCGTCGCGCAGGCCGCAATGGCGATCATCGTGTCAATTGTGAAATCCCGCTGACGACGCTGAAGCTATGATCGTCGATATAGATGCAACAGAGGGGCGCGCGATGCGACCGTCGATCTAGGAAACAAAAGATGCATGATGACGAGGGACCGCCGTCGGACGAAATGGCGGATCTGGTCGCCGCGATATTTGGCTCCCCCGAACGACGAGGGCAGGTTGCGGTCTTGATGGCGGCCAGAGGCGAGCCTGAACTGGCGCAGTTCATTCAGCGCCCGGAGATCAGCGAATTCGTGAAGACATTTGTCGAAATGACGATCGGCGACGGCGTCGATGCGAGTGAGATCGAACGCAGCATTGCAGAGCTGAATCGCGCGATGAAAGCTCGGGCGACCCGTTTACGATGAGCAGGTGGCGCCAGAGATGGCAGCCGACACAGAATTCGTCTCGCTTCGCGGCGCTGAGAACCTTGCAGCTTACGGCGGCGGGAAACCAGGAATGAGGCGGGGGCTTTCGCCCCCGCCAGGTTCAGCGGGCTTTGCGGGACTTGCTGCGAGTGGGCGTGTCCTCTGGAGCATCTTTCGGCTTCAGATCGGCCTTGGCGACTTCGCGACGGATCGTCTCGACCGCGAATGTGTAGCCGTAGACCGTCTCGCCGTTTTTCTCGTATTTCGACTGTGAGGGCGTCGAGCGGAGGAAGACAAGATCGCCGATCGTGAGATTGTTGCGCGCCCATTCGAGGGTCTTTTCCTGGCGACTGAAGATCGTGTGTTCGATCCAGTTTGCCCGGTTCACCCATTCGCCGTCTTTGTTGTAGCTGGCGTCAGAGGCGATCGAGACGATCAGGTTCGGGCCGACTTCCTTGATTGCGCCGACGCGACCGATCTGGGTGACTTCGCAGAGCTGGGACATTTGATCTCTCCATCTGTTTGGCATCGCTGCGTTGCGATGGCGGTCGAAATGCGCCGGCAAGCGCCGGCGGGCAGGGGCGCGCGTAGCGCGGGACCGCAGCCACGCACAGCCGCAGGGAGCGCAGCGACTGAGGCGAGCATGGCGAGGACCCACCCCTTGCTCGACGAAGGGGAGGCGCTAGACCGAAGCCATCTTGCAACGCGGAGATGCCAAACGGGGGGAGTGAGCGGGAGCCGCACGCTTCTCAAAGAATCACCAGATTGCCGGCATTCAGCGCAAGCGCTGTTCTGAGCCGCACGGTACGCATCCGATGAGCGCCGCCTTGTGAACTTTGGCGGATAAGCGAAGTCATAGGACTGATCCTAGGGGTAGTCCTATGACGATGAAGCGTGTGGAGGTTCTTTCGTCGCCCGAGCGGCGGCGTCGCTGGTCGCGTGCCGAGAAGGAGCGGCTTGTGGCGGCGATGCTGGAGCCGGACGCGAACGCTTCGGATATTGCCCGGCACGCTGGAGTCCATACGAGCCAACTGTTTCGTTGGCGCCAGCAATTTTCCGGCCCCGATTTCAGAGGCGCCGCATTCGATAGAGGCTGCGCCGAGTACAACATCAAAATCAAGTTTCGCAATCGGGGCACCGTTCATACAGGTGGCGTCGTCGAGCGGCTTCTCGGGAAAATCAACCGATACATCGGCAAACATGATGGAGGCGCCGGTCGCTCGGTGGCCGACCGGAACGGTTACCCGTCCGAAAATCGCGCCTGTCTGACGTTCGACGATCTTGAGCGCTGCATCGCCTTGGCGATCATCGACCACAATGAGGAGATGAACAAGCGGACGCTCAAGGTGCCCATCAAAGAATGGAAGGCGCACGTTGCGAACCAGTCTGACTTCTCCGACGAGCCGCAAGCCGTCCTATTGAATTTTCTGCCTCAAACGCAGCGGGTATTGACCCCGCAGGGTATAGCGATGTTTGCACTGGATTATTACTCGCCCTGGCTCGGGGTCTTCGTGCCCCAGCGCGACCGCTTGGACCCCCTCGACGTTCGATGGGATCCGCGCGACATCAGCCACATTTATGTCCGCAATCCGGAGGACGGCAACTTTCGCCCAGTCGAACGGCGCGATGGCAACAAGGATTCGATCACCCTGTGGCAGCATCAGCGTGATCGCCGTAACAAGCGGGCGGAAAATACGCGAACTCCAATAGAGAAAATGGCGATACCCCGCGAGATCGATGAAATTGTCAGCGCCGCACGAAAGTATAAGCCGAAGCTAACAAAAATGCGCAAGTCTGAAGCCGGGGCCCTTGTGCGCGCCAGGCACGCAGCAAAGGCTCCAAAACCCTATCAGAGCATGAAGGCTCCGGAGCAGCCCACCGCGCCACATCCTTCCAGACCAAAGCGCGTCCTGCCGCTGGACGAATGGTGAGCGAGTTGTACGAGCACTTGTCCGACCCTGCACGCAAGATGATGGCGTCCCCGATTCCAGCGCGCATCGCTTTCATCGAAGCACCTCGATGGATAGGGACAGATGCTGCACTGGCAGCGCATGAGAGATTGCAGAAACTGCTAGGTCGTCCGCCGGGACTTCGGACCAAAGGACTTCTGTTGGTCGGGCCTTACTTCAATGGCAAGACCATGATCGCAGAGCGCTTCATACTGCAACATCTGAAGTCCGGAGATAAACGGAAAGTGTGGGTAGTGCAGGCGCGAGAGGGCGCTGGTCTCGGTCATTTTCTTTCGGGAGTCATCACGGACATGAAGGCTCCCGAGTCACCTCGGTCGACCTTGGCAGGGATGGTAACGCAGATAGATGCGCTTTTCGGGACTCTAAAACCGCGTATCGTATTTTTC
>CAZRKS010000224.1:0-4304 GCA_964600315.1 uncultured Steroidobacteraceae bacterium | reverse complement strand
CGTGCTGCCCTTGGTGAGCCCGGCGACGCCGCCGCCCGCGATGATCGCGACGGGCCACATCACCGCGGGCGGCACGTCGGTCATGACGGACGCGCTCGCCACGATGCCGGCGCCGATCGCCGCAGGCCCGGCGATGACGTCGAGCGCGTGGTCCACGCCGGGGACGTAGTAGGCGAGCACCTCGAACACGGCGGCCGTGCCGAGCATGAGCAGCGCCGGCGTGCCGGCGAGCCACTGGAACCCGTCGGTGAGTGGCAGCAGGCCGGCGCGCGCCGCGAGACCTGCGACCAGCAGCGGCACGAAGATGCGGAAGCCGGCCGCGGCTGCGAGACCGATGCCGAGCGCGACGCTGAGCAGGGATTCGAGAGAGACGTCCATCGCTCCCGATCGTGCCGCATCCGGCGGCGGCGGACAATTCAGACTTGCGGCTTCAGCACGTCCCAGGCGGTCTTGGCGATCAGGCAGGACACGATCGCGATGAACGCGGCCCGCACGAAGCCGCTGCCGTGCCGGATCGCGAGGTGGCTGCCGACCTGCGCGCCGGCCACGTTGCACGCGGCCATCGCGAGCCCGAGCAGCCAGAAGATCTCGCCCGTGAGCCCGAACATCAGGATCGCGGCGAGATTCGCGGCGGCGTTCACGATCTTCGCCGACGCCGAGGCGTGCAGGAAGTCGAGACCGAACGCCCGTACGAACAGGAAGACCAGGAAGCTGCCGGTCCCCGGACCGAAGAAGCCGTCGTAGAGCCCGATGGCGCCGGCACCCGCGGCGGCCAGCACGCCGCCGTGACGTCCCTGCCGGCGCGGGAGGTGCTCCCGGCCGAAGTCGCGGTGCAGGAGCGTGTAGGCGAGCACGGCCGTCAACAGCACGGGCACCAGGGCACGGAAGCGATCTGGCGGAATGCCGGTCGCGATCCACGCGCCCGCGAGCGACGCGACGAACGCAGCGGCCGCGGCGGGCCTCACGAGGCGCCAGTCGAGGCGCACGTGGCGGATGAAACGCGCGGCCGCGCTCGAGGTGCCGGCGAGTCCCGCCAGCTTGCCCGTGCCGAGCAGCGTCGGGTGGGGCGTCGAGGGGAAGGCCGCAAAGAGCGCCGGCAGCTGGATGAGTCCGCCGCCTCCGGCCATCGCATCGACGACGCCGGCGCCGAAGGCGGCCGCGAGCACGAACGTGGTTTCGAGGGGCGCCACCGGAACGCTGCTCAGCGGCGCGGGCTGCCCCAGAGTTCGAGGCCGGGCGTCTCGCGCAGCGGCAGGTTCGCGGCCGAGTCGTACCAATCCTCGATGAGCCGGAACGAGACCGACTGCGGCGGCGGCAGTTTCGGGAATCCAGCGGCAATCTCCTCGCGCGTGAACCACCTCGCGTCCTCGAGTTCCTCGTCGGCGCAGGGCACGGCATCCGGGCTGGCCGTGGCGGTGAAGCCGATCATGAGCGACGAGGGGAACGGCCAGGGTTGCGACGAGTGGTACGCGGCATCGAGCACGGTGACGCCCGTCTCTTCGAGCACCTCGCGGGCGACCGCATCCTCGAGGCTTTCACCCGGCTCGACGAAGCCCGCGATGGTCGAATAGCGGCCGGCGGGCCACGTCGCCTGCCGCCCGAGCAGCGCGCGCTCGCCGTCGGTGATGAGCACGATGATCGCCGGGTCGAGCCGCGGGAAATGATCCTCGCCGCAATCCGGGCGGCTGCACTTCATGACGTGACCGGCACTCGCGCTCACGGTCGGGGCGCCGCAGCGGCCGCAGTGCCGGTGGCGCCGCCGCCAGAGCACCATCGCCCGGGCGCAGGCCAGGAGTCCGGCTTCGTCGGCGGGCAGCTGGCCGCCGGTCAGCCGCAGGTCCTCGAATGCCATGCCTGCAGGCAGTGCCGGCGGTTCCTGCTCGCCCGGGAGTTCCAGCGCAAAGCAGGTCCGGCCGCGGAAATGCCCGAGCAGCACCAGTTCGTCGTCGCTCACGGCGAGCCGCAGCTCGTGACCCGACTCGACGAGGCCAGCGCCCCAGCCGGCGGCATCCCGGCGCAACAGGCTGCGCGACCGCCACACCGGCACGAGCAGGGTCGACGGGTCCCGGCCCGCCGATGCGACGAACGCGGCGTCCTTCCGGAGATGGGCCGCGCGGTCGAGATAGGGTCCGGCGAAGACGTTCGGCGGGCGCAAGGGATGACGCTCCTGGCTGTCCGGGCAGTCTAGCAATCCCGGCCGGGCGTGTCGGGCGGCCGGGCAGACCGGCACGCGCCGCAGTTGTAGGGGATGAGGTCGAGCGTGTCGCGGATCCACGCCGCTCGGCAGTCCGGACAACGCGCGAGCACGTATTCGGCCCCGCAGGACAGGACCTGCCCGAGATACCAGGCGTGCTCGAAGCTGATCGAGGTTCCCGGGCAGATGCACAGGAACGTCTCGTACACGTCGCAGAACCGCGCGACGTCCTCGACCCTCGGCCCCGGCAGGCGCGGCGCGTGGGCCAGCAGTCCGCAGCGCGAGAGCATGCAGCCCAGCGCAGCGGCCTGCAGTTCCTGGTCGACGGACTTGCGGAAATACGCCATCTGGCGCGGTGATTTGCCCCTGCGGCGGCGCAGGCGCGGCCCCGGGAGGCCCAGCAGGTAGTTCCGGTAGAGCTTGCGGATCCGGTCTCCCGACAGGCCCGTGCAGTGCCGGATCGTCTGGGTGCGGGCTTCGTGGGCGATGAGGCGGTAGGCAACGGCGAGGCGCAGGCGGTCGCGATCGTAGCGGCAGTCGGTGAGGCGCATGGTCTCCCCCTTTTCTGGTCGTTTTCGCCAGATATGGTCCAACAGGACCCTATGTGGCAGTCTATAACCATATATGGTCGCTTTGGACCATATTTGGCAGGATCGACCATGTCTCCCCCAACACCTCCCGCCGGGCTGCTGCCCGACATTCACCTCCACGGCGGGCTGCTGGGCCCGGCCGTGCGGCGCGACCTGGCGGACTTGAACCGTCAGTACCTCGAGTTGGGACTGGCAACGGAACTGGCGCAGGACCCGCGTTTCGCCTGGTCCGACGTCGTCCGGGCGGGGCTCGAGCAGACGGAGCGCTCGACTCGGGACCGCATGGCGGCTTGCCCGTTCAGCCTGTTCGAGCTTGCCCTGCCAGCCGCACCCGTCGCGTCCGGGCCGTGGCCGTCGCGGATCGAAGACGCCAGCGCCGGGCCCGCTCTGCGCGAACCGTGGAACGCCCGCTGTCAGGCGTTCGTGCAGTTCGCGCTGTTCGTCGCCTGGCGACTCGCGGATTCGATCCCGTTCGCGGCGCGGCTCGCCCTCGGTTTGTCGGCCTCGTCGGAACTCGAACTGCACGAGTTGTGCCCCTCGGAACTCGTGCAACTGGCCAGCCGTCCGGGCGTCGTTCGCCCGCGCTGGCCCGCGCATGCGCGTTTCTGGTCATCCCTGGTCGGGGCCGCTGCGGCCGGGTCGACGGCGGCCCTCCAGCAGGTGCACTGCTTCGGCCTGTGCCTGCTGCTCAGCGAGCTGCACGAGTCCGGCGGACCCGCGCACGCGACGCCACCCAGGCATAAGCCGCCGCGTTGACGGCCAGCACGGCGAGCCCGAGCGCGACCTGCACCTCGCGCGTGAGTCCGGCGGGATAGAGCCACGCGAGCAGGTAGTGCTCGACGAATCCGCCGGCGTATCCGGCGTGGCCGGCGAGTGCGCGCAGCTCGTTCTCGAGCGGCGTGAGCGGGCAGATCCAGCCGCCGAACTCGATCAGGGCGCCCCAGGCCAGCGCGGGGACGTGCACCCACCGGACGCGCGGCCAGCGCGCGGCCAGCAGGCCGCCGAACACGACGAACAGCACGAAGGCGCCGTGCGTTGCGAGGACGAGGTTCGCGGCCCATGCGTACCACACCGCCGGACGATGAGCGTCCGCTGCGCGCGGTGCAACCTTCGGGCCGTTCGACCACGAGCCGCGAGACGGCCGTTCCTTGTCGGGGACCGCAGGGCGCATTACGCTCACGTCCCCCGGCCGAGCGCCCACGATCCCATGAAAGCCCTTTCGCTGCGCAAGCTCGGCAAGACCTACCGCACCGGTGTCCAGGCCCTGAAGGGCATCGACCTCGACGTGGAGGAGGGTGACTTCTTCGCGCTGCTCGGCCCGAACGGCGCCGGCAAGACCACCGCGATCGGCATCGTCGCGTCGCTCGTCACCAAGACCTCGGGCACCGCGACCGTGTTCGGGCACGACATCGACACCGATCTCGAGGAAGCCAAGGCCTGCCTCGGGCTCGTGCCCCAGGAGATGAACTTCAACCAGTTCGAGAAGGTCTCGACGATCCTCGTCAACCAGGCCGGCTTCT
>CAZRKS010000223.1:0-4314 GCA_964600315.1 uncultured Steroidobacteraceae bacterium | reverse complement strand
GCTAGCGCCGGATTTTGAGTCCGGTGCGTCTACCAGTTCCGCCATCCCGGCGCGGACCCGGAAGCTTACCCGAACCGCCGGACTGCGTCACAAAAAATAGCTGGCTCAATGGGTTACGCTTGCATCGCAAAGTGCTTGAGATGCGCGCGGAACTCAGTAGAATGCGCGCCGTTTGTGACCTGGCTTGGGTCGCCTGCGGGCGGCACGCGTTCATTGCACGGAGAGTGACCGCATGCGACGACGTTTCTGGCCCCTCGGCCTGCTGCTGCTCGCGCTCGCTGGCAATGCCCGCGCCGACGAATCGCTGGCCGCCGAACTGGCCCGGATCGCGCCGTCCGCCAATCCCAGGGTGCTGTCGCTCGCGGCCCGCGCTGCCGAGTGTGCCCGCCGGCAGGG
Organism: uncultured Steroidobacteraceae bacterium; assembly: GCA_964600315.1. Classification (GTDB taxonomy): domain Bacteria; phylum Pseudomonadota; class Gammaproteobacteria; order Steroidobacterales; family Steroidobacteraceae; genus RPQJ01. The sequence continues at coordinate 3,918 of CAZRKS010000223.1, read as the reverse complement.
GCTCCTGCAGGCTTTCCATCACCTCGCCGTCATCGATTATTCGCTGCCCTCGACCGAGCCCCGACTCTGGGTGTTCGACGTCGACCGCGGGCGGCTGCTGTTCCAGGAACTCGTCGCGCACGGCCGCAACACCGGCGACCGGTTCGCCCAGCACTTCTCGAACGTCGAAGGCAGCCGCATGTCGAGCCTCGGCCTCTTCCAGACGGCCGACACCTACTACGGCAGCAACGGCTACTCGCTCAGGCTGCGCGGGCTCGATGCCGGGTTCAACGACAACGCGCTCGCGCGCGCCATCGTCATGCACGGCGCGCCCTACGTGAGCGAGGCCATTGCGACGCGTCTCGGCCGGCTCGGCCGCAGCTGGGGCTGCCCCGCCGTGCGATCGGAAGTGGCCCGCACGGTCATCGATGCGCTGAAGGGCGGCGCGCTCCTGTTCGCGTACTACCCGGACGGCAAGTGGCTCAAGGAGTCGCCGATGCTGACCTGCGCGGGCCCGGGCCCTTCGCAGCTGGCGACCCGCGGCGCTCCACCCGACGCGACGTCGCCGACCTGAGCCTGCGGAGGCCGCGAGTCTGCGGCCGGGCCTCTGCTAGCATGCGCGCCCCATGCTGCGCGCCGATTTCCACTACGAACTGCCGGACGAGCTGATCGCGCGCTACCCGACCGCCCGGCGCAGCGACAGCCGGCTCCTGCACCTCGACGGCGCGACGGGCCGCGTCGTCGATCGGCGCTTTGCCGATTTGCCGCAGCTCCTGCGTGCCGGCGACCTGCTGGTGTTCAACGACACGCGCGTGGTGCCCGCCCGCCTGTACGGGCACAAGGACACCGGCGGCCGGGTCGAGGTTCTGCTCGAGCGCGTGCTCGACCCTGACCGGGCGCTCGTGCAACTGCGGGCGAGCAAGCCGCCCGCACCGGGAGCAACCCTCCGGCTGGCGGGCGGCGGCGAGGCCCGGGTGGTCGGTCGTGAGGACGAGTTCTGGGTGCTCGAGTTCGCCGAAGCGCCGGGCGCCGTGTTCGAGCGCAGCGGGGAAATGCCCCTGCCGCCGTACCTGAAGCGTCCCGCCGAGGATTTCGACCGCGAGCGCTACCAGACCGTCTACGCGCGCGAACCCGGCGCGGTGGCCGCGCCGACCGCCGGTTTGCACTTCGACGCCGAGCTGCTCGCCGAGTGTCGCGCGGCCGGGATCGAGGCCGCGCAGGTCACGCTGCACGTCGGCGCCGGCACCTTCCAGACGGTCCGGGTTCCCGACGTTCGCGAGCACCGCATGCACGCCGAGCGGGTCGAGGTGCCCGCGGCGACCTGCGACGCGGTGCAGGCGTGCCGTGCGCGGGGCGGCCGTGTGGTTGCGGTGGGCACGACGGCGGTGCGCGCGCTCGAATCCGCCGCCGGTCCGGGCGGTCCCGCCCCGCATTCGGGCGACACCCGGCTCTTCATCACGCCCGGCTTCCGGTTCCGGGTCGTGGACCGGCTGGTCACGAATTTCCACCTGCCCGAGTCCACGCTGCTGATGCTGGTCTGTGCGTTCGGCGGGCGCGAGGCCGTGCTGCGGGCGTATCGCCACGCCGTGCGCGAGCGGTATCGCTTCTTCAGCTACGGTGATGCGATGCTGGTCGAGCCGGCGGCGGACGTGCTCGCGCCGCGGGGTGCGGCGTGACCTTCGCGATCACCGCGACGTGCGGCCGGGCGCGGCGCGGGCGCCTGCAACTGCGGCGCGGCTCGGTCGAGACGCCGGCCTTCATGCCGGTCGGCACCTACGGCACGGTCAAGGCCATGACGCCGGAGGAACTGGCCGGGCTCGGCGCCGAGATCATCCTCGGCAACACCTTCCACCTGATGTTGCGGCCGGGCACGGAGACGATCCGGGCGCACGGCGGCCTGCACGGGTTCATGCACTGGCCAGGGCCGATCCTCACCGACTCGGGCGGCTTCCAGGTCTTCAGCCTCGCGGAGCTGCGCAAGCTGACGGAGGAGGGCGTGCGCTTCCGCTCGCCGGTGAACGGCGACGCCGTGTTCCTGAGCCCCGAGATCTCCATGCAGGTGCAGACCGCGCTCGACTCGGACGTCGTCATGGTGTTCGACGAGTGCCCGCCGTATCCGGCGACCGAGGCTGAGGCGCGGCAGTCGATGGAACTGTCGATGCGCTGGGCGCGGCGCAGCCGGGACGCCTTCCTCGCTCTCGGCAACCCGAACGCGCTCTTCGGCATCGTGCAGGGCGGGACTCACGTGCCGTTGCGCCTGCAGTCGATCGAGGCGCTGCTCGGGATCGGCTTCGACGGCTACGCCGTGGGCGGGCTCGCCGTCGGCGAACCGGCCGAAGAGCGCGACGCCGTGCTCGAGGCGATCGGGCCGCACCTGCCGGCCGACCGGCCGCGCTACCTGATGGGGGTCGGCACGCCTGCGGACATCGTGCGGGCGGTAGCACGCGGCATCGACCTGTTCGACTGCGTCATGCCGACGCGCAATGCGCGCAACGGGCACCTCTTCACCTCGCAGGGCGTCGTCAAGATCCGCAATGCGGCGCACGCCGACGACGTGCAGCCCCTCGATCCGGGGTGCGACTGCTATACCTGCCGGAACTACAGCCGCGCCTACCTCCGGCACCTCGACCGCTGCAACGAGATCCTCGGGGCGCGCCTCAATACGATCCACAACCTCCACTACTACCTCACCCTCATGGCCCGCCTCCGGAGGGCGATCGAGGCGGACGGGTTCGACCGGTTCGCGTCCGCCTTTCTGGCCGGGCCGGAGGGCACTCGCGTCCCGACCGGCAGCCCGGACGGCGCTCGGGTATAATCGCGACCTTTTTTGGTGCCCCTGATGGGGCCGGTACAGGAGTCTCCTGATGGATTGGTTGATCCCGAGCGCCTGGGCGCAGGCCGCCGGCGGCCCACAGCCGAACGCGCTCGTGCAGCTGCTGCCCCTTGTCCTGATCTTCGTCGTGTTCTATTTCCTGCTGATCCGGCCGCAGACCAAGCGCGCCAAGGAGCACAAGGCGATGGTCGCGGCACTTGCGGTGGGCGACGAGGTCGCCACCAACGGGGGCATCCTCGGCCGCGTCACGCAGGCCGGCGAGCAGTTCCTGACGCTCGAGATCGCCGAGGGCGTGCAGGTGAAGGTGCAGCGGCACACGGTCGCGAGCGTCCTGCCCAAAGGCACGATGAAGAGCGCCTGAGCGGCCCGAGGGGACCCGACCATGCACAACTATCCGGCCTGGAAGATCTGGCTGGTCGCCATCGTCATGCTGGTGGCGCTGCTCCTCGCCCTGCCGAACGTGTTCGGCGAGGCGCCGGCCCTGCAGCTCTCGCGCAACGACCGCGCGGCGTTCAACGACCAGACCCAGGCGGCCGTCACCGGCATCCTCGCGGCCAAGGGCGTGCCGGTGGATGCGGAGTACCGCGAGGGCGACCGGCTCGTGCTGCGCTTCGACACCGTCGAGCGGCAGCTCGCTGCGCGTGACGCCGTCCGCGCGGCCGCGCCGCGCGAATACCTGATCGCCCTGTCGCAGGCGCCGCGCATGCCCGGCTGGATGCGCAAGGTCGGCCTCAAGCCGATGAGCCTCGGCCTCGACCTGCGCGGCGGCGTCTACTTCCTGTACGAAGTGGACGTGAAGGGCGCGGTGAAGCAGCTGCTCGACAGCATGGAGCGCGACTACCGGACGCTGCTCAGGAACGAGCGCATCCCGTTCACCGGCGTTCAGTCGAACGGCACGGACGGGGTGCGCATCGTCCTGCGCACGGGCGCGGATGCCGAGCGGGCTGCGAGCCTGCTGCGCAAGCGCGACCCGAACCTGGTGATCGAGACCGACACGCTGGGCGAGGGCGGCTCCGTGGCCGTCACCCTGACGCCAGACCGCATCAAGGAACGCCAGGACTTCGCGATCCAGCAGAACATCACGACGCTGCGCAACCGCGTGGACG
>CAZRKS010000222.1:0-4318 GCA_964600315.1 uncultured Steroidobacteraceae bacterium | reverse complement strand
CGCGGAAGAACGCGTCCGACATGTTGGCGTCGTAGTGCTGCCCGGTGTGCACGATGGCGGGCCGGCACCAGGCCTCGGCGGCCAGCGCGTGGTAGAGCGGCGCGATCTTCATGAAGTTCGGCCGCGCCGCGGCGATCAGGTGGACGGAGACGGGCTTCACGGTTCCTGGGTTCCGGCGGGGTTACGGGCGAAGTCTAGCCGCGCGACCCGTCGAAATCGTGGCGCAGGTGGGAATTTTCCGACGACCGACGCCGAATCCGCAGCCGGCCCGGCAGGAGGCCGTCTCAGTTCGGGGCGTCCCCGGCCCGGCCGGGCTCGCGCTTGGCGCCTGGGCGTCGCGCCTGCAGGCTCGTCACCTTGCCGTCCGTGGTGCGGTGGGCTTCCTTGATGCGCCAGACGAGGTCGACGATGTCGCCGCTCGGCCGGTACTCGCGCACCGCGCGCATCAGGATCTCGCGGGCTTCGCGCACGTCGAACTGCGCCATCGCGTCGATCAGCTCCTTCAGGATCGCGTCCACCTGGGGCCAGTCGAGCGAGTGCTCGATGGCGCGCATGATCATCGGGTGCTCGGTCCCGGTGACGTTGTTGCCGATCAGGAGCTCCTCGAAGAGCTTCTCCGCGGGCCGCAGCCCGGTGATGCGGATCTCGATGTCGCCCTCCGGGTTGTCCTCGTCGCGCACGGTGAGGCCGGAGAGGCCGATCATCCGGCGCGCGAGCTCCGCGATGCGCACGGGCTTGCCCATGTTGAGCACGAAGACGTCGCCGCCCTGCGCCATCGCGCCGGCCTGCAGGACGAGCTGCGAGGCCTCGGAGATGGTCATGAAGTAGCGGATGACGTCGGGGTGCGTGACCGTCACGGGCCCGCCGCGGCGGATCTGCTCGCGGAAGAGCGGCACGACCGAGCCCGACGACTCGAGCACGTTGCCGAAGCGCACCATGCAGAAGCGCGTGCGGCTGCCGCGCAGCTGCAGTCCCTGCAGCACGATCTCGGCCAGGCGCTTCGTCGCCCCCATCACGTTGGTCGGGTTGACGGCCTTGTCGGTCGAGATGAGCACGAAGGTCTCGACGCCGCATTCGTGCGCGGCCTCGCCCGTGTTCCAGGTGCTGATCACGTTGTTGTGCACGCCCTCGACGATGTTCTCCTCGACGATCGGCAGGTGCTTGTAGGCCGCCGCGTGGTAGAGGGTCTGCACGCCGTGCAGCTGGATGATCTCGCGCACCCGATTGCGATGGTGCGCGTTGCCGAGCAGCGCCGCGAGCTCGAGCTCCAGCCCCTCCTTGAACGAGATGTGCCGCAGTTCGCGCTCGATGTTGTAGAGAGCGAGTTCAGACATCTCGAGGAGGATCATGCGCCGCGGGCCGAGGCGCGCGATCTGGCGGCAGAGCTCGGAGCCGATCGAGCCGCCCGCGCCCGTGATCATGACCACCTTGTCGCGGATGCACGCGTCGAAGAGCTTCGGGTCGGGCGCCACGGGCTCGCGGCCGAGCAGGTCGCCCGCGTCCACGTCGCGGATGTCCTCGACGCGCGCGTTGCCGGCCAGGATGTCGCTGATGTCGGGCACGGTCTGAACGTGCACGCCGAGCCCCTCGAGGGAGGCGAGGATCTCGCGGCGGCGACGGTGGTTGACGGACGGCATGGCGAGCAGCACGCGCCCGATCGAGAACGACCCGATGAGGTCCTTGAGCTGCGTCGGCGAGTAGACCTCGAGGCCGTGGATCACGCTGCCGCGCCGCGCGCGGTTGTCGTCCACGAACGCCACGGGCAGGTACTCGCGGCCGGCGAACAGGTTCGACGCGAGCCGCGCGCCCGCCTCGCCCGCGCCGAAGATGGCGACGCGCTCGGCCTCGCGCGGGCGCTGCAGGAGCAGGTGTCGCGCGAGCAGGCGGCTGCCGCCGACGTAGAGCAGCGCGAGCGCCCAGTAGATGACGATCGCCGCGCGGGGCACGGGGTCCGCGACCATGAACTCGTTGACGAGCGCCACCAGCGCCACGGAGGCCGTGACGCCCGTGATGACGGCGCGGGAGGCGCGAGCGCCGAGGAAGCGCACGACCGCGCGGTAGAGGCCCAGCTTGGTGAAGAGCGGGATGCTGACGCCGACGGCCACGACGTACAGCCAGGGGCTGACGTCGGTGCGCGCGAACGCGCCGCCGAGCTTGAGCCAGACGGCGGTGGCGAGCGCCAGGGGGATCATCACCGCGTCCGCCGCGAGCATGATCAAACGCTTGGCCGGCCGCGGCAGTGCGATTGCGCGGGCCAGGAGCCTGTCCAAGGCCCGGCCCCTGTTCTGCTTAACCATGACACCCCGTCATGAGTACCAACGACGTCCCGTCTGGCCCACGTCCATGTTCATGGTCCAAACGGACCAGGCCGGGTCGCGCGGCCGCAAAAAAAAGAGGCGACAGTTTAACGGAAACAAGTCAGTCCCGGAGGTCCGCATGGTGATCCAGGAACCAGCCGTAGGTTTCGGCGATGCCCGGCTCGAGCGGAATGCGCGGCCTCCATCCTAACCCGTTAATTTTACTCGTATCGAGGAGCTTCCGGGGCGTGCCGTCGGGTTTCGAGGTGTCGAAGGCCAGGCGCCCCTCGAACCCGACGACCCGCGCCACGAGCTCGGCGAGGGCTCGGATGCTGAGGTCCTCGCCCACCCCCACGTTGACCGGCTCGTCCGACTCGTAGCCCTGCATCAGGAACACGCACGCGTCGGCAAGGTCGTCCACGTGCAGGAACTCGCGGAGCGGCGTCCCCGTGCCCCAGACGACGAGTTCCGAGTCGCCCCGCGCCTTCGCCTCGTGGAAACGGCGGATGAGCGCCGGCAGCACGTGCGAATTGCGCAGGCTGAAGTTGTCGCCCGGCCCGTAGAGATTCGTCGGCAGCAGCGAGATGGCGCGCATCCCGTACTGGCGTGAATACGCCTGGCAGAGCTTGATGCCGGCCAGCTTGGCGATGGCGTACCACTCGTTGGTCGGCTCGAGCGGGCCGGTGAGCAGGTACTCCTCGCGCAGCGGCTGGGGCGCGAGGCGCGGGTAGATGCAGCTCGAGCCCAGGAAGCAGAGCTTCGTCACGCCGTGGCGGTGCGCCGACTGGACGACGTTCAGCTGGATGCGCAGGTTGTCCTGCAGGAAGTCCACCGGGTAGGTGCTGTTCGCCAGGATTCCGCCCACCTTGGCGGCCGCCAGGAACACGTACGCGGGCTTCTCGCGCGCGAAGAACGCCTCGACCGCCGACTCGTCGCGGAGGTCGAGCTCCGCGTGCGTGCGGAGCAACAGGTCGCGGTAGCCTTGCGCCTGCAGCCGCCGCGCGATGGCCGAGCCAACGAGGCCGCGGTGGCCCGCGACGAAGACGCGATCACCCTCATTCATGGCGGCGGAACACCTTGAAGCCGTGCTGGCGCATGTGCGAGTCGCGCCGCGCGAGCTCGAGATCCGTCTCGACCATCTCGCGCACGAGCTGCTCGTAGCCGACCTCCGGCACCCAGCCGAGTTTCAGGCGCGCCTTGGTCGCGTCGCCGAGCAGCGTCTCGACCTCGGCCGGCCGGAAGTAGCGCGGATCCACGCGGACCAGCGTCCGGCCACTGCCGCGATCGACGCCCTGCTCCTCCACGCCGCTGCCTCGCCACTCGAGGTCGTAGCCCAGGTGCCTCGCCGCGCGCTCGACGAAATCGCGCACGGAGTGCTGCACGCCGGTCGCGATGACGTAGTCCTCGGGGGTGTCCTGCTGCAGCATCAGCCACTGCGCCCGCACGTAGTCGCGTGCGTGCCCCCAGTCGCGCAGCGCATCGAGGTTCCCGAGGTACAGACAGTCGTCCAGGCCTTCGTGGATCCTCGCCAGGCCGCGCGTGATCTTGCGCGTGACGAAGGTCTCGCCGCGGACCGGCGACTCGTGGTTGAAGAGGATGCCGCTGCAGGCGAAGAGCCCGTACGACTCGCGGTAGTTCACGGTGATCCAGTGCGCGTAGACCTTGGCCGCCCCGTAGGGCGAGCGCGGGTAGAACGGCGTCGTCTCCTTCTGCGGAGTCTCCTGCACCTGGCCGAACATCTCGGAGGTCGAGGCCTGGTAGAAGCGGGTCTTCTTCTCGAGGCCGAGGATGCGGATCGCCTCGAGGATGCGCAGCGTTCCGACCGCGTCCGCGTTCGCCGTGTACTCCGGCGTCTCGAACGAGACGGCGACGTGGCTCTGCGCAGCGAGGTTGTAGATCTCGTCGGGCTGCACCTGCTGGATGACGCGGATCAGGCTCGTCGCGTCGGTGAGGTCGCCGTAGTGCAGCTTCATCCGCACGCCGGGCCGGTGCGGATCCTGGTAGAGGTGGTCGATGCGGTC
>CAZRKS010000221.1:0-4318 GCA_964600315.1 uncultured Steroidobacteraceae bacterium | reverse complement strand
GAGGAGCAGCTCGACGCCGTCGACCAGGAGGAGGCCGTCCGCGTGCGCAATGCCGCCGGCGCGCGGGCGTGAGCCGGAGGACGCTGGCACAGCGGGGCCGCTTCGGCGAAAATCGGCGCGCCGCGGCGCGATGCCGCGCTGACCCGATCACCTCGAGGAGATTCGACATGAACAAGCTGACGCTGTCCGCCCTGCTGGCCGCCCTCGCGCTCGCCGCCGCCCCGCTGCACGCCGCCGACGTCGCGGCGGGCAAGACGATCGCGGAGGGCGCGTGCGCTGACTGCCACGGCGACGACGGCAAGGGCGACGACGACAACCCGGCCATCAACGGCTGGGCGGTGGACAAGTTCACCAAGGCGATGACCGAGTACCAGAACGGCACCCGCACCAAGGATGCCAAGATGGCCAAGGCGGCCAAGAAGCTGAGCGCGGCCGACGTCGCCAACGTGGCGGCCTATTACGCCACGCTGAAGTAACCCGTCCGGACGGACCGGCGGGAACGCCGGGTCCAGCACCCCGCGGCCGCGGCGCGAACCGCCGCCCGCGGGGTTTCTTCTTGCCTACTCGGTCTCGCCGCCCGCCGGCGTCCCGAACGCGTACTCGAGCGCGATCGTCACGTAGTTGACGCTGTAGTCGTACGGGTCGGCGCCGAGCGAGAGGACGTTCGGCAGCGTCGCGGGTCCGATGCCCTGCAGCGCCCAGTCACTGCTCGTGAAGCGCTCGTACCACCACGTGAACACGACCCCGAGCCGCTCGGTGACGTCGTAGTTGAAGTCGGCCTTGAAGCTCGACAGCTCGCTGCGCACGGCCGGGAAATTCCCGGCGTCGACGCCGGAAATCGAGGTGTGCGAGTTGCCCTGCGCCCAGGTGTAGTCGAGGTCGAGGCTCAGGTCGTCGCTGAACCGCGCGGAAATCCCGCCGCCGAGCGTGCTGAAGGCGTCGCTCACCGTGCCCTTCCAGTCCGGCGTCGAGTAGCTGCTGCTGCCGAGCTGCTTCGAGTCGATCTTGTCCTGGCCGCCGGTCAGGTACGCCGAGAGCTGCTCGTTGATCGCCCAGTTCAGGTCGAGGCCGTAGCGGCGGTCGATGCCTGAGCGCAGGCCGATCTGCGACTTCGTGTAGCTGTCGTCGGCGTAGAAGGCGCTCGCGCTCAGCGTCAGCGGCAGGTCGCCGATCGCGACGTTGGCGACGAACTCGCCATAGCTGCGGTACAGGTACGCCATGTCGTACTTGCGCATCAGCGGGTTCTGGCCGTAGGCCTCCCCGACCGCGACGTCATAGCCGTCGGAAGGCTCGCGCTCCTGCGCGCCGCCGCGCACGACGAGCCCGAGATACCCGGTCGGCCGGTACTCGGCGCGGCCCCAGCCGTCCGAGAAATGCTCCTTCGACACTTCCTGCGCGGTGCCTGTGCGCTTCAGTTCGCGGTACTCGCCGCCCAGGCCGAGCTGCAGGTCCCGGATGACCTCCCAGTCCGCGCTGCCGAGGACGCGGAAGCGCTCGAATCCGTAGACCGGGTTCGTCACCTCGCCGCTGGTCAGGAACAGGTCGGTGTAGACGATGGAGTCGAAGGCCGCCTGCCGCGAGTTGTTGTCGCGCTCGTCGTAAGTGACCGACCCGCGCAGGCGCAGCGGCGCGAGCGGGTGCGAGGTGACCGTGAGGTCGGCCCGCGTCACGTCGACGTCGCCGTGCAGGTTCGACATCGGCAGCGCCCCGGTCGCGATGTCGGGATTGATCGTGTACGGCAGGAAACTCGCGTCCTGCGTGCCCTTCCCGGTGGCCGCCGAGAACGCGATCGTCGTGTCGCCCGGCAGCCCGTGCCAGCCGGCCGACAGGGCGAGCTCGTTGTAGTCGTTGCTGGGCGCGAGCGACATGCGGCCCGTCCCGCTGCCCGGCAGCATGGAGTTGAACGGGTTCTGCCAGTTGAACGACGCGGCGTTCGCTCCGTAGAACGAGCCGTGATAGCCGAACTCCGCGAACCACCGCTCCGTCTGGTAGCGGACGGTCGCGTCGATGCGGTCCGTCGCATCGTCGAGCGGCGCCAGCAACTGCGTCGAGGTGCTGCCGAACGCGCCGAATTTGCTGCGGAATCCGCTGCGCTCGTCACGCCGGTAGTCGAGGCCGAACACGAGGTTCGGCCCCCAGAAATAGCGGCCCTCCGCACCGTAGCGATCGCGGTCGTAGCCGACGTCGACCGGGTGCAGGTCGGCGGCGAGCGAGGTCATGCCCGCGGTGCTGCCGCCGGCGACCCAGTTCGCGGGCAGCGTCAGGTTCCTGCTGCCGACGCCCAGGAACGGGGTGTCGGTCGTGTCCCAGAGGCTGTGCGGCACGCGATCGTAGAACAGGCCGAAGTCGTAGCTGCCCTGGCGCCCGCCTTCGATGCTCACCGCGCGGGAATTGAGGCCGAGGTCCGTGAGTTCGTACGTCAGTCCATAGCCGGATTCGCCGGTGTAGGAGCCCTCGGCATCCGCGACGACGTAGCCGCCCTTTTCATCGAGGCCGGTGTAGTCGCCGAACTTGGCCGACGACTCGTCGAGGTAGCCGCCGCCGAGCTCGGCATCGGCCTGGTAGCCCTTGGGGAACGGGCACTTCGAGCAGGTCCATTCGCTGGTGTTCGGCGCAGCGGGCTCGTCGGCCCCTGCGGTTCCGGCGGCAGCGAGGCAGGACGCGACGGCGAGCGACAGGAGAAGACTGCGGGTTTGCATGGGGTTCACCGTGTGAGCGTCGCGCCCGACGGATGGTTCGAACCGTGCACCTGCGAGTGACAGTTCATGCAGTTACCGAGCACGAGGGTCGACACCGTCGGTGCGGATCCGCCGGGCAGCCCGGACGGACCGTACGAGTAGCTCGGGTGGCCCTGCTGTGAATGGCAGGACTGGCACAGCAGCGGACCGCGCGCCGTCAGCATGCCGGGGTTCGACGAGCCGTGCGGCGTGTGGCAGTTCGAGCAGTCCTCGGGCACCGGTGCGTGTTCCCAGAGGAACGGGCCGCGCTTTTCCGCGTGGCACTGGTAGCAGGTCTCGTTGACCGTCGCTTTGACGAGTTGCGCCGTGGCCGTGGAGCCGTGCGGCGCGTGGCAGTCGCTGCAGGCGATCTTGCCCTGCTTCGACGGGTGCGCGTAGGGCTTCAGGAACTCGCCGCGCTGCGCCACGTGGCAGGTGTAGCAGACGTCGGCCTGCGTGCGGGTCGCGAGCACCGGGTCCTTCGCCGCATGGCTGTCGTGGCAGGACGCGCAGGATACGTTGTTCGAATCGTGCGGCCCGGCGTGCCAGTTCGCGCTCAGCGACTTCTCGTGGCAGGTGAGGCACATGCCGTTCTGCACGGCGACCGGCGTGACGGAATTGCGGCCGAACTGCACCATCGGCGCGCGTGATTCGCCCTTCTTGACCTTCTTGGTGTGGTTGCCGCCGGGCCCGTGACAGGCCTCGCACTGCAGCTGGCCCTTGCCGAAGGGGCTGCGCGCGTCGTTCGGCTGGCCGTGCTTCGTCTGGAACAGCGCCACGACGTGAGCGTCGTCGTGGCAGGTCAGGCAGGTGTCGGCGCCCTTCTTGCTGTATTCGACGGCCGGGGCCGAGGCGGCCGCCGGGGGCGTCTCGGACGCGGGAGTGGCGGCCTGGCCGAGCGCCAGCACTGGCCACAGCGCCGCCACCGCCAGCCACCGGCCGGCGCGGCCAAGCGTGCGAGTGAGCTTCATCGATTTCATCACTGGCACTCCTTCCCGTCAGTCCGACAGCGAGTCGTCGAACTTGTAGATGCCGACCTGGTGCGCCTGCTTCACGTCCGCCGGCTTGCCCGCGCCATGGCAAACGCCGCAGGTCTCGAGCGGGCTCGTCACGATGCCGTTGGCGGGTTTCGCGACGTTGAAGCTGCCGCCGTTCTGCGTCATGTGCAGCGCCGCGGTCGAGGTCGTGTGGCAGGCCGAGCAGACCGCCGTGTTGGCGGTGATGCCGCTGTCATCCGCCTGCGAGGCGATGCTCGCGCCGGTGCTCGTGGTCGTCGCCTGCACCTTCGCCGGGTCCACCGGGTAGTAGGTGTCGGGCGCGTGGCAGGTCTCGCACTGGCCGATCTTGTCGCCCGGCGGATAGGTGACCTCGGAGAAGTCGAGCGGCACGTTGCCGAAGCCGTACACGATGAACGGCGACCCGGCGGGCTGCAGTTCCGCGGCATGGATCATGTGCACCATGCGCTTGAAGTCGATGGACTGCTCGCAGCGCCCATCGAGCTTCGAGACCAGTCCCTGCGGGCAACTCGTCGAGGCGGTCATCGTCGCGCCCTTGCGGCGGTTGATGTCCGTGGCCGACGGGTTGTGGCAGATCGCGCAGAC
>CAZRKS010000220.1:0-4325 GCA_964600315.1 uncultured Steroidobacteraceae bacterium | reverse complement strand
GCGGGTGGTCGACGCCTATGCGGTCATGGCCGGGCTCGACGGGATCGCCTTCCCAGCCGACGGCGCGGTCGCGGTCGCCGACGCGATCGGCCGCTCGTACCACCAGGAACACGCCTGCTGCTCGATCAAGGTCGGGGTCGCGCCCCGCCCGAACGTCGCCAGCACCTGCGCCGCCTGACGGCGCCCGCAGTCCAAACGGGAGTCTGCCGATGAGCTGTCTCAATCAGGGTGCCGAAGCCACGCCCGCGCCGGCCGCGGACGGCCGCACGTTCAATTCGTTCGCGAGCATGGAGCCGCGGGCGCCGGTCGCGACGCCGTCCGAAGCGCGCAATGGCCGGCGGGTCAGGGACACGGCCGTTCCGCCGCAGGGCGTCTACCTGCCGAACGACAACGTGCTCACGCCAGAGATGCGCTCACCCGAGTACGTGCAGATGTCGACGGCCGCGGCCATCACGCTCGGCGTGATGAGCGGGAAGATGCACCGCTGCGGCTGCACGCGCTGCCTCAACCTGCTGCTCACCTACCCCGAGGGCTGCCGCGCCAACTGCGCCTACTGCGGTCTCGCGCGCCACCGCGAGGCCGACCGCGACTACGCAGACCGCAACTTCATCCGCGTGGACTGGCCGGCGGTGCCGGTCGCCGAGATCGTCGAGCGCGTCGCGCGCGACGGCGAGCGGAGCCCGTTCCATCGCATGTGCATCTCCATGATCACGCACCCGCGGTCGGACGCGGACACCGTCTCGGTGCTGAAGGCGTGGACCGCGCGCATCGACCCGTCGACGATCCCGGTGTCGATTCTCTCGAACCCGACGACCATGGAGCGCGCCGACGTCGAGCGCCTGCGCGACCTCGGCGCGGACATCTTCACGGTGGCGCTCGACGCGGCGACGCCCGCGATCTTCGACCGCACGCGCGGCAAGGGCGTGCAGTCGCCGCACAAGTGGGCGAAGTACTGGGAAGTGCTGCACCACGCGCGCGACATCTTCGGCGCGCAGAAATTCGGCGCGCACCTCATCGTCGGCATGGGCGAGACCGAGCACGAACTGCTCGCGCTCGTGCAGCAGCTCGTCGATCTCGGCGGGCACAGCCATCTCTTCAGCTTCTTCCCCGAGCAGGGTTCGCTCATGGACCACCTGCCCGCCACGCCCCGCGACCAGTGGCGGCGCGTGCAGCTCGCGCGCTACCTGATCGACTACGCCGGGGTGCGGGTCGAGCAGATGGCGTTCGACGGCGAGGGCCGGGTGACGGACTACGGGCTGCCGGCGTCGGAGCTCGAGCAGGTCGTGAACGCGGGCGTCGCCTTCCGTACCTCCGGCTGCCCGGGCAAGATCCGCGACGACGTCTCCGCCTGTGACCGCCCCTACGGCGACTCCCCGCCGAGCAACATCGCGAGCTACCCGTTCCAGCCCAACCGGCAGGACCTGAAGAAGATCCGCCGGCAGCTCAAGATCCCCGTTGTGCAGGGCTGAGCGGCCGTGGTGGGGAGGTTCCGGGTCGTCGACACCGGCGTGCGCGAAGGCCGGTTCAACATCGCGCTCGACCAGGCGATGCTCGAGGAGCACCAGGCCGGGCGCATCCCCGACACCTTCCGCTTCATGCGCTTTCCGCCGACGGCCCTCGTCGGCCGCCACCAGGCGCTGCGCCAGGAGATCGACGTCGACCACTGCCGCGCGCACGGCATCGGTCTCGTGCGACGCATCACCGGCGGCGGCGCCATCTACCTCGACGAGGGCCAGCTCGGCTGGGGCCTCATCTTCCGCCGCAACGCCCTCGGGGCGAGCGGCCTCGCGGAAGTTGCGCGCGACATCTGCGTCGCGGTGGCCTCGGGCCTCAGGCGGATCGGGGTCGAGGCCCGCTACCGTCCGCGCAACGACATCGAGGTGGACGGCCGCAAGATCAGCGGCACGGGCGGTTTCTTCGACGGCGACACGCTGGTCTACCAGGGCACCGTGCTGGTGGACCTGGACCCCGCGGCGATGGTCGCCGCCCTGAGGGTGCCGCGCGCCAAGCTGGAGAAGCGCCAGCTGGACTCCGCGGCACAGCGGGTCACCAGCCTGCGCGAGCTGCTCGGCCCCGCGACGCCGGGGCTGCCGGCCATCCAGGAGGCCCTGCTCCAGGCGTTCGCCGAGCGCTTCGAACTCGACTGGAGCGCGGAACCGCTCACTCCGGCCGAGGAGGAACTCGCCTGGCGCCATCACCGCGAGGAGATCGGCACGGAGGCGTTCGTCGCCGAGGTGGACGACCCGGCGCACGAGGCCTACTTCCTCGCCGGCACCCACGCCTGCCCCGGCGGCACGGTGACGACTTACGTCCGCCTCGAGGGTCCGGCGCGCAAGCGCATCGGCATGGCCCTGATTACCGGTGACTTTTTCGTCGCCCCGCCGCGCACGATCCTCGACCTCGAGGCGGCGCTCCGCGGCGCCTACCTCGAGGACACCGCGGCGATCATCGAGAAGTTCTTCGCCGAGCACCCGATCAGCGCCTTGACCGTCACGCCGGCGGACTTCCGCGCCTCGATCGAGGCGGCGCTCGCCGTCCCGCCGCCGGCGTGAAGACGCTCACCGTCCTGCAGCACACCTCCGCCGAGTACCTCGGCCTGATCGAGGACCACCTCGAAGGCCGCCGCATCCGCTTCCGGTACTCGCGACCGTTTGCGACCGGCGGGCGCGCGCCGAAACCCGCACAGCTGCTCGACGGGCTCGTGGTGCTCGGCGGCGGACCCTGGGGCAGCGCCGGCGGGCGCAACGTGCCGACCCTGATCGAGGAACTCACACTGACCAAGGCGGCGCTGCAGAAGGGGCTGCCCTTCCTCGGCATCGGGCTCGGAGCGCAGCTGCTCGCCATCGTCGCGGGAGGCTCCGTGGAGCAGACCGGCCTCGCGTTCGAAGTCGGCGAAGCCCGGCGCGTCGACCCGGCGGCGCTCGGCGGATACCTGCCGGAACGCTATCCGCTCGTGACCTATGGCCGCGACCGGCCGGTGCCGCCGCCGGACGCGCGCATCCTCGCCGTGGACGAGGCCGGCGGACCGGCGCTCTTCCAGGTCGGCGCGAACGCTCTCGGCTTCACCGGCCACCCCGGCGTGAAGGCCGCGATCGTCGAGGACCTGATCATGGAATTCGAGGAGGGCCCGTCGGATCCCGGGCCCACCCTCGAGCGCCTGCGCACTTTGCAGCGCAGCATCGAGGACGCACTGGTGCCGATCATGACCGGCGTCGTCAAGGTCCTCGGGCTGATGGACTGAAATCCTCCGGGTACGTATTGCCAGCCGGGGCCGATTACATTAGGGTGCTCTAATACGTCACCGTGCGCGGCGTGCTGCGCCGCGTCATCCCGGAGCGCGAGACATGGCCAAGAAGCTGATCATCGTCATGGCGAACACCGACACCCGCAACGGCGAGGAACTCGGGGCGCCGATCTTCCAGGCGACGGTCGCCGCGGCCATGGAGTACGAGGTGGAGGTGATCTGCACGGCGACGGCCGGCCGCCTGATGAAGAAGGGCGTGGCCGAGAAGCTGCACGTGAAGGAAGGCTCGCCGAAGTCCGTGTACGACTTCATCAAGGACGCGGCCGACGCGGGCGCCAAGTTCTACTGCTGCTCGCCCAACCTCGACCTCTTCGACATGAGCAAGGACGACCTGATCCCGGAGTGCTCGGGCATCATCGGGGGCGCGTACCTGATCGAGACGGTGATGGAGAATGACGACGTCAGGGTGATGACGTACTGAAGCCGGTCGGGCATCCGGCCGCGGGGGGATCCATGGAACACGCTGGAACGCGCGTCCAACGCTTCATCGGCGACCCGGTCTCCGATGCGCCGCCGGTGAGCCGCGAGAAGCTCGAGGCGATCTTCGACGACATCCAGTCGGACATGCGCTACGACCACGAGCTGAACGGGTGCCTCAACTGCGGCATCTGCACGGCCACCTGCCCGTCGGCCCACTACTACGACTACAGCCCGCGCGAGATCGTGCAGCTCCTGTGGACCGAGAACCTCGAGGGCATCTACGACGCCATGCAGGAGAAGATCTGGGCCTGCGCCCAGTGCTACACCTGCGCGGCGCGCTGCCCGTTCCGCAATTCGCCGGGCGGGCTCGTGATGCTGATGCGCGAGGTGGCGATCAAGCACGGCATGGAATCCGCGAAGAACGTACTGAGACCGTTCAGCCGCGTGATGCTGAAGCTCATCTCCACGGGCAACCAGCTGTCGCCGGACATGATCAACAAGGACGGCTTTCCCGACTGGGGGCCGAACATCTCCAAGGTGGACGCGCCGCTCGCGGTGCTGCGCAAGGCGATCCCGATGCCCACGCTGCACACCACCAAGA
>CAZRKS010000219.1:0-4333 GCA_964600315.1 uncultured Steroidobacteraceae bacterium | reverse complement strand
TTGATGTGCCGCGCCGAGAGCTCCGCGGCCGCAATGAGCGCCTCGTCGGCGTAGCGGATGCCGTGATGCTCCTCGAACTTCGGCCGCAGGCCGCGCAGGATCTCGATGGTCTCGGGCACCGTGGGCTCGACCACGTCGATCTTCTGGAACCGCCGCGTGAGCGCGTGGTCCTTCTCGAAGATGCCGCGGTACTCCTGGTAGGTCGTCGAGCCGATGCAGCGCAGCTCGCCGTTCGCGAGCGCCGGCTTGATCAGGTTCGAGGCGTCCATCACGCCGCCCGAGGCCGCACCGGCGCCGATCACGGTGTGGATCTCGTCGATGAACAGGATGGACCCGGGCAGCTTGCGCAACTCCGCGAGCACGGCCTTCAGCCGCTTCTCGAAGTCGCCGCGGTACTTGGTCCCGGCGATGAGCGAGCCGAGGTCGAGCGAGTAGACCGTGCTGCCCGCCAGCACGTCCGGCACCTCGCCCTCGACGATCTGCCGCGCCAGGCCCTCGACCAGCGCCGTCTTGCCGACGCCGGCCTCGCCGACGTAGAGCGGGTTGTTCTTGCGGCGCCGGCACAGGATCTCGATGGTGCGCTCGATCTCGAGCTTGCGGCCGATCAGCGGATCGATGCGGCCTTCCTGGGCCAGGCGGTTCAGGTTGGTCGCGTACTTCTCGAGCGCGGACGCCGACTCGCCGTCGCGCTCCCCGTCGGCCTGTGTCGGTTCCTCGCCGCGCGTCTCGGATTCCTCGCCGGTCTTCGACAGGCCGTGCGAGATGAAGTTGACCACGTCGAGGCGCGACACGTCCTGCAGCGTGAGGAGATACGCCGCGTGCGAGTGCTTCTCGCTGAAGATCGCCACCAGGACGTTGGCGACCGAGACCTCCTTCTTGCCGCTCGACTGCACGTGGAACACGGCGCGCTGCAGGACGCGCTGGAAGCCGAGCGTGGGCTGCACCTCGCGGTCGTCGTCCTGCTTGAGACGCGGCGTCGTCTGGTCGATGAACTCCTGCAGCTCCTTCCTGAGCCGCGTCGCGTCGGCGCCGCAGCCGCGCAGGATCTCGCGCACCCTGGGCGTGTCGACGATGGCGAGCAGCAGGTGCTCGACCGTCATGAATTCGTGCCGGGCCTCGCGTGCCGCCTGGAAGGCCTCGTTCAGACAGATCTCGAGTTCGCTGCTCAACACGGGTTCAGGCCTCTTCCATCGTGCACAGGAGGGGATGCTGGTGCTGCCGTGCGTAGGTCGTGACCTGCGCCACCTTGGTCTCCGCGATCTCGTGGGTGTAGACGCCGCACACGCCCTTCCCGCGGGTGTGCACCTCGAGCATCACCCGGGTCGCGGTCGTGCGGTCCAGGGCGAAGATGTGCTCCAGCACGTCGACCACGAATTCCATGGGCGTGTAATCGTCGTTCAGCAGCACGACCTGGTAGAGAGGGGGGCGCTGCAGCCGGGGCCGCGCCTCCTCCACCACCAGTCCCTGACCCTGACGTGTGTGCTCTTCGCTCATGGTCTGCCGGTGCTTCCGTCGTCCCTATATAGGGCTATGCCCGCCCCCTGACAAGCGCCGGCCCCCGGGACCGGGGAACCGTCGAAAGTTCCGATATTTGCGAGCTTGTCTTGAGACGGTATCCCCCGAGTCCGTATCATGCGTCGATCCCGGCCGCCGACCCGCCGGGGGGATGACCGCGCGCCCTCTAATGCAGCTGCCAACGAGCCTGTCTCGCCTCAAGACTCTCGCGGAGGGTGTCCGCTCCCGTCGCTGGATGCAGTCCCTGCCCCTCTGGGTCTCGGTGGGCCTCGTAGTGCTGCTCGCCTGGCAGCTCGTGCAGCTCGGCTGGGCGATCCTCGGGGCGCGCAGGACCTCACCGCCCGCCGCAACGGGCCCGGGCGCAGTCGCGGCGGCGACGGCCGGCCCGCCGTTCGACCTGCCCTCGATCCTGAACGCCCACCTGTTCGGCGTGGCCGGCGCCCCCGCCGCCGGGGCCACCGATCCAAACTCCGTGGCCGCGACGCAGATGAACCTCGTGCTGGTCGGCACCATCGCCGAGTCCGACCCCGAGCGCGGCTACGCGATCATCGGCGACAGCCCGGCGACCGCGAAAGTGTACGCAGTGGGCAAGACCATCACTGGCGGCACGAAGCTGCACTCCGTGTACCCGGACCGCGCGATTCTCGACCGCGGCGGCAAGCTCGAGGCGCTGCTCCTGCCGCGCAAATTCACCGGCGGCGGCATGATGCCCGTCGGCCTGCAGCCCCCGCCGGGCGACCCGCTGCTCGGCGAACGTCTGCGCGAACTCGCGGCCCAGAACCCCGCCGCCATCACCGAGATCATCCGGCCGCAACCGGTGTTCGCGAACGGCCAGCAGCGCGGCTACCGCGTCTACCCCGGGCGCAACCGGCAGCAGTTCACCAAGCTCGGCCTGATGCCGGGCGACCTCGTCACCAGCATCAACGGCGCGCCGCTCGACGACCCGGCCCGCGGCATGGAAATCCTGCAGTCCATGAACTCCGCGACCGATGTGATGGTCACCGTGGAGCGCAACGGCCAGACGACGCAGATCAGCATCAACAATGCCCAGGTCGCGGCGGACGCGGCTGCGGCGGCGGCCATGCCCGAGGCGGTACCGGTCACCGAGGTGACCGACCCCACGCCGGCACAGGACCTCACGGAGTGACGATGAAACCGAAGCTGCTCGACCGCCTCGCCCTCGCCGTCGCCGGTTGCGCGGCGATCGGCCTGCTCACGCTCGCCAGTCCCGCCGTGACGCTCGGCCAGGCGAGCGGCGGCATCACGCCGAACTACAAGGACGCCGACCTCGCGCAGATCATCGAGGCGGTGAGCGCGGTGACCGGCAAGAACTTCATCGTCGACCCGCGGGTCCGCGCCCAGGTGACGATGCTCTCCTCGACGCCGATGTCGGCCGACGCCTTCTACCAGGCCTTTCTCTCGATCCTGCAGGTGCACGGGTTCGTCGCGGTGCCGGCGGGCAACGTCATCAAGATCATCCCCGACGCCAACGCGCGGCAGCTGCCGGCCAACGACCTGCCTTCCCGGGTCGATGCATCGTCCGACGAGATCGTCACCCAGGTGATCGCCGTCAAGAATGTGAGCGCGGCCCAGCTCGTGCCGATCCTGCGCCCGCTGATCCCGCAGTACGGGCACCTCGCCGCGTACCCGGCCTCGAACATGCTGATCATCTCCGACCGCGCCTCCAACGTGGCACGCATGGCGCGCATCGTCGAGCGCATCGACCAGACGGGCGACGAGGAGATCGACGTCATCCCGATGCAGCACGCGAGCGCCGCCGAGGTCGTGCGCATCGTGGGCACGCTGTACACGACCGCCGCGGCGGAAGGCGGCGGCATGCCGACGGTGAAGATGGTCGCGGACGAACGCACCAACAGCGTGCTGGTGAGCGGCGAGCGCTCGCAGCGGCTGCGCCTCAAGACGCTGATCACTCACCTCGACACGCCGCTCGAGGCCGGCGGCGACACGCAGGTGCGCTACCTGCGCTACGCCGACGCCGAGAAACTCGCCGCCAAGCTCCGCGAACAGATCCAGGGCATCGTCGCGGTCAGCGCGCCGGGCGGCGGCGTCGGTCCTTCGGCGGGGCCGGTCGCGGCCGCCGTGGCGATGGCGCCCTCGAGCGCCGGCGACAAGAGCGTGATGATCTGGGCCGAGCCGCAGACGAACGCGCTGGTGGTCACCGCCCCGCCCAAGGTGATGCGCTCGGTCATGCAGATCGTCGACCGGCTCGACATCCGCCGCGCCCAGGTGCTGCTCGAGGGCATCCTGGTCGAGCTGTCGGTGGACAAGGCCATGGACCTCGGCATCAACTGGCTGATCGCGGACCGCGATTCCGAGGGCAACCTGCTCCCGGCGGGCGGCTTCATCAAGCCGATCGACGGCACCGGCATCGGCGAGATCATCCAGGGCATCCGCAACCCCGACAGCGTCACGCAGCTGCCGAGCGGCCTCACGCTCGGCGTCGGCAAGATCGTCGAGAGCGGCCTGAGCTGGGCGGCGCTGATCCGCGCGCTGCAGGGTACCGGCAACACCAACATCATCGCCACGCCGTCGGTGATGACGCTCGACAACGAGGAGGCCGAGATCAAGGTCGCGCAGGAAGTGCCGTTCGTCACCGGCCAGTACACGAACCAGGGCATCTCCGGCAACAACGGGGTCGTCAACCCGTTCCAGACCATCCAGCGCGAGGAGGTCGGCATCATTCTCAAGATCACGCCGCAGATCAACGACGGCGGCTCGGTGGTGCTGAAGATCTCGCAGGAAGTCTCCAACATCGCGAGCAGCGCCCAGGTCGCGGTGGACCTGATCACGAACAAGC
>CAZRKS010000218.1:0-4339 GCA_964600315.1 uncultured Steroidobacteraceae bacterium | reverse complement strand
GGTCTACCGCCCCGCGAGCATCGCGGAGAAGTCCGGCTCGTCGCGCAGCGAGACCAGGTCGGGATCGTTCCGCATCCAGCCGAAGTTGGTGTAACCCGCCTCGATGGCCTGCCGCAGCGCGTCGAGGGCGCGGCCCTTCTCGCCGAGACTGATGTACATGCACGCGGCGTTGTACAGCATCATCGGGTCGCCGGGACTGAGCACGAGGGCGTTGGTGCCCTCGCGCATCGCGTCGTCCCGGAGTCCCGCCCGGCCGAGCTGGTTCGCATAGATCAGTCGCGCGCGCGCATCGTCAGGGTTCTGCAGCAGGTAGTTCGGCATGAGCTCGAGCAGGTGGCGGTAGACGACATCCGCCTCCTCGTTCCGCCCGAGGCTGAGACAGGTCTGCGCCACGTCGAGGTGTCCCGCGTAGAAGCCTGGCTTGATTTCGGCGACCCGGCGGAAGAGCGCGAGCGCATCGTCGAGCTTGCCGAGCGTGAAATAGATCCGCCCGAGCGTCCAGTGCGCGATGAAGTCGTCGGGATCGATCTCGATGGCCTTCGTGCACGATGCGGTGGCTTCGTTCAGCTTGCCCCAGAGGAAATACGACAGCCCCATCGCCCGGTACGCTTCCGGGAGGTTGTTGTCGTACATCAGCGCCTTGAAGCTGAGCTCCTGGGCGAGCTCCCGGTAGCGCTCCTCGCGCGCGATCAGCTGGTACATCTGGCCATAGGCGCTCGAGCACCCGGCATACGCGGCCGCGTAGCGCGGGTCGAGTTCGATGGCTTTCTCGAAGAGCTGGATCGCGTACTCGACGCTGCGCTTGGTGAGGCGGTAGAGCTGCTCCTGGCCGCGGAGGCAGAGATCGTAGGCCTGCGCGTTGACCGTCTGCCGCTTGGTGAGCGAGACCCTCTCGGAGAAGCTGAGCTTCAGTTTCAGCGCCTCGACGATCTGCTGCGCCACCTGCTCCTGGATGTCGAAGATGTCGTCGAGCTTGCCCTTGTAGGTGTTGCCCCAGAGCTGGCGGTTCGTCGCGACGTCGACGAGCTGGACCGTGATCCGCACCGAGTCCTGGAACCGGCGCACGCTGCCGCCGACGATGTAGCGCGCGCCGAGTTCGTCGCCGATGGCACGGATGTCCTGGGCGCGCCCTTTGTGCTGCATCGACGCCCAGCGCGAGACCAGGTCGATCTCGCCCACCAGCGAGAGTCTCGCGATCAGCTCGTCGGTCAGTCCGTCGCTGAAATAGTCGGTCTCCGGATCGGGGCTGATGTTGTCGAAGGGCAGCACGGCCAGTGCGCCAGCCTCGGCGCCCGGCTCGGCGCCATGCGCGGTGATCGCCGCCGCGGGACCGGCGGGCCGTGCCTTGTCGCCTGTCGCCGAGCCGGCCTGCGACGGCACGATCTTCACGCCCAGCGACTGCAGGGAGTGCAGGATGGCCTTCAGGTTCTCGTCCGGGTCGCCCTGGTAGAACTCGATGTGCTGGATGCCGGCCAGCGGGTACTTGAGGCTGTGCGGAATCGTCGTCGGCTCGAGATGGACCGGCAGGATGTGGCCCTTGCGCTCGCTCGTCAGCATCACTTCCTTGACGACGTTGTGCGAGCTCACGGCCGACGGCGTGACCATCAGCAGCAGGACCTTGGCGCCCTCGAGCGCGTGGACAATGGACTCGCCCCAGAGCGCAGCGCCGTCGATGCCCCCCTGGTCGATCCAGATGCTCACGCCCGCGGTGCGGAGCCTGCCCGCAAGGTCGAGCACCCGTGCCTTGTCCTCGCGGGAGTAGCTCAAGAAGACGTCTGCTGACTGAGCCACTGTCGAGCCCTGCTCATGTTCATTGTCCGGCGCAGCCGGCCGGGCCGCCGTCGATGGCTGCCCTGACGCGCAAGGCTAGCTCATCGCCGGCTTCGTGAGAAGGACGGGGCCGGATCAGCCCCTGCCGCCGGAATGCGCCGCCAGCCGTGCGTCGGCCTTCGCCATCATTTCAAGGAAGCGCGGCTGTGTGCGGATCGCGTCGAGGTCTGGATCCACCTTCGCCCAGTTGACGGTCTCGGCCGTGTCCTTCTCGAGCACCGGGCTCAGTACGTCGAGCGCCATGTCGTATTCGCGCAGCCGCACGAACGCGCAGCCGAAGTTGTACAGCATCGTCAGGTTGTCCGGGTCGAGCAGCATCGCGCGCTTGGCCAGTTCCTTCGCCCGCCCGCCCTCGCCGAGACTGGTGAGCGCGGTCACGACGTAGCCCATGGCCATCCCGTTGTCGGGCTCCTGCGCGGCGATCTTCTCCGCGCGCGCGAGGGTGCGTTCCGCCGCGCCGCGGACTCCGTCCGGGTCATTGATGGCGCTGTAGCAGGTCACCAGCATGGCCACCGACGAGAAGTCGCTCGGCATGAGTGCGGCCGCCTTCTCGTAGAATCGAATCGCGTCGTTGTGCAGCCCCTGCGTGAAGTAGAGCCGCGCCGCCGCCGTGTTCACCTCGAAGGATTCGGGGTCGAGGCCGAGCGCGATGTCGATCTCGGCCAGGGCCCGGTCGTAGGCGCCCTCGGAGGTAAGCACGCGGGCCTTGGCCGCATGGGCCTCGGCGAGCGTGCCATCGAGCGACAGCGCGCGCTCGGCCGCGGCCAGGCCGCCATCGCCCGGTCCGCTGAAGTGGAACCTGAGTGCCGCCTGCGCCACGGCCATGAGCGCCCAGGCCGTGGCGTACCCGGGGTCGATCTCGGTCGCACTGCGGCACAGGCGGATGATCGCTTCGCAGCGCCGGACGTTGCCGTAGTTGCCGGTCACGCTGTACTGGCGCGCCATCAGGAACAAGTTGTACGCCTCGAGGTTGGTCGTGCCGCGTTGCTCGATGGCCTTCTTCTCCTCCGGCAGCAGCTTGAGCTTGAGCGCCTTGACGATCGCCTGCGAAATCTCGTCCTGCAGCGCGAAGATGTCGTTCAAGTCGCGGTCGTAGCGTTCGGCCCAGACGTGGCTGCCGGTGGCGCCGTCGATCAGCTGCGCCGTGATCCGCACGCGCTGCCCGGCGCGTCGCACGCTGCCTTCGAGCACGTGGCTCACTTTGAGCTGCCTCGCGAGCTGGGGGATGTCCACGTGCTTGCCCTTGAACGTGAACGCGGTGTTGCGCGCAGTGACCGAGAGTGCGGAGACCTTGCTCAGGTCGGTGATCACGTCTTCGCAGATGCCGTCGGAGAAGTACTCCTGCTCGGCGTCGCCGCTCATGTTGGAGAAGGGAAGCACGCAGATGGCGACGCTTGCGCGGGCCGCGCCGCTCCCTGCCGCCGGCGCCGCTTCCGCGCGAAAGGGCCCGGTCGGCGACTGCCCGCCGATCATGGCGGACAGCGCCCGCAGCAGGTCCTGGAAATGCGGGCTGGCCGGATCCTCGCCCCAGCCGTCGAGGTCGATGGCGTGGATGGCGCGCACGTCGAGGGGCATGCGCGCGCCCTCGAAGCGGATGGGGACGAGCACCCCGCGCTCCGCCGCCTCGCGCGCTTCCCCGCGCACCCAGCGGGATCCCGTCGACGCGGGCGTCCAGACGACGAGTACCGCCTTCGCCGCGTCGAGCTCCGCCTCGATGCGATCGTCGAACTCCTGCCCTGCGGCGATGGCGTGGTCCCACCAGACCGTCCAGCCTCTTGCCTCCATTGCACGGACGATCGGCGCAACTAGTGACCGGTCGCTGCGAGCGTAGGAGACGAAGATGTCGGCCAAGGGTTCCCCCGCTGTCCTGATTCCCGGCGGATTATGCAGCGCCAACGGGGTGCCCGTCTCTCGTCGCTGGCGCCCCTTGCCCGCCGGGCACTTGTGCTAAGGTTCCGGCCCCGACCTGCGGGGGAGCCGTGGCCGACATCTTCGTTTCCTATTCACGCCAGGACCGGGCGCTGGTCGCGCCGCTGGTGGCATCGCTCGAGGCCGTGGGCTGGACCGTCTGGTGGGATCCCGAGATCACGCCCGGCGAGGAATTCGACTCACTGATCTCGCGCGAGCTCGAGGGCTCCCGCGCGCTCGTCGTGGTGTGGACGCCTGCGTCGGTCGACTCGCGCTGGGTGCGCGGCGAAGCGCGCGATGCGGCCGACCGGGGCGTGCTGGTGCCGGTGCGGTTTGGCAACGCCAAGCTGCCCATCGATTTCCGCGCCCTGCACACGACGGACCTCGACCAGTGGGGCGAGGATCGCCAGGGCGCGCCCTTCCGTGCGCTATACAAGTCGCTCGAGGCGAAGCTCGGTGCGCCGAAGAAGCCCGCACCGGCGGCCGTGGTCGTCGAGCGCAGGCCCGAGGTCAGCATCTGCGTGCTGCCGTTCGCGAACATGAGCGGCGACCCCGAGCAGGAGTACTTCAGCGACGGCATCACCGAGGACATCATCACCGA
>CAZRKS010000217.1:1380-4349 GCA_964600315.1 uncultured Steroidobacteraceae bacterium | reverse complement strand
TCGTCGTGGCAGTGCCGCCAGAGCACGAACTTCTCGAGCAGGAAGAACGTCAGGATGCCGAGCAGCAGCGCGAGACCCACGCGATGCGCACCCGCCGGTCCGATCGTCTCGAGCGCGTGCGGCAGCAGTCCGAGGAACGCGGCGCCGAGCAGCGCTCCCGTGGCCAGGCTCACGAGGTGCGGCAGGACGGCCGCGCGCCGCGCGTCCCCGAGCAGCAGGAAGAACGACGCGGCGAGCGCGCTCAGGAAGCCGCTCAGGCCGGTGAGCAGGATGACGGCGGCGAGGGAAGTCACGTGCGCCCTGGACGATGAGAACCGCGCGAGGTTAGCACGGCGGCGTCTCGATCCAGGCGAGCGTGGCCATGCGACCGGTCGTGCCGTCGCGCCGGAACGAGAAGAAACGATCGCGATCCGCAGCCGTGCACCACTGCCCGCCGAATGTCGAGGTGACGCCGCAGTCCGCCAGGATCTGCCGGCACAGGCCGTACAGGTCGGCCTGGAAGCGGCCGCGCTCATTCGGCACGAAGCCTGCGGCCGCAGCCGGCGAACCGCGCAAGAAAGTGTCTCGAACCTCGGCGCCGACCTCGAAGGCGTCGGCACCGATGGCGGGCCCGAGCCACGCGACGAGGTCCGCAGGATCGCCCCCGAGCGCGCGCACGGTCGCTGCGACGACGCCAGCCGCAAGCCCGCGCCATCCCGCATGTGCGACACCGACCCGCGACCCCGCTCGATCCGCGAGCACGACCGGCAGGCAGTCGGCGGTCAGCGCAGCGCACACTCGACCCGGCTCGAAGGCGATTGCCGCGTCGGCGCGCGGTGTGTCGGTCCGTCCGTCGTGCCGGACGACGTCCGTGCCGTGAACCTGCTCGAGCCACAGGGGTTCGGCCGGCAACGCCGCGGCGGCGCGCAGGCGCTCACGGTTGGCCGCGACGTGCCCCGCATCGTCACCGACGTGCGATGCCAGGTTGAGCGATGCGTAGCGGCCCCCGCTCCGGCCGCCGGTGCGGAGCGTGGACACGACGCGCACCCGGGCCGGCGCCGGCCAGTCGGGCGTGAGCCACTCGATCGACTCGCTCATCCGGCGGCGGCGTCCTGCTCGAGCGCCCGCAGGAGTTCCTGCATGTCGGCCGGCAGCACCGCGGCGCATTCGACCGTCTCGTGCGTCACGGGGTGCTCGAACTCGAGCCGCGCGGCGTGCAGAGCCTGACGGGGGAACTCGCGCAAAGCCGCCCGCAGTTCCTCGCTCGCGCCGCGCGGCAGCGTGAGACGCCCACCGTAGACGCGGTCGCCGACGATCGGAAAGCCGGCATGTGCGAGATGCACGCGGATCTGGTGCGTGCGTCCCGTCTCGAGCTGGACGCGCACGTGAGTGTGGGCGCGGTAGCGGCGGATGACGCGATAGTGCGTGACGGCCTCGCGGCCGCCGTGGCGCACGGCCATGCGCACCCGGTCCGTCGGATGGCGGTCGATCGGCGCATCCACCGTGCCGCCGGCCGTCATGACGCCGCGGCACACGGCCTCATAGCCACGATGGATGTCGCGCTCCTCCAGCATGCGCACCAGCGCCGTGTGCGCGGGCAGCGTGCGGGCCACGATCAGCAGTCCGCTCGTGTCCTTGTCGAGCCGGTGGATGATGCCGGCCCGAGGCAGCGCCGCGAGCTTCGGGTCGAGCGCGAGGAGCGCATTCTGCAGAGTCTGGTCGGGGTTCCCCGCCCCGGGGTGCACGACGAGGCCCGCCGGCTTGTTCACCACGAAGACGTGGCGGTCCTCGTGGGCCAGCACCAGCGGGATGTCCTGGGCGGCGGCCTGCGTCTCCGCGGGCAAGTCCGCTGCGATCGCGACCGACTCGCCGCCGAACACCTTGTCGCGGGGCCGGCGCACCTCGCCGTCGACGCGCACCGCACCGGACTCGATCCACCCCTTGAGCCGGCTGCGGGAATAGTCCGGCAGCAAAGCCGCCAGGGCCTGGTCCAGGCGTTGTCCCGCCTGCTCCGCGGGAACTTCGAGCGTCAGGGCGAGGGTCGAAGACGTCATCAGGCCGGGCATTCTGGACGATGCGGGCGGGCGAGTGTACCGCCCCCTGCGCCCGACCCCGTTTCTATATACTTTCGCCCCGCTGCCGGAACGCCACGCCGAGAACGTCTGCCCATGCGCCCAGTCCGCTCCTTCCGCCCTGCCCTCGTCGCCCTGGTGCTGCTCGTGACCGGGGCGGGCCTGACCGGCTGCGGCCGCTGGTGGGGCAAGGGCGACGACGAGGGCGCGCGGCTGGCTCCCGACCAGGTCTACGACGAGGCGGCGCAGAGCCTGCGCTCAGGCAACTACAAGGGGGCGATCGAGAAGCTCGAGCTGCTCGAGTCGCGCTTCCCGTTCAGCAACGCGGCGAAGCAGGGTCAGCTCGACCTGATGTACGCGTACTACAAGAACTACGAGCTCGAGTCCGCGGTGGACCAGTGTGACCAGTTCATCCGCGAAAACCCGTCCCACCCGCGCGTCGACTACGCCTATTACCTCCGGGGCCTCGTCTATTTCGAGTCCGGGGCCAACTGGATCGAGCGCGCCTTCCGGGCCGACGTCACCAAGCGCCCGCCGAGCGAGGCGCGCAAGTCGCTGCAGGCCTTCCAGCTCCTGCTCCAGTCCTACCCGAAGAGCCCGTATGCGGCCGACTCGCGGCAGCGCCTGGTCTACCTGCGCAACCGGCTCGCCGACTATGAACTCGCGGTCGCCCGCTACTACATGCAGCGCGGGGCGTACGTCGGCGCCGTGAACCGGGCGCGCGCCGTCATCGAGACCTACGACGGTTCGCCGGCCGCCATCGAAGCGCTCGGCATCATGTCGGCGGGATACCGCAAACTCGGCATCGACGACCTCGCCACGCTCGCCGACAGCGTCCGCCGCCAGAACGCCCCGCTCAGCGACCCGAACGAGGGCAAGCAGCCCGATTCGCCGTGGTGGAAGTTCTGGAACTGAGCC
>CAZRKS010000217.1:0-1280 GCA_964600315.1 uncultured Steroidobacteraceae bacterium | reverse complement strand
GAGCTGAGCCGGCTGTCGCCAAACCCCGACACTCCTCGCCCCTGAGCCCTGCTGCGGTGCGGCTAGAATCCGCACCGTCCTTTGAATTCAATGGGTTGGGCGCGCTCCATGCGGAAGACTCCGAGCCTGCTGATTGCCGCGATCTTCGCGGTGCTCACGATTGCCCTGTGGGGTTATGCGAACCGCCCGACCCAGGAGCCGGCCTGGCCGAACCGCGTGCAGGGCTTTTCCTTCCAGCCCTTCCAGAAGCACCAGAACGCCATCACGGGCGACATGCCCACGGCGGCGGAGATCGACGATGACCTCAAGCTTCTCTCCGGGAAGGCGCAGTCGGTCCGCACCTACAGCACGCTCGGCACGCTGGGCGACATCCCGGCGCTGGCGGCCCGCCGTGGGCTGGGCGTGACGCTCGGCGCCTGGCTCGGCGCCGACCGCGACCGCAACGAGCGCGAGATCGAGCGCGCCATCCAACTCGCGAACCGTCACAAGAACGTCACGCGCCTCGTCGTCGGCAACGAAGTCGTGCTGCGCGGCGACATGCCGATCGGCGACCTCGAGGCCCACCTCGAGCACGTGCGCGCCGCGACCCGGCAGCCGGTCAGTACCGCCGAGCCGTGGCACGTCTGGATCGCGCACCCGGAACTCGCGGATCACGTCGACTTCGTCGCCGTGCACATGCTGCCGTACTGGGAAGGCGTGGACGTGGAGACCGCGGTCGACTACGTCGTCGGCAAGATGAACCTGCTCGAGGAGCGTTTTCCCGGCAAGCCGATCGTCATCGGCGAGGTGGGCTGGCCGAGCGAGGGGCGCACGCGCGAGTCGGCCGTCGCGTCGCAGTCCAACCAGGCGCTGTTCCTGCGCCGGTTCCTCGACCGCGCGCGACTCGAAGGCTACAGCTACTACCTGATGGAAGCCTTCGACCAGCCCTGGAAGGAAGCGGCCGAAGGCGCCGTCGGCGCCTACTGGGGCGTTTACGACGCGGACCGCGAGCAGAAGTTCGAGTTCCGCGCGCCGATCGTGCGCGTGCCGCAGTGGCAGGTGCTCGCCGCCGCCTCGGTGATCACGGCGGCCATCCTGCTGTGGCTGTTCTTCTTCCACAGCGAGACGCTGCGCAACCGCGGGCGCAGCTTTCTCGCCGTCGTGGTCTACGCCACGGTCACGCTGCTGGTCTGGATCCTCTACGACATGTCGCAGCAGTACGTCACCGTGAGCAGCGTGCTGGTGAGCGCCGTGCTGCTGGTCGGCATGGTCGGCGTGATCGCCGTGCTGCTCGCCGAGGC
>CAZRKS010000216.1:0-4377 GCA_964600315.1 uncultured Steroidobacteraceae bacterium | reverse complement strand
CGGCCTAGGCTGCACACCAGTCGAATCAATCCACTCCTACAGGGGGAGCGCGATGACCACGAACCGGGACGTGCTGGTCTACGGGGCCAGCGGATACACGGGCAAGCTGGTGGCGGAGTACCTCGCCGCCCGCGACATTCCTTTCTACATGGCCGGCCGCGATACGGCGCGCCTCGAGGCCGCTCGCGCGGTGGTCGAGCAGCGCATTGGTCGCTCGATCGATGCCAGCCTCGTCACTGCGGACAACACCGTCGAGTCGCTGCTGCCGCTGTTCCAGCGGGTGAAGGTGGTGATCAACGTCGTCGGGCCGTTCATGCAGCTTGCGTGGCCGGTGGTGGAAGCGGCCCTGCGCGCCGGCTGCCATTACATCGACACGACCGGCGAGCAGGACTGGACGATCGCGGTCGCGGACAAGTTCGGCGCTGCGTTCGCAGACAAGAAGCTGCTGCTGTGCCCGGCCACCTCGTACATGTGGACCGCCGGCGCGCTCGCGGCCGAGGTCGTGCTCGAGGATCCCGGCATCGACAGCCTCGACATCCTCTACCAGATCGACAACGGCCTGCCGTCGCAGGCGTCGACCAAGTCGTTCCTGCGCATGATCTGCAACGAGACCTCGCAGTTCTACCTGGAGCAGAACGAGTACAGGAACTGGCCGCTCGACGTGATGCACGACGTCTTCGTGCCTTACCGCGCGGTCAAGATGGCTGCCCATCCGTGGGGCGGCGGCTGCGAGCCGGTGTGGTTCAAGGACGACCCACGGGTGCGCAACTGCCGCGTACTGACCCAGCTCGCCGATCACCTGCGAGGCGGCATCGTGCAGGCGCTCGAGGCCTTCAAGCAGCAAGCGGCGCACCTGCCGCCCGAGCACCGCGAAGCGTGGACCAACGCGGTCGGCGAAAAGATGATGGACCACGAGCCGCCGAAGGACGACCTCGACGTGCAGCGCAGCGTCATCGTGTGCCACGGCCAGGGCCGCCAGGTGACACGCACGTTCTGCCTCAGCATGTCGGCGCCGTACAGCTGGACCGGCGACCTGTGCGCGGAAGCAGCGCAGCGACTGCTGCGTGGACAGCACCAGGCCGTGGGCTTCCAGTCACAGGGACGCGCCTTCGGTCACCGCGAGCTGCTCGCCGAGTTCCATCGGCGCGGCTACTGCAACCTGCCGGAGTGAGGAAGCGACCATGAAGATGGACGCGTACGTCGCCGGCGTGGGCATGACCCGCTTCGGCAATCACCTCACGACTCGCCTCAAGGACCTCGCCGCCGAGGCGATACGCGCCGCGCTGGCCGACGCGGGTCTGGGACTCGACGACGTCGAGGCCGCCTACATGGGCAACGCCGCGGCGGGCGTGCTGCAGGGCCAGGAAATGATCCGCGGCCAAGCGGTGCTGCGCAGCTTAGGTGTGGGCCGCATCCCGGTGATCAACGTCGAGAACGCCTGTGCCACTTCCAGCACGGCGTTCGCGCAGGCGGCCGCTATGGTCACCGCCGGTGCGCACGACGTCGTGCTGGTCTGCGGGTACGAGAAGCTGTTCAACGAGGACAAGCAGAAGAGCTTCCTCGCCTTCGACGGTGCGGTGGACACCGAGGACTCGAACGGCCTCGCGGGCGCGCTGCGCTCGCTCGCCGCCCAGGCGGGCGAGGACCCCGATGCGGAGCTGGGCGACAAGTCGCGCAGCGTGTTCGTCGACATCTACGCCTACATGACCAAGGCGCACATGCGCCGCTACGGCACGACCCGCGAGCAGATCGCCGGCGTCACCGCGAAGAACTCGCGCAACGGCGCCCTGAATCCGCGGGCGCAGTTCCAGAAGCCGATGACGGTCGCGGAGGTGCTGGCAGCGCGCGAGATTCTCTGGCCGCTCACGCTGCCGATGTGCTCGCCGATCGGCGACGGCGCGGCCGCGGTGGTGCTGGTCAGCCGCCGCAAGGCGGCGGCACTCGGCCTGTCGCATCGAGTGCGCGTGCTCTCTTCTGTCATAGCGTCGGGCTACGACCACGCGCCGGACGAGGAGTCGCTTGGCGCGTACGCCTGCCGGCAGGCGTATGCGGCCGCCGGCCTCGGTCCGCAGGACCTGAGCTTCGCCGAGGTCCACGACGCCTCTGCCCCGTCGGAGCTGATCGCCTACGAGTACCTCGGCCTGTGCGAGCCCGGCGGTGGCGGTCGCCTGATCGACGAGGGCGTCACCGAGATCACGGGCCGGACGCCGGTCAACGCCTCGGGCGGGCTGCTGCGCAAGGGGCACCCGATCGGCGCCACCGGCACGGCGCAGATCGTCGAGCTGACCGAGCAACTGCGCGGGCAATGCGGTCCGCGCCAGGTTGCGAATGCATGCATCGGCCTGGCCCACAACGGTGGCGGACTCATCGGCAACGACGCGGCCGCGACGGTGGTCAGCATCCTGGCCCGGGAGTCGTGAGATGAGCCTGCCCATCCTCGCCCACCTGGTGCGTGACAAGGCGGCCGAGCTCGGTGACGCGACGATCCTGACCTTCGTCGACGTGGACCGCCAGGGCAACTACACAGAGGAGACCCGCAGCTATCGGGAGCTTTGGTCGCGCGGCCAGGCCCTCGCCCGATGGCTCGCGAGTCGCGGCCTCGCGAAGGGCGACCGCTTCGCCGTGATGATGGCCAACCACCCGGAGTTCGTGGACCTGATGGTGGCCTCGAGCATCCTCGGCACCGTCTTCGTGCCGATCGATCCTCGCAGCCGCGGCGACAAGCTGCGCTTCATGCTCGAGTTCGCCGGCTGTCGCGGTGTGTTCGCGGGCCTCGAGGCCCTGCCGGCGATCGAAGAATTGTGGGGCGGTGGTCGCGCCGAGGATCGCTTCGTGGTCGCCGTCGCGCCGATCGATCCGCAGTACGGACTCGACGACATTCCCGGGATCGTCGCGGCCTGCAGCGCGGCGGCGGAGCTGCCCATCGCCAGCACCGATCCGCGCGCACCGATGCAGGTTCTCTACACCTCCGGCACCACCGGCGACCCGAAGGCCATCGTCACCGACCACACCAAGCTGTTTGCGGGCGGCTCGCTCATGGCGCTGCTCGGCCTCACCGCGGCCGACCGCCCCTACACCGGGCTGTCACTCACGCACGCCAATGCGCAGGTCATCTCGCTGGGCCTGATGCTCGTCAACGGCCTGCCCGGCGTGATCAGCCGCCGCTTCACCAAGTCGCGCCTGTGGGACATCACGCGCCGCTACGGCTGCACGATGTTCAACCTGCTGGGCGGCATGACGACGGCGGTCTACGCCGAGCCGCGCCGGCCGGACGACGCCGAGAATCCGGTGCGACTGGTGCTCGCGGCGGGCATGCCCGCTGCGATCTGGGAAGATTTCTCGCGTCGTTTCGGCGTGCGCATCGTCGAGTTCTACGGCGCCGCCGAGGGCGGGCTCACGATCAATCCCGGCAATGGCCCGATCGGCAGCTGTGGCCGGCCGTTGCCCAACCTGCAACTCGCCATCCTCGACGATCAGGGCCAGCCGTGTGCGCCCGGCGTCCCGGGCGAGATCTGCTTCCGCAACGCCGACGGTAGCTGCCCGCCACTCGAGTACATGAACGACCCCGCCGCGACTGCACGCAAGCTCGCGGGCGGCTGGCTGCACATGGGGGACGTCGGGCACGTCGACGCCGACGGCTGGCTGTTCTTCCACTACCGCAAGGGCGGCGGCATCCGCCGGAACGGCGACTTCGTGAATACCGCCATGGTCGAAAAGGCACTCGCCGATCTCGACTGCATCGACGACGTGTACGTCTATGGCGTGCCGCTGCCCGGCATGGCCGCGGGCGAGAAGGAAGTCGTCGCGGCCATCGTGCCGGGCGAGCCCGATCGCTTCGACCCGCAGGCCGTCTTCACCGCCTGCGCAGCACGGCTCGACGCCAATGCCGTGCCGCGCTTCCTGCAGGTGCTGCCGGAGATTCCCAAGACCGCCTCGGAGAAGCCTCTGGAGCGACTCATGCTCGAAGCCTTCGCCGTCGGCACAGGCAACGTGCACGCCAGGAGCTGACATGCATTCGCTCGAGAACAACGTCGTCGTGCTGACTGGCGCCGGCTCCGGGATCGGCCGCGCACTCGCCCTGCAGCTGGCCGCGCGCGGCGCACGGCTCGCGCTCTCGGACGTCGATGCGGCGGCGCTGCAGGAGACTGCGGCATTGCTCCCCGCCGGATGCGAGGCACGCCTCTATGCGCTCGATGTTTCAAGGCGCGAGGCCGTCTTCGCGCACGCCGGGCAGGTGCGAAGTGACTTCGGCAGCGTGGACGTCGTCGTCAACAACGCCGGCGTCACCATCATCGGCACGGTCGAGCACCTCACGATCGAGGAGATCGAGTGGCAGCTCGGCATCAACCTGTGGGGCGTGATCTACGGCACCAAGGC
>CAZRKS010000215.1:0-4389 GCA_964600315.1 uncultured Steroidobacteraceae bacterium | reverse complement strand
CACGGCCTGCAGGTGCGCGCGCATCAGCGACTCCGCGCCCGCCGGGTCGTGGTTCGCGATGGCCTCGATGTAGCGCTCGTGCTCGACGTTGCTCTCGTTGCGCGTCGTGCTCGAAAAGGCCCGGTTGACGATGTTGCGCATCCCGGAAGGGGCGCTCTCGCGAATGGTGTCGTAGACCGCGAGCAGCAGCTTGTTGCAGGCCGCCTTCGCCACCAGCCGGTGCAGGCGCTCGTCCCAGATGGCCCACTGGTCGAAGTCGTCGAGCGCCTGCATCTGCGCCAGGCAGCGCCGCATCTCCTCGATCTGCCCGGGCGTCGCCCGGCGCGCCGCCAGCGCCGCTATCTGCGGCTCGACGACGAGGCGCGCCTCGAAAGCCTCCGGGGGCGTCAGCACTTCCGGCATCGAGGTCAGTTCGGTGGTGAGCGAGCGTTCGCCGATGAACGTTCCCTTGCCGACGTGGCGCCAGATGAGCCCCTCGCGCTCGAGCGTCTTCAGCAGCCCCCGCAGCCGCGCGCGCGAGATGCCCAACTCCTCGACGAGGCGTGCCTCCGAGGGCAGGCGCCGCCGGTTTTCCCGCCGCGCCTCGTCGACGTAGCGGCGCAGCGTCGCGAGGTCACGCTCGCGCGGGCGCTCGGTCCGGGAGTTCGTTGTCATGGTCGCATCCGGATGTGCACCACGGCGTCGGGTCCGTGGTTTGGTCTAGAAAATGACTCAATCGCACGATTGACATGCATCAACGTGAAACTTAGCATGAATCGGTCGTCTGCTTGAAGCCGGTCCCGCCCATGGCATTGTGGCGGACCTTGCCGGCAGGCAGAAGTGCGCAGTTCCGACCGGGGGAGTCCGATGCATTCGAACAAGGTGGCGCCCGTATTCATCTCGTCCGAGACGGCCACGGCCGTGTTCGACTGGAAATCGGCGATCGCCGCCCTCCAGGACGCTTACGCGCGCCCGCACGAACCGGCGGCGACGCCGGCTCGCTCCATCGCCTCCAGCGGCGGGGCCTGGCTGAGGACGCTGCCGGCGGTGCCGCCTGGCGGGCGCTATTTCGGCGCCAAGCTGATGGGCATGGCCACCGGCGCGCCCGATGCCGGGGTCGAGTACGTGATCGTGCTGTTCGACCGCGAGACCAGCCGGATCGCCGCCTTCGTCGATGCGGAAAAGGTCACCGGCTACCGCACCGCCGCCACGTCCGCCGCGGCCGTGGACAGGATGGCTCCCGCGCGCCCCGCCAGGCTCGCCGTGCTGGGCAGCGGGCTGGAGGCGATGATGCACACGCGGGCGTTCGCGGCGGTGCGCGACTTTGCCGAGATCGCGGTATTCAGCCCGACGCCGGCGCGCCGCGAGGCCTTTGCCAGCGAGATCGGCGCCGAGCTGGGCGTGCGCACCTCCGCGGCATCCAGCGCCGAGGAGGCCGTGAGGGGCGCGGACGTCGTGCTCGCCGCCGCGCGCTCGCACGGCGAGCGCCCCATCCTCTTCGGCGACTGGATCAAGCCGGGCGCGCTCACCGTTTCGATCGGCTCGACGATTCCGCAGCAGCGCGAGATCGACGTGTCGGTGGCGGCGCAAAGCGACATCGTCGTCTGCGACATGGTGCACGAAGTGGTCAGCGAGACCGGCGACATGATCGCGGCGGTCGAGGCCGGCGTGGAACTCGGCGGCAAGTGCTTCTCGCTGAACGAGCTGATGTCCGGCGCGCTGGACGCGCGCGTCGCGGCGGCCCGGCACCCCATGTTCAAGTCGGTCGGCGGAGGCCTGCAGGACGTGGTCGTCGCCGGCATGCTGCTCGACCGCGCGCTGGAAGCAGGGCTCGCGACCGGGCTGCCGATCGCGTTCGTCACCAAGCACGTCTGAAAATTCCAGCGACAGGATTGCAATCATGATCACCTACACGAAAAGCGAAGCGCGCGCCTGGGCGCGGGAAAAGCTCGTCGGCGTGGCCAACGTCACGATACCGACGATGACCTCCGACTTCAGGTCGCTGAACGAAAAGGCCATCCGCCACGACGTCGAGACCTCGATCGCGCACGGCTTCATCGGCAGCCTGGCCTGCTCCGAGGTCGCCATGTCGCTGGACGAGTACGGCCAGTTCTGCCGGATCATGGCCGACCAGGCGCAGGGTCGCATGCTCACGATCCACCACGCCGTGTTCAACACGCTCGAGGACAACATCGAGGCCGTGAAGATCGCCGAAAGAGCCGGCGCGGAATTCGTGCTGCTCTGCTACCCGGCGTATTTCTATCCGAAGTCGCTGGACGAGGTGTACGACTACACGCGCGCATTCTGCGACGCCACCGATCTCGCCGTGATGCTGTTCCCGATGACGACCTGGGGATTCTCGCGGCTGCACCCGGCCGACATGCCCGTGCCGCTGCTGCGCCGGCTGCTCGACGACTGCCCGAACATCGTCGCCATCAAGGCCGAGGGCGGCCACCCGAACATCATGGCGCAGGTCGAGGTGTACCGGGCGTTCCACGAGGAGGTCGTGATATCGTCCCCGATCGAATACGACCTCGTGCCGCTCGGGCAACTGATGCCGATCCAGTTCTCCGGAACCAACTATTCCGCGTACATGGGCTCCTGGCTGCCGCGCGTGCACGAAATGCTCCGGCAGGGCAGGTTCGACGAGGCGACGCAGGAGTGGTACCGGATCGATCCGGCGCGCAAGGCGGTCACGGGCGTGGGCTTCGGTGCTGGCGGCATGCTGAACCGCATGCTGTGGAAATACCGCGACTGGCTGCAGGGCTACAACGGCGGTCCGCTGCGCGGGCCCACGCCCCGCGTCTACGCCAGGGACATGGCGGCCCTGCGTCGCGGCCTGGAGCTCGCCGGCCTGAATCCGACTTCCGATCCCGATGAGGCCTTCTTCATCGGTCGCAACCCTGCCTGAGAGATCGAGACATGAACAACCAAGCCAACGACAAGCCGATTGCCCTGCCTCTCGCCGATCCGGACCTGTTCCGCCAGGCGATGCTGATCGACGGCGAATGGGTGCAGGCCGACAGCGGCGCGACGCTCGAGGTCCGCAACCCGGCCACCGGGGACCTGGTCGGTCGCGTGCCCAACGGCGGCCGGGCCGAGACGGCGCGGGCGATCGCGGCGGCGGACCGGGCGCTGAAGGCGTGGCGGGCGGCGCTGCCGAAGGAGCGCTCGGCCGTGCTGCGCAACCTCTTCGACCTGATGCATCGGCACATCGATGATCTCGCGCTGATCCTGACCGCCGAGCAGGGCAAGACGCTGGCCGAAGCGAAGGGCGAGATCCTCTATGCCGCCGGCTTCATCGAGTGGTTCGCCGAGGAAGCCAAGCGCATCTACGGCGACATCGTGCCGCCCAACCTGCCCGGGCGCCGCATCCTGGTCGAAAAGTCCCCGATCGGCGTCTTCGCCGCCATCACGCCGTGGAACTTCCCCTCGGCGATGATCACGCGCAAGGCCGGTCCGGGCTGGGCCGTGGGCTGCACGGGGGTCATCAAGCCGGCCTCGCAGACGCCGTTTTCCGCGCTGGCGCTCGGTGTCCTCGCCGAGCGCGCCGGCCTGCCGAGGGGCGTCTGCAACGTCGTGACCGGCTCGGCCCGCGAGATCGGCGCGGAACTGACGCAGAGCACGGTGGTGCGCAAGCTGTCGTTCACCGGTTCGACCGAGATCGGCGCGAAGCTGCTCGAGCAGTGCGCGCCCACGATCAAGAAGACGAGCATGGAACTCGGCGGCAACGCGCCGTTCATCGTGTTCGACGACGCGGACATCGACGCCGCCGTGGCCGGCGCGATGGCGGCCAAGTACCGCAACTGCGGACAGGCCTGCGTCGCGGCCAACCGGATGCTGGTGCAGTCGGGCATCTACGAGAAGTTCGCGGCGCGTCTGGCGCAGGAGACGGCCCGGCTGAAGGTCGGCAACGGCGTCGAGCCCGGCGTGGTCCAGGGGCCGCTGATCAACCAGGAGGCCGTGGCGAAGGTCGAGGAGCACATCGCCGACGCGGTCGCGCGCGGCGCGAAGATCGTGGCCGGCGGCAAGCGCCACCCGCTGGGCGGCAATTTCTTCGAGCCGACGGTGCTGACCGACGTGCCCAGGGAAGCGCTGATCTTCAGCGACGAGACCTTCGGCCCCGTGGCGCCGCTGTTCCGCTTCGACACGGAGGAAGAGGCGCTGGCGCTCGCGAACGACACGCCCTACGGGCTCGCGGCCTATTTCTACGCGCGCGACGTCGGACGGATATTCCGCGTCGCGTCGGCGCTGGAGTTCGGGATCGTCGGCGTGAACGAGGGCTTCATCTCGACCGAGGTGGCTCCCTTCGGCGGCGTCAAGGCCTCGGGCCTCGGCCGCGAAGGCTCGAAGTACGGCGCCGACGACTACGTGGAAATCAAGTACATCGCGCTCGGCGGGCTCTGAGGG
>CAZRKS010000214.1:0-4457 GCA_964600315.1 uncultured Steroidobacteraceae bacterium | reverse complement strand
ACGACACCTGCGGCCACGAGGCCGGCGACCGGCTGCTGAAGCAGGTCACGAGCGTCGTGCAGACCCGCATCCGGACCACCGACACGCTCGCGCGGCTCGGCGGCGACGAGTTCGGCGTCCTGCTGCAGGACTGCACGCTCGAGACCGCGCAGCGCATCGCCGAGGGGCTGCGCCAGGCGATCCGCGACTTCCGCTTCGTGTGGCAGGACCGGATCATGAACGTCGGCGTGTCGATCGGTCTCGCCGAGATCAACGGGCACTCCGATACGCTCGCGACGATCATGAGCGCGGCGGACGTGGCCTGTTACTCGGCGAAGGACTCCGGCCGCAACCGCGTACAGACCTATCGGCAGGGCCGCGCCCCCGAGCGCCATCGCGAGATGCACTGGGTCTCGCGCATCAACCGGGCCTGCGAGGAGGACCAGCTCGTGCTTCTCGCGCAGGCGATCGTGCCGATCCGCGCAGGCGTGGAGAAGCTACGGCATTTCGAGCTGCTGCTCAGGATGCGCGACGAGAACGGGCAGCTCGTGCAGCCGGCCGAGTTCATCCCGGCCGCCGAGCGCTTCAACCTGATGCCCTCGATCGACCGCTGGGTGGTGCGGCAGGCCTGCGCGCGGCTCGCTCATCGCCGCAGCCAGGCCGGCACGTGCGAGCCCTACACGCTGGCCGTGAACATCTCCGCCACCACGCTCAACGACGAGCAGTTCCTCGACTTCGTCGTCGCGGAGATCGCGGCGGCCGACGTGAGCCCCGGGGCGCTTTGCTTCGAACTCACCGAGGCAGCCGCGATGACGAGCCTCGCGGCCGCGACGCACTTCATCCGTGAACTGCGTGGGCGCGGCTGTCGCTTCGCGCTCGACGACTTCGGCAGCGGCCTCTCGTCGTTCATTTTCCTGAAGAACCTGCCGGTCGACTTCCTGAAGATCGACGGGCAGTTCATGCACAACGTCACGCACGACCGCATCGACCGCAGCATGGTCGAGGCGATCGCACAGATCGGCCAGACCATGGGCATCCGCACCATCGCCGAGCGGGTCGACTCGGCGGACGTGCTCGCCCGGCTGGCCGACATCGGCATCCAGTACGCACAGGGGAACTACATCGGCGCGCCGCAGCCGGTCGAGATCCTCGAGACCCTGCTGACCGCGGAGCCGGGGACCGTCCGGCTGACGGCGTAGGAAATAGGGGACATTCCCCTATTTCGCAGAAATAGGGGAATGTCCCCTATTTCGCAGATAATCGCCGCATGAACCCTTCGCCCACCCCCAGCCTGATCCTGCTCATCCACTGTCCCGACCGCGAGGGCCTCGTCGCCTCGGTGACGGCGCTGATCCGCAAGGTCGGCGGCAACATCCTGGACCTCGACCAGCACGTCGACTCCGAGCGCGGTGTCTTCTTCATGCGCGTCGAGTGGACCCCGCCGTCGGCGGACCCGTCGATCGTCGCGCGCTTCGAGCGCGATTTCGCGACCGAGGTCGCGGCTCCCTACCGGATGCACTCGCGGCTGGAACTCGCCAGCCGCCGCCCGCGCATGGCCCTTTTCGTGTCGAAGTACAGCCATTGCCTGTACGACATCCTGTCGCGGTGGCAGTCGCGTGAGTGGGCCGTCGACATCCCGGTCGTCGTCAGCAATCATCCCGACCTCGAGCACGTGGCCCGGGCGTTCGGCGTGCGCTTTGAGCACATCCCTGTGACGCGCGAGACGAAAGCCGCAGCCGAGGGGCGTCAACTTGCACTGCTGCGCGAGGAGCGGGTCGACCTCGTCGTCCTCGCCCGCTACATGCAGATCCTCTCCGCCGACTTCATCGCCGCGATGCCGGAGCGGATCATCAACATCCACCACTCGTTCCTGCCGGCGTTTGCGGGCGGGCAGCCGTACCACGCGGCGTTCACGCGGGGCGTCAAGATCATCGGCGCGACGAGTCACTACGTGACCGCCGACCTCGACGCGGGGCCGATCATCGCGCAGGACGTCGTCACCGTGAGCCACAAGGACTCGGTGGACGACATGATTCGCAAGGGACGCGACCTCGAGAAGATCGTGCTGGCGCGGGCGGTGTACGCGCACCTCGGGCACCAGATCCTCGTGTACGAAAACCGTACCGTGGTGTTTGATTAATAGGGGACATTCCCCTATTTCGGGCGAGCGCGAAATGGCCCATTTGCGTGCGTTTCCCGCGACGCCAGCCGACGGCCCGTCCAGCAGACTGCGAGCATGCCCCGCACTGCCCGATCGCTGCTGCCCGGTGGGCACTACCACCTGATCAACCGCGGCAACAACCGCGCCGCGATCTTCACCACGCCCACCGACTATCGACGATTCCTGGCCCTGGTCGAAGAGGCGCAACGACGCGTCCCGCTGCGACTGCTGGCGGCCTGCGTCATGCCCAATCACTTCCACCTCGTTGCGGCGCAGGACGAAGCGGACTCGATCAGCCGCTGGATGCAATGGCTACTGACGACGCACGCCTCGCATCACCACCTGTCCCGTGGGACCTGCGGTCGAGTCTGGCAGGGTCGCTTCAAGGCCTTCCCGATTGAGCACGACGGCCACCTACTCACGGTGATGCGCTACGTCGAGCGCAATGCGTTGCGTGCGGGCCTGGCGTCACGGGCCGAAAGCTGGCCTTGGGGCAGCCTCGCGTGGCGCCTGCGTCGGGCTCCCGGGCCGCAGCTGAGCCCGCCCCCTTGCTCGCTCCCGAGCGACTGGCCGTCGCGCGTCAACGAAGCTCATTCCGCAGCGGAACTCGCGGCGCTGCGCCTGTGCGTCAACGGGCAGCGTCCGTACGGCTCCGATCACTGGGCCGACATGACCGCCGAGCGAGCCGGCCTGAAACTATCGCGGCGCGGTCCCGGTCGGCCACGGAAATAGGGGAATGTCCCCTATTCTTCGCGGGCGGCGCGCTTGCGGTCCTGCTCCTTCAGCGCCCGCTTGCGCAGCCGGATCGACGCCGGCGTGATCTCGACGAGTTCGTCGTCCTCGATGAACTCCATCGCCTGCTCGAGCGTGAAACGCACCGGCGTCGTTAGGATGATGTTCTCGTCGCGGCCGGCGGCGCGGATGTTGGTCAGCTTCTTCGCCTTGAGCGGATTCACGACGAGGTCGTTGTCGCGGCTGTGGATGCCGACGATCTGCCCCTCGTAGACCTCATCTCCGTGCGCGACCATGAGCTTGCCGCGCTCCTGCAGGTTGAACAGCGCGTAGGCGAGCACCGTGCCCTGCGCGTTCGCGATCATCACGCCGTTCTGGCGGCTCGCGATGGCGCGCTCCGACACCGGCGCATAGTGGTCGAAGACGTGGAACAGGAGCCCGAGACCCGAGGTGATGGTGCGGAACTCGGTCTGGAAGCCGATCAGCCCACGCGCCGGGATCACGTAGTCGAGCCGCACGCGGCCCTTGCCATCAGGGTGCATCGCCTGCAGCTGCCCGCCCCGGCTGCCGAGCGCCGTCATCACGGCGCCCTGGCTCGAGTCCTCGATGTCGACCGCGAGGATCTCGTACGGCTCGTTCGGCACGCCGTCGATCTCCTTGATCACCACGCGCGGCCGCGAGACCGCGATTTCGTAGCCCTCGCGCCGCATGTTCTCGAGCAGCACCCCGAGGTGCAGTTCGCCGCGCCCGTAGACCTGGAACTTGTCCGGGTCGTCCGTCTCCTCGACGCGCAGCGCGACGTTGGTCAGCGCCTCGCGCAGCAAACGCTCGCGGATCTGCCGGCTGGTGAGGTACTTGCCCTCCTTGCCCGCGAACGGCGAGGTGTTTACCTCGAAGGTCATGCCGATGGTCGGCTCGTCCACGACGAGCGGCGGCAAGGCCTCGGGCCGCGCCGGGTCGCAGAGCGTGTCGGAGATCGCCGGATGCTCGATGCCGGCGAAGGCGACGATGTCGCCCGCACTCGCCTCCTCCACCTCGATGCGCTCGAGGCCGAGGAAGCCGAGCACCTGCATCACCTTCTCGTTGCGCGCGCGGCCCTGACGGTCCACGACCGTGACCTGCGTGCCGCGCCGGATCGTGCCGCGCTTGATGCGCCCGATGCCGATCGCGCCGACATAGCTCGAATAGTCGAGCTGCGAAACCTGCAGCTGCAGGGGCCCGTCGAGGTCGACGTCGGGCGGCGGGCAGTGCCGCACGATGTCCTGGAACAGTGCCGTCATGTCGCCGCCGCGATGGCCAGGGTCGTGGGTCGCGAAGCCCTCGATCGCCGAGGTGTAGACCACGGGGAAGTCGAGTTGCTGCTCGGTCGCGCCGAGGCGGTCGAAGAGGTCGAAGGTCTGGTCGAGCACCCAGTTCGGCCGCGCCTCCGGCCGGTCGATCTTGTTGATGACGACGATCGGGCGCAGCCCGTGCGCGAAGGCCTTCTGCGTGACGAAGCGGGTCTGCGGCATCGGGCCGTCGACCGCGTCGACCAGCAGCAGCACCGAGTCGACCATCGACAGCACGCGCTCGACCTCG
Source organism: uncultured Steroidobacteraceae bacterium (assembly GCA_964600315.1). Lineage (GTDB taxonomy): Bacteria > Pseudomonadota > Gammaproteobacteria > Steroidobacterales > Steroidobacteraceae > RPQJ01. The sequence continues at coordinate 7 of CAZRKS010000214.1, read as the reverse complement.
CCGCCGA
>CAZRKS010000213.1:0-4495 GCA_964600315.1 uncultured Steroidobacteraceae bacterium | reverse complement strand
GTGCGGTTGCTGCCATGCAGGCTCAGCACCCTGTGACAGGCGTTGCAGCGCGCGATGTCGACGACGACGCGACGCGCGGTCGCGCTCGTCCCCGTGACCGCGGCGACCTTGAACACGTTCTTCACCGGGATGCGGTCGGTGTACAGGCCGTTGCCGTCGACGTCGCCGGCCGGGTGGCCCTCGAAACCGAGCACCGCAGTGCCCGTCACGGTCGCGGGGATCGCAACCGACGAAGTCATGGTGTACGAGCCGTCGGCGTTCGCGACCACACCCGGGGCGGTGGAAGTCGTCGGGCACCCCGCGAGCGGGTTGAGCGAGAGGGGCTGCCCGGGCCCGGAGCCGCTGCCGGCGTTGTTCATGTCGGCCGTCGTCCAGCCGATGTCGAACGCCAGCCGCGCCGTGCCGCTCGTGCACGCGGTCCCAGAGAAGTACGGGCTCGTGACGATGTTGTACGGCGCGTTGCCGTGCGTCGGGTCGACGATGCGGAAGGTGAACTTCGGGAACGCACCCGGCTTGAAGCTCGCGGCATCGAGCGACACGATTTCAAACTGGAAGCGCCGCGCGTACTCGCGCATCGCGGGTGTCGACGCCAGGAGCGGCGCAGCCGTGCTCGAGGCGTGCGCGCCGGAGACGGACAGCTGCGGGAGATTGCCCTGCACGTGGCAGTTGCCGCACATGTCTTCGGTCGACGGGCCGCCGCCGTGGGTCGGGTTGGGACCGGCGAACGTGGTCGTATCGTGGCAGGACGCGCAGTTCGCAATGGTGACGGCCGTCTTCCACGCGGAGCCCGATTCCGTGTCGTTGTGGCAGGTCCGGCAGTTGCGCATGTCCTGCGGATAGGTGACGTCCTCGAACGGGTAGTCCATGCGGCCCGCTTGGGTGCCGCTGCCCGCGATCCAGATCGGGAACGGGGTGGCGAGGTTGCCGCCCATGTGGATCTGGTGCGCCATGAACATCATGTCGAACGAGGTGTCGGTGGCGGACTGCACCGTGTACGGGTTGTGGCAGGTCACGCAGAACGCATAGTCGGTGCGCCCGCCGCCGTGGGCGGAGAGTTCGACGTGGCAGGCGTTGCACTGCTTCTCGTCGATCAGGCTGCGCGGCGTGGGTACGCCGCCCGCCGGCACGAAGTCGCGCACGCCGTTCGTGATCAGGCTGAGCGGGGTCAGCTTCAGCAGCTGGTCGGTGGTCGAGCCCGGCGCGCAGGTGGCGTCACCGCGCACCTGCAGGCCGACGCGCTGTGTCTGCGTGGCGTCGTAGCTCACGCCCGCGTAGTCCGGCAGACCCTTCGAGAAGGTGTACTGGTAGTTGCCGCCCCCGAGGTACTTGAACACCCCTCCCGTCGACGTGCAGGCCACGCCGTTCACGGTGGCGACCGCGGTCTCGAACGTCGCGTACTCCGTGGGCTTCTGCTCCGCGGCCGGCGTCGCCGGCGGCACGGGGTTCGCCTTCGGGTCAGGATTGTTCACGCGCGAGACGTAGCTGCGCCACTGGCTCGGCGCGGCGTTCACGCCCGGAATCAGCTTGGCGATCGTGAAACGCACGTTCGGCGCCTGCAGTCCGGAGAGCCCGCGTCCCTCGCTGTCCTGCAGCGTGAAGGTGACCGTGGGCTTGCGGGTGTCCGCGGCGACGGTCGCGTTGGTGATGGTGACGATGATCTCGCTCGCCTGGGAGACGGCGATCGTCTCCCCGGTGCCGCCCGGTCCGGTCGGTCCGGTGGGCCCCACCGGGCCCGTCGATCCGCCGGCGCCCTCGCCGCTGCAGCCGGAGAGCCCCGCGGCGGAAACCGCCAGCAACGCGAGCAGGGGCACGCGTGAACGCGTGATGCCTCGGGCGGATCCGACTTTCATTGCTGACTCCCTGAGCGATGTCATGACTCGAAGCGGCGGTCGGCGGCCGGACGCCCCGCGGGACGTCCGGCCGATCCGTCACTCGGCGTGCGCCTCCACCGTGTCGGCGATGCGATCCGGTCCGTGGCAGACCGAGCAGGCCTCGCTGGCCGACGACGGCACCAGGACGGACTTGCCGCCCTGGACGTCGAACTGGCCGCCGTTCTGCTCCATGTGCGCCCTGGCCGTGTCGCCCGTGTGGCAACCCGCGCAGGTGCCCGAGGTCGCCGACTCCCAGGTGTCGTCCGTGGCGTTGAAGAGGTTCGTGCCCGCGGTGGAGGTGCTCGCCGTGCTGATGGCCACCGCCCCGTTGCGGGCGGTGTAGTAGCTGCCGGCGACGTGGCAGGCCTGGCAGTTGGCGAGGCTCTGTGGATAGGTGACCTCGGCGCCGAGGTCCTCGTTGATCACCTCGTTGTTGCCGGCGTGCAAGCCGTGGATGAAGGCGCCCATCGCGATCGGCCCGAGATTGTCCGCGCCCGGCTCGTCGTTCGGTCCGTACCCGCCGCTGCTGTTGTGGCACACGAGGCAGCCCTGCGGGTCGCCGTTGCGGTTCTGGCCGTGGAACGACAGCCAGTTGTGGCAGCCCTCGCACTTGGCTTCGCTCACGAGCGTCGCCCGCTTCGCGCCGGTGTAGTAGACCACCATGCCGGGCGCGGCATTCACCGCCTTGGTCCAGTCGGTCACGCCCGGCGGCAAGGCCTTCGGATGGCCGTCCATCTGCACCATGAGATTCGTCGTATCGACCGGCACGGCGGTGAAGAACGGAATCGTGTAGCTGCCGTCCGAGGCCTGGCCCGCCGTCTGGGCCGCGGCTCTCACCTGCTGGATGTTCATCTGCAGCGTGTAGCCGCTGCGGCGCGGCGTGCTGTTCGAGCGCAGGCCGGGCTCCGTGCCGTCGGCCTTCGCGTTCGAGATGTCGGTCCCGGCATCCCACGCGACGTTGATGTTCAGGCTCGCGCCCGACGTCGTGAACGCCTTGTCGGTCACGATGTTGTAGGCCGTGCCGTCGGGCTTCGACACGCGGAACTTGACGTTCGGGGCCTTGTTGAGGCCGACGTTCGTCACGCTCATGAGTTCGAACTTGAACTGCGCGCCGAGCGACTTGGCGAGCGGCGCCCCGGCGCTCGTGCCCGCGAAGTACAGCAGGTGCCGGTCGGCGGTCGAGCCGGCCGCGCCGTCCGAGCGGTGGCAGTCACCGCACATGCTGTCGGTCGCCGTAAAGGCGAAGGTCGTGTGCGTGTACGAGTAGGTGTAGCCGCTCGCCGGGCTGTAGGCGGTCGTCTTCAGGCCGCCAATGTGGCAGCCGCCGCAGATCGACGCCGACACGCTCGTCTTCCACGCCTCGCCGTCCGGCGTCGAGGTCGACTTGGTGTGGCACTTCTCGCAGAAGAGCAGCGACTGCGGATAGGTGACGTCGCCGAAGTCGTTCGCGCTGCCGCCGAAGCCGTAGACGATGTACGGCACCTTGACCGGCGGCGTGGCCGCGGTCTCGCGATCGACGCCGGCGTGGATCGAATGGACCATGTAGGCCATGTCGACCGAATTGCCGCTGTCGGGATCGACGGTGCCCGGGTTGTGGCAGGTCACGCAGTACTCGACCGTGTGTCGCGGCCCGCCGTGCAGGTCGAGGCGCTCGTGGCAGGTGTCGCAGGTCGTGGTCGAGGCGACGAGCTTGTTGCCGTTGCCCGTGCCGCCGTTCGGCACGAGGTCCTTCACCGGGTTGTCGGGCCCGAGCGGCTCGGCCGCTCCGGACAGCCGCACCTCGAGACCCACGCGGTGCGTGAGTCCGGGCTCGAATGCGACTGCGATCGGCGTCGTCACGGACGCGAGGTTCACCTTGTAGGTGTAGCGGTACTTGCCGCTGCCGAGGTCGACCAGCGTGCCCGTGGTGCCGGTCTCCGAATTGGCCTGCGTCGCGCTCGGCAGGGGCTTCGGCCCGGCCGCCGCCGTCTGCGTGCGGTTGATGTAGCTCTGCCAGTACTGCGGCACCTTGCCGCCCGTCGTGGGTGGCACCAGTTTCGCGACCGTCACCAGGAGCGCGCCGGGTGCGAGGCCCGTCGCCGCCCCGCCGTGCGAGGTCTTGAGCGTGAATTCAATGACCGGTGTGGGCGAACCCGGGTTGATCGACGCCGAGTCGATCGTGGCGACGAGCACGCCGATGGCCTTGATCTCCTCGGCCGTGAGCGCGCTGCCGTTGCCGATCACGACCGGGCCGCCGGCCTCGATGCTGGTCGGGCCGGTGGGACCCGTGGGTCCGACGCCGCCGCCGGGGCCGGTCGGGCCCGTGGGACCGACGGGGCCGGTCTTGCCGTCATCGCCTGCGCAGCCGGCCAGGCCGACTGCCGCCATTGCCATCAACGCGAGGAGCGAGACTCGCGACCGCGTGATGCCTCGGACTGTTCCGGAATTCATTGCGGACTCCCTGGGCGATGCTGTGAGCTGGACTCCCGAACCATCGTCGCGCCTCGGCAACGCTGTTGCTGGTGTGGCGACCACGGTTGCGCCGGATGCTAGCGGCCACCGGTGACGGGAGGATACTTCGGATATCCGCAATTCTCACTTCCAGCGAGCTCGGGCGCTGCGAACGGGTTCCCGCCCGCCCGGCG
>CAZRKS010000212.1:0-4526 GCA_964600315.1 uncultured Steroidobacteraceae bacterium | reverse complement strand
CGAAGTTGTCGTCGCTCAGCACGAGGTCGGACGCTTCGCGCGCCACGTCCGTGCCGCCGCGCCCCATGGCGACGCCGATGTTGCCGCGCCTCAGCGCCGGTGCGTCGTTGACTCCGTCGCCGGTGACCGCCACGAAATGGCCGGCCGCCTGGGCCGCCTCCACGATCGCGAGTTTCTGCTCGGGCATCACCCGCGCGAACACGCGCGCCCGCGCGACGAGGCCCGCGAGTGCCTCGGCCTGCAGTTCGCTGCCGACGACGACCTCGTCCGCGCGGGTGGCGATGCCGAGTTCGCGGGCGATCGCGAGCGCCGTGACCGGATGGTCGCCGGTCACCATGACGACGCGGATGCCGGCTGCGTCGCAGCGCTCGACCGCTTCGCGCACGCCGGGACGCAGGGGGTCGATCAGGCCGGCGAGACCGGCGAATTCGAGACCGCTGAGCCGGGCGAGCGCGGCCTCGCCATCCGCCGCCACCGGACGGCTCGCGGACGCCAGGGCCAGCACCCGCAGGCCCCTGTCGGCCATCTGCTCGCCGGCCGCGAGCAGGTCACGGGCCTGAGACGGCTCGAGCGCACACATCGCGAGCACCTGCTCCGGCGCGCCCTTGACGGCCACCCAGACCGCACCGCCCCGCCGGTGCAGGCTCGCGGCATAGCGGCGATCCGCCTCGAAGGGCGTCGAGGTGACCTCGGGCCAGTCGAGCAGCAATGACTCGCGCGTCACGCCGCCCTTGCCGGCGAGTGCGAGCAGCGCGACGTCGGTCGGATCTCCCCGGGTCGACCAGCGCCCGTCCCGTCGCAGGAGGTCGGCCTCGTTGCAGGCGGCGGCGATCTCGAGCAGCCGGCGCAGATTCGCCGCATCGCCTGCAACTGCTTCGCCGTCGGCCGGCAGGATCTCGCCGGTCGGCGCATATCCTGTGCCGCTCACGCGGCAGACGCGACCGCCGGGCAACCGCAGTTCGCGGACCGTGAGCTCGTTGCAGGTGAGCGTGCCCGTCTTGTCGCTCGCGATGAAAGTGCAGCTGCCGAGACCCTCCACGGCCGGCAGGTTGCGCACGATGGCGCCGCGGGTCGCCATGCGCCGGGCGGCGATGGCGAGCGTGACCGTCATCGCCACCGGCAATCCTTCCGGGATCGCGGAAACGGCGAGCGCCACCCCGAACAGGAACATCCGGGCGAGGCTCTCCCCGCGCAGGAGCACGCCCGCCACGCAGATCAGGACCGCCGCCGCCAGCACCACCAGTGCGATGACGCGCGCGAACTGCTTCATGCGAGCGACCAGCGGCGGCTGTCCGCCCGGGGTCGATGACATCGCGCGGGCCAGCCGGCCGACGACCGTGGCGGAGCCCGTCGCCACGACCTCCCCCTCTGCGCGGCCCCGCACGACGGACGATCCGGCGAACACGCAGTCGCGACGCTCCACCATGGGCGCGTCCGCCGCGCCGCGCCACGCGGGATCCTTGTGCACCGGCAGAGATTCGCCCGTCAGCAGCGCCTCGTCGACTTCGAGGCCGCGCGCTTCGAGCAGCCGCAGGTCGGCCGGCACGCGCTGCCCGCTTTCGAGCGCCACGACGTCGCCGGGCACGAGTTCGTCGGCGTCGATCTCCGCCATGACGCCGTCGCGCCGGACGTGCGCACGAATCCGCAGCAGTCGCTGCAGCCCGCGGCTCTGCTGCTCGGCGCGCCACTCCTGCCACGCTCCCAGCGTCGAGTTCACCAGCAGCACGACGCCGATGAAGGCGGCGTCGGTGAGGTCGCCGAGCCCGAGCGCCACGGCCGCGGCGGCGAGCAGCACGTAGATCAGCGGGCTCCTGAGCTGGCGGAGCGCCACCGCGAGGAGGGCCGGCGCCGGCTCGGAGGGCAATACGTTCGCGCCGTAGCGCGCGAGCCGGTCGCGCGCTTCCGCCGAGGTCAGGCCATGCCGGCGCGGGTCCACGGGGCCATCAGGAAATAGGGGAATGTCCCCTATTTCCTATTTCCTATTTCCTCAGTACGCCCGCTTCTTGGTGTCCATCATGCGCAGGATCAGCGGCGTCAGAATGATCTGCATGGCGAGCGGCAGCTTGCCGCCCGGCACCACGAGCGTGTTCGGCCGCGACATGAACGAATCGTGGACCATCGACAGCAGGTACGGGAAGTCGATGCCCTTGGGGTTCGCGAAGCGGATGATCAGGAAGCTCTCGTCCGCCGTCGGTATGTCCTGGGCGATGAACGGGTTCGAGGTGTCGACGGTCGGCACGCGCTGGAAATTGATGTGCGTGCGCGAGAACTGCGGCACGATGTAGTTCACGTAGTCCGGCATGCGGCGCAGGATCGTGTCCACGACCGCCTCGGTGGAGTAGCCGCGCATGCGCCGGTCGCGGTGCAGCTTTTGGATCCACTCGAGGTTGATGCTCGGCGCGACCCCGATCATGAGGTCCGCGTACTTCGCGACGTCGTGCTCCTCCGTCTTCACCGCGCCGTGCAGGCCCTCGTAGAAGAGCAGGTCCGAGCCCGCGCCGATCTCGATCCAGGGCGTGAAGGTCCCGGGCTGGCCGCCGAGTTTCGCCCCCTCGTCCGCATCGTGGATGTAGGTGCGCGAACGCCCTTTTCCCGACAGCGCATAGCTCCTGAAGAGTTCCTCGAGCTCGCCGAACAGATTCGACTCCGGCCCGAAGTGGCTGAAGTTCTTGTTCCCCTCGCCCTCGGCCTCCTTCATCTTCTGGCGCATCTCGGCGCGGTCGTAGCGGTGGAACGCATCGCCCTCGACGATCGCGGCATCGATCTGCTCGCGACGGAAGATCCATTCGAAGGTGGTCTTGACGGTGGTGGTGCCGGCGCCCGAGGAGCCGGTCACTGCGATGATGGGATGTCTCGCCGACATGTCTGTGCTCCCTGTCGATCGGGTCAGCGGCTGCGGAACAGCGAGCGCTCGCCGAAGAGCGGCGAGCTGTAGGGCTGGTCCTCGCCCTTGTCGTACTCGGCGTGGTAGCGCTCCACCCGCGTCACCTCCGCGCGCGAACCGAGGATCACCGGCACGCGCTGGTGGATGCGCTCCGGCACGACCTCGAGAATGCGACCACGACCCGTCGAGGCGGCGCCGCCCGCCTGCTCGACGATCATCGCCATGGGGTTCGCCTCGTACAGCAGCCGCAGGCGCCCTTCGCGATTGGCCGCCTTCTGGTCGCGCGGATAGAGATAGAGGCCGCCGCGCAGCAGGATGCGGTGCACGTCGGCCACCATCGAGGCCACCCAGCGCGTGTTGAAGTCCTTGCCGCGCGGCCCTTCCTTGCCCGCCTTGCACTCGTCCACGTAGCGCGCGATCGGCGGCTCCCAGAAGCGGCGGTTGGAGGCGTTGATCAGGTAGTCCGAGCCCTCCTCCGGCACGCGGATGTCCGGGTGCGTCAGCACGAAGTTGCCGATCTCGCGATCGAGCGTGAATCCGTGCGTGCCCTGCCCGACCGTGAGGACCACCTGGGTCGACGGGCCGTAGATCGCATAGCCCGCCGCGAGTTGCTTCACCCCCGCCTGCAGCACGGCGGACGTGCTGCGCGCCGTCTCGGGCAGCGCGAGCACCGAGAAGATCGAGCCCACGGGCAGGTTCACGTCGAGGTTGTTCGAACCGTCGAGCGGGTCGTAGACGAGCGCCAGGCGGCCGTGGCCCTCGACGAAATGGACGTCCTCGCGCTCCTCGGAGGCCAGCGCACCCACCAGTTCGCTCCACTCCACGCCGCGCGCGAACAGGTCGTCGGCGAGCACGTCGAGCTTCTTCTGCGACTCGCCCTGCGTGTTCTCGGAGCCCGCGAGTCCGGCGAGGCCCACCAGCGGGCCCTTGCCCACGGCGGCCGAGATCGCCTTCACGACCGCCGCGACGTCGACCAGGAGCGCCGCCAGCTCGCGGCCGTGCGGTCCCTCCGGGACCTGCTGGATGAGGAACTTGGAGATCGTCGTATAGCCGGGATTCAGCATGGGGCCTTCTCCGTGGAATCTCGGGCGCCGGCCGCGTCGAAGACGCGACTCGCGCGGATGTCCGCCGCCTCGAGCGTCGTGAGCATGCCGGCATCGACGCTGCCCGCCTCGAGCAGGCGGCGCGCCTGCCGGAGCCGGGCGCGGTCGAGCGCGTTGCGCAACGAGCGCGCGTTGGCGAAATTGGGTTGCCGGCGCCGGAGCGCGAGATACTCGCCCAGGGCGTCGCGGGCGGGCGTGGACAGGCTGAGTCCGAGCGCGGCCACCATCTTCCCGGCGATCGCCTCGAGTTCCTCGACGCTGTAGTCCGGAAAGTCGATGTGGTGCGCGACGCGCGAGCCCAAGCCCGGGTTGCTCTGGAAGAACGTGTCCATGCGGCCCTTGTAGCCCGCGAAGATCACCACGAGGTCCTCGCGCTGGTTCTCCATCACCTGCATCAGGATCTCGATCGCCTCCTGGCCGTAGTCGCGCTCGTTCTCCGGGCGATACAGGTAGTAGGCCTCGTCGATGAACAGCACGCCGCCCATGGCGCGCTTCAGCACTTCCTTGGTCTTCGGCGCCGTGTGGCCGATGTACTGGCC
>CAZRKS010000211.1:0-4530 GCA_964600315.1 uncultured Steroidobacteraceae bacterium | reverse complement strand
TCGCCTCGGCCACGGCCTGGATGATGCCGGCGCACATGATCTGGTTGGTGGCCTTGGCCGCCTGGCCCGAACCCGTCGGTCCGAAGTGCGTGATCGTGCGGCCCATCGCGGCGAGCACGGGCCGGGCGCGTTCGAAGGCCGATGCGCTGCCGCCCACCATGATCGCGAGCTTGCCGTCACGGGCGCCCTCGACGCCACCGCTCACCGGCGCATCGAGGAACTCGACCTGCTGCTCTGCGAGGCGCGCCGCCGCGTCCCGGGCCGTGCCGGCGCCGACCGTGGAGCAGTCGATCACGAGGCTGCCGGGCTTCAGGCCGGGCCGCAGCGCGTCGACGACCTCGAGCACGTCGGCGTCGGCGGAGACGCAGAGCACGATCACGTCGCAGGCCGCCGCGAGTGCCGCCGGGCTGGCGGCCGCCTCGACCCCGAGCTCGGCCGCGAGTTCGCGCGCCCCGTCGGGTGTGCGGTTCCAGACCGCGCGCAGCAGGCCGGCGCGGTGGAGGTTGCGGGCCATGCCCCGGCCCATGGCGCCGAGGCCGATGAAGCCGGTCGCGACGCTCACGTCACTGCCCGCTGCAGAACTCGTCCATGAGCTTCTTGGCATTCGCCCGGGCGGCGTCGATCTCGTCGTTCGACAGGTATCGGCGCTGGCCGTCCGGGGCCTGCTCGTAGAGGCGCTGCGACTGCACGTAGAGCTGGTAGCGGTCCCGCGCGTCCGCGCAGCGCTTCGCCATGTCCTCCGCGGAGAGCTGCTTCGCCTTGGCTGCGTCCGCCTGCTGGGCCGCGGCCTTGCGGTACGCGTCGTCGTCGGCTGCGTACTTCTTCATCTCGTCGGAATAGCGCTGCTGCGCCGTCGCCGCGTCGGTGCTGGTGCTCGCGACGCCCACCTTCTGGGCCGGCACCGTCTGCGGCGTGTCCGTGTACACGGGGTGCCCCTGGGCGTCCTTCGTCACGTAGACGTCTCCCGCACGGGCTCCGCCGGCGAGCAGCAGCGCGGCCAGCAGCATCACGGTCGGTTTCATGCTCGAGCCTCCATCGCGACTGCCCGAGTCTAGCAGGACCGGGGGGGTTGTCCCGGCCCGCCTCGGCCGTCGGGTTGAAACTGCGACAGGGCCCGCACCTCGCCGGGCCCGCCCCGGCCGATATGATGGCGCCGCACCCGCCACCCAAGCCCCCATGACCCAGGCCTCGAGATCCGCCATCGTCTACGCCGCCGCCGGCGCGGTGCTCTTCTCCGCCAAGGCCGTCGTGGTGAAGCTCTGCTACCGGTACGGCGCCGACACGGAGACCGTGCTCGCGCTGCGCATGCTCTTCGCGATGCCCTTCTTCTGGGTGGCGGTCTGGTGGCAGGGTGTGTACCGGCGGCGGCCGCCGATGCAACGCAAGGACGTGGTCCGCGCGGTCCTGCTCGGCTTCGTCGGCTACTACCTCTCCAGTTATCTCGATTTCCTCGGCCTGCAGTACGTCTCCGCGGGCCTCGAGCGGATCATCCTCTACCTCAACCCGACGCTGGTGCTGGCGATCTCGGCCGTCGTGCTCGGCAAGCGCGTCGAATCACGACAGTGGCTGGCCATGGGCGTCGCCTATGCGGGCGTCATCCTCGTCTTCCTGCACGACGTCCGTCTCGACGGCTCGCAGGCGGCGCTCGGCAGCCTCCTCGTCTTCACCGGGGCGATCACCTACGCGATCTACCTGATCTTCGCGGGCGAGATCGTGAACCGGATCGGCAGCATCCGCCTGGTCGCCTGGGCGAGCACTTCCTCGACGTTCTTCTGCGTGCTGCAGGCGCTCGTCCGCGATCCGCGCGCGCTCGTGAGCCAGGCGCCCGAGGTGTACGCGCTCAGCCTGCTGAACGCGGGCCTCTGCACCTTCGTGCCGATGCTGCTGATCATGGCGGCGGTGCAGCGCGTCGGCGCGGGGCTCGCCGCACAGTCCGGGGTCGTGGGCCCGGTCGCGACAGTCTTCCTCGGGTGGTACTTCCTCGGCGAGCAGATCGGACCGCTGCAGCTGGTCGGCGTCGCGGTGGTGCTCGTGAGCGTGGGGATGCTGCTGGCGCCGGCTCGAAAGGAGTCGTGACGCCCCCAATTGGGTGATTCGGCTGCATATCGGACTCGCTAGGGTCGTGTCGTCCGCGTCGTGGAACACAAAACAGCGACAGGGAGAACGACCATGAGCAACGGGGGAGAAGTCCGCAATTCGCGTCATCGGCTCGCGGCGAGCGTTGCCGCCATTTGCAGCATGGGCTCGGGCGCGGCCATGGCCGCGGTCCCGGTCGTGACGCAGGTCTTCATCGACCGCGAGGCGAGCCCGCAGCTCGTCAACGTGGTGGGCAGCAATTTCGATGCGACCACGATCGTCGCGCTCGGCGGCACGGCACTCACCGTCACGGCTCGCTCGCCCACGGTCGTGACCGCGCAGCTGCCGGCCATCCTGGCCTACGGCGACTACATGCTCGCCGTGACCAACACCGGGAACAAGGGCGGTACGGTGCGCTACGACCTGACCGTGCCGGCCGAAGGTCCCGCGGGTCCCGAGGGACCGACAGGACCTGCGGGTCCGCCGGGGCCTCAAGGAGTGCCGGGTTCTGTGGGATTGACCGGACCGACGGGGCCGGCAGGACTCGCAGGCCAGGACGGTGCAGACGGGGCGCCGGGGCCTGCGGGACCCACCGGGCCGATTGGACCCTTGGGTCCGATGGGGCCAGCAGGACCGACGGGAGCGACGGGTCCGCAGGGTGCCACCGGACCACAGGGCGCGTCCGGCGTGATCACCGACCTGTTCGGTACGACGAAGGGCGGCACGAATGCGCTCGCGGTGAACACCGCGAATGGCAACTCCGCGATTGGATATTACGCGCTTGGCTCGAACACGACCGGCTCGCTGAACGATGCGTTCGGCATGAATGCACTGCGGCAGAACACGACGGGCAGCATCAACAGTGCGTTCGGGCGCAATGCTCTCGGCGCAAGCAACGGGAACTGGAACAGCGCGTTCGGGAGCGCGGCGCTACAGAACAACACGTCAGGCAGTGACAACAGCGCCTTCGGCGCGCTGGTCGCCAGTTCGGTGACGACAGGCGGGGAGAACAGCGCCTTCGGCTCGAGTGCACTCACGATGACCCAGTCCGGGTCGCGAAACAGCGCCTTCGGTGACACCGCTCTCAGTCGCAATGTCTCTGGCTCGGACAACTCGGCCTACGGTTACCAGGCGCTCTACTACAGCACCGGCCAACGCAACACTGCAGTCGGCGCTCGCGCCGGCTACAACTACGTGACCGGCAACGACAACATCGCCATCGGCAGCCCGGGTGTCGACGGCGAGAACGCGACGATCCGCGTCGGCGACACCAATCAGACGCGCGCTTTCATTGCCGGCATCAATGGCAACGATCTCAGTGCGAGCGGAGTGCCGGTCGTCATTACGGCGAGCGGACAACTCGGCACCGGCGCATTGCTGCAAGGTGCCACAGGTCCGACCGGTCCGACCGGACCGGCGGGCCCTCAGGGCGAACCAGGCGCGCCGGGGGCGGATGGAGCTACCGGCCCGACCGGACCGCAGGGTCTGCAAGGCGATCAGGGAGACGCCGGACCCGCAGGACCGCAGGGACCGGCGGGGACGGATGGAGCCATCGGCCCGACGGGTCCTACAGGGCCAGCCGGTCCGGCGGGGATCTCGGGCTACCAGATTGTCCAGGAAGGCGTGACGGTCGGTACGCTCAACCCCGGAGACTCCTGGGGCAAGATTACGAACTGCCCGGCCGGCAAGAAGATTCTTGGTGGCGGCGGCATCGGCGGTGTCTACGCCGTGATCCAGCGATCCCACCCGAATGGCGACTTCTCATGGTGGGTGGTCGTGAAGAATACGGAGGCCGTACCGCGTGATGTCGGCGTGCTGACGGTATGGGCCATCTGCGCGAACGTGAACTAGACACTCGAGCCACATGAAGAGGCACTGACCACCGCGCAGACGCGCAACGACGCCAACCCTATGAGCCAAAAAAGCGGACGCCTGAGGCGTCCGCAAGCGGGGGCGAAGGCGGCCGGACCAGGAACCGGCCGCCTTCCACAGACTCCGTCAGTTGTAGGCGCGCTCGCCGTGCGAGGCGGTGTCGAGGCCCTCGCGCTCCTGCTCCTCGGTGACGCGCAGGCCGATCACGAGGTCCACGAGCTTGAAGGAGATCGCGGCGACCACGCCCGACCACACGAGGCTCACGATCACGCCCCACAGCTGCGCCTTGAACTGCGCGGCCATCGAGTAGTCGGCCACGGCATTCGCGACGTAGTCGTACACGCCGGTGCCGCCGAGTGACGGCGCGCAGAACACCGCGGTGAGCAGCGCGCCGATGATGCCGCCCATGCAGTGCACGCCGAACACGTCGAGCGAGTCGTCGTAGCCGAGCCGGTTCTTCAGGCTCGAGACGGCCCACAGGCAGACGAGTCCCGCGATCACGCCGATCGCGATCGAGCCCATCGGGCCCACCCAGCCGCAGGCCGGCGTGATGGCGACGAGGCCGGCGACCGCGCCCGAGGC
>CAZRKS010000210.1:1627-4549 GCA_964600315.1 uncultured Steroidobacteraceae bacterium | reverse complement strand
GTCGTCGCGGAAGATGTCCTCGGTGCCGTTGCCGAGGTGCACGTCGAAATCGAGCACCGCGACGCGTTCCAGCTCGTGCGCCGCGAGCGCGTGGGCCGCGCCGACGGCCACGTTGTTGAAGAAACAGAAACCCATCGCGCGGTCGCGCTCGGCGTGGTGCCCCGGTGGACGGACGTTGCAGAAGGCGCGCCGGGCCGCGCCCGACAGAACGAGGTCGACGGCGAGGACGTTCGCGCCCGCCGCCCGCAGCGCGGCTTCCAGCGTCTCCGGGCACATCGCCGTGTCGGGGTCCAGGAAGGCCAGGCCTTCCTCGGGCGACTTGAGGCTGATGCGTTCGATGTACTCCCGCGGATGCACGCGAGCGAGTTGCTCGACCGTGGCGCGTGGCGCGTCGTGGTGGTCCAGGAAGTCGTACAGGCCGCGGCCGTGCAGGTGATCCGCGATGGCGCCCACGCGCGCCGGCTGCTCCGGGTGGCCTGCACCCATCTGGTGCAGCCGGCAGGCCGGATGGGAAATGAAGGCGACGGGCATCGAATTACTCGTTTGCGGTCAGTCGCGATGAATGTTCCAGGGTCCAACGCTAGCATGCATGGGCCCGCGGGTGGGCGTCCAAGGTCGAATCGTGCCGAGAGCTCGCATCGAAGCCCTGCTGAGTCCACGCTCCCTGGTCCTGGTGGGGGCGAGCGACCGCGCCGGCACGCTGGGCGACCTCCTGCGGCGCAACGTCGCGGCGGCCGGCTTCTCGGGGCCCGTGCAGTTCGTGAACCCGGCGCACGCCGAGATCGCCGGCCGGCCGGCTTTCCGCAGCGTGCTCGACTTGCCCGAGCCCGTCGACGCCGCGGTCATCGTGACGCCGGCGCGCACCGTGCCGGGCATCGTCCGCGAATGCGGCGCAAAGGGCATCCGCGGCGCCATCGTCGTCGCCACGGGTTTCCAGGACGGCGACGAGTCCGGACGGGCGCTCGGGGCGGAATTGAAGCAAGCCGCGCGCGAGCACGCCGTCCGCGTGCTCGGTCCGGGCAGCCTCGGGCTCATCCGCACGGACCTGCAGCTGAATGCGGCCTGCGGCCCCGCCCATCCGCAGGCGGGCCGCCTCGCGTTCGTCACGCAGTCCGGGGCGCTCGGCACGGCGATGCTCGACTGGGCCCGGACGCGCAACGTCGGCTTCTCCACCGTCATCTCGACGGGCCTCGGCCTGGACATCGGGTTGAGCGAGATCCTCGACTTCCTCGTCCACGATGCCGCGACCGACAGCATCATGCTGTACACGGAGGGTATCGACGACGCGCGCCGCTTCATGAGCGCGCTCAGGGCCGCCGCCCGAGTGAAGCCCGTGGTGATCATGAAGGCCGGGCGTTACGCCGAGCGCCCCGAGGCCGCGGCGTTCCACACGGGCGCGCTGGTGGGCGGGGACGACGTGTTCGATGCGGCCATGCGCCGCGCCGGCGTGCTGCGCATCCGCGACCTCGCGGACTTCTTCAGTGCCGCCGCCACGCTCGGCGCGGGCGTACGGGTGGACGGGCGCAGGCTCGGAATCGTGTCGAACGCCGGTGGACCGGGCGCGCTCGCCGCGGACCATGCCAGCGATCGCTGGCTGCAGGTGCCGCGCTCGCATCCCGTCTTCGTCCCGGCGCATGCGGATGCCAGGGAGTTCGTGGCGGCGGCGCGCACGGCACTCGACGATCCGGAGGTGGATACGCTGCTCGCGATCCTGACGCCGTATGAACTGACGAGCCCCGACACAGCCGCGACTGCTCTCGCGACGCTGGCCAGCGAACATCGCAAGCCCGTATTCGCCTGCTGGATGGGCGGCGACGCGGTGGCGTCGAGTCGAGCCATCTTCGCGGCGCACAAGGTCCCCTCATATTCGACGCCCGAGTACGCGGTGGACGCGATCGCGGCGCTCGCGCTGCACGCCGCCAACCAGGGCCAGTTGCTGCAGGTGCCGGACCCGCTCGAGCCGACCTCCGCACCCGACCGGACCGCGGCCCAGGCCGTGATCGACGCCTCGCTCGCGGCCGGGCAGGAGTGGCTGGATCCCGCGGAATCGAAGTCCGTGCTCGCCGCGTTTGGGGTGCCGGTGCTGCGCAGCCTGCCTGCGCACTCGGCGGGAGAGGCGGTCCGCGCCGCGCGCCAGGCCGGCTTCCCGGTGGCAATGAAGATCCTCTCGCCCGACATCCCGCACAAGACGGACGTGGGGGGCGTGCGTCTCGGGTTGCCGGACGAGGCCGCCGTTCGTCGTGCGTACGGTGCCATGATGAAGGACGTCGCGCGCGCGCGGCCCGATGCCCGCGTGGAGGGCGTGCTGGTCGAGCGCATGTACGGCCAGGGCCAGGGTCGCGAAGTGATGATCGGCGTCGTGCGCGACCCGGTTTTCGGCCCGGCCATCAGCTTCGGCCTCGGCGGCACGCTGGTCGAGATCATCCGCGACCGCGCGGTCGCCCTGCCGCCGCTCAATGCCTACCTCGCACAGGACCTCGTCGTGCGTACGCGCGCGCACCAGGCGCTGCAGCCACTGCGCGGCGCGCCCGCCGCGGACGTGGACGCGGTGCAGGCGATGCTGCTGCGCGTCTCGGAACTCGTCTGCGAGATGCCGGAGATCGGCACGCTGGACCTCAACCCGGTGATCGTGACCGCGACCGGCGCCGTCGTCGTCGATGCGCGCCTCGGCGTGCAGCGCAGGCCGACCGCGGCGCGGCCCTACGACCACGTCGCGATCCATCCGTACCCGACCGATCTCGTCCGGCGTATCGAACTGCAGGACGGCGTGACGGTGACGCTCCGGCCGATCCGGCCCGAGGATGCCGCGATCGAGGCCGCCTTCGTGCACGGACTGTCTGACCAGTCGCGGTTCCTGCGCTTCATGTTCGCCATCCACGACCTGACGCCGGCGCAGCTGTCGCGCTTCACGCAGATCGACTA
>CAZRKS010000210.1:0-1527 GCA_964600315.1 uncultured Steroidobacteraceae bacterium | reverse complement strand
GGACCGCGCCCATCGTCGCCTCGACGAGGTCCATGCCGCGCCGCAGGTTGTCCTTCGCGAACGCGATGATCAGGATCGCGTTCTTGCTGGCGAGACCCACCGTCGTGAGCATCGCGACCTGGAAGTAGACGTCGCGCTCCATGCCGCGCAGCGTCGCCGCGAGCACGGTGCCGAGCACGCCGAGCGGCACGACGAGCAGCACGGCGGTCGGGATGGTCCAGCTCTCGTACAGCGCGGCGAGGCAGAGGAACACCACGAGCAGCGAGAGCCCGTAGAGCAGCGGCGTCTGCGCGCCGGCCGCGCGTTCCTGGTAGGACTGTCCGGTCCATTCGAGGCCGATGCCCTCGGGCAGCTGGGCCACGAGGCGCTCGACCTCCGCCATCGCCGGGCCGGAACTGACGCCCGGTGCCGCCTCGCCGTTGATCTCGAGGGCCGGCGTGCCGTTGTAGCGCTCGAGGCGCGGCGAGCCGTAGTCCCAGGACCACTTGGCAAACGACGCGAACGGGACCATCTCACCGCGCGAGTTGCGGACCGTCCAGCGGTCGAAGTCCTCCGGCACCCGACGGTAGGGCGCGTCGGACTGCACATAGACGCGTTTCACGCGGCCGCGGTCGACGAAGTCGTCGATGTACTGTCCGCCCCAGGCCGTCGCGAGCGTCGCGTTGATGTCCGAGGCGAGGAGCCCGAGCGCCGCGGTCTTGCCGACATCGATGTCGATGCGCAGCTGCGGCGCGTCCTCGAGGCCGTTCGGGCGCACGTTCGCGAGCAGCTTGCTCTGTGCGGCGGCGCCGAGGAACTGGTTGCGCGCGCCGATGAGCGCCTCGCGACCGAGGCCGCCCTGGTCCTCGAGAAAGAAGACGAAGCCGGAGGTCGAGCCGAGTTCGGGCAGCGGCGGCGGAGCGAACGGGAAGGCGAAGGCGTCCTGGATCTGGCTGAGCGAGGCCATCGCGCGCCCGACGACCGCGTCGGCGCCGAGTGCGCGGGAGGTGCGCAACGACCAGTCCTTGAGCGCGATCCACGCGAGGCCGGTATTCTGGCCGCTGCCGCCGAAGCTGAAGCCCTGCAGCGTGAAGATCGACACGAACGTCTCCGGTTCGTTCGTCATGAAATGGCGTTCGACGGCCTTGATGGCGCGCAGCGTCCGCTCCTGGGTCGCGCCCACCGGAGCCATCACCTGGACCATGATGTAGCCCTGGTCCTCCTGCGGCAGGAACGCGCTCGGCATGCGCAGGAAGAGCACGGCCATCAGCGCGGTCAGGGCGCCAAACACGAGCATGAAACGCCCGCGTCGCCCGAGCATCGCGCGCACCCGCTCGCGGTGCCGGGTGCTGCCACGGTCGAAGTGGCGGTTGAACCAGCCGAAGATCCCCGTCGTCGCCGCGTGCTCGCGCACGTCCGCCGGCCGGAGCAGAGTGGCGCAGAGCGCCGGCGTCAGCACGACGGCGACCAGCACCGAGAGCGCCATCGCCGAGACGATGGTGGCGGAGAACTGGCGGTAGATGATGCCGGTCGAGCCGGTGAGGAAGG
>CAZRKS010000209.1:0-4579 GCA_964600315.1 uncultured Steroidobacteraceae bacterium | reverse complement strand
GGGCGTCGGCCGTCTGGCGCGCCGCCGAGCCCTTGGCCTTTGGCAGGATGTCGTTGGCGTAGGCCTGCGCCTCGAGCGCGAGCCGCTCCTTGTCCTCGCGCGCCTTGATCGCGTCGCGCTGCGAGGTCTGCACCTGCTCGGGCACGCTCACGCCCTGCAGGTTCACCGTGGTCACCTCGATGCCGGTCTTGTAGCCGTCGAGCGTGCGCTGGATCAGCTCGCGCGTCTTCGCGGTGATCTCCTGGCGGCCCGCCTCGAGCACGAAGTCGAGGTTGCTGCGGCCGACGATCTCGCGGATCGCGCTCTCGCTAACTTCGCTCAGCGTCGTCTCCGGGTCGCGCACGCTGAACACGTAGGCCACGGCCTCGGCGCGCCGGTACTGCACGGCGATGTTGATGTCGACGAGGTTTTCGTCGGAGGTGAGCATGCGGGTCTGGTCGCTGAATCCCTCGACGCTCTCCACGTTGACGATCTGTCGCGCCTCGATCGGCCACGGCAGGTGCCAGCGCAGTCCCGGCTCGGTGGTCGCGACGTAGCGACCGAAACGGGTCACGACGGCACGCTCCGCCGCGTCGACCTTGTAGAGACCGGTGGCCGCCCAGATGCCGGCGAGCACCAGCACGACCGTACCGATCCCGAAGCCGCGCATGGCCGCGTCGTTGCGGCCCGGCCCCGAGCCGTCGTCACCGCCGCCACCGCGGCCGCGGCCGCCGAACAGTTCGGCGATCTTTCGTTGCAGGTTGCGCAGCGCCTCGTCGAGGTCGGCGGCTCCCCGGTCGGGCCGATTTCCCCAGGGATTGCGGTTCCTGCCCGGGTCATTCCAGGCCATGGTGATGCGTCGCTCCGGAAGATTTGCAGTTCGTTCGTGTCAGAAATCGGGCTCGGCGAGCGCGGTCGCTCATCCTGCGGCACGGAGGGCCGCGGGAACAGGAGATTCTAGGAACCGCTCCGCCGCCGCACAAGGCGCGATCGCCGGCGGCAGGTCGAGACCCGCATCGCGGCAGATCCGCTCGAGCTCGCGTCGCCGCAGGCTCACCTCGAGTTCGATGCCGCCGTCCTCGAGCTGCCGCTGCGCCAGCACGGCCCCCGCCTCGAAGAGCCGGGCGCGCGCACGTCCGGCGCGGGGCGGCAGCGTCATCACGCAGTGATGCAGGTCCGCACCGAGCTGGGAATGCAGCGCCTCGAGCAGCAGGTCGACGCCCGCGCCCGAGTGCGCCGACAGCCAGAGGCGATCGACGCGGCCGTCGGCGGCGTGCTCCGCATGCGGCGGTTCGCCCGAGCGGTCGATCTTGTTGAACACCGCGATCTGCGGCAGCGACTGCGCGCCGATCGACTCGAGCACCTCGTTCACCTGCGTGACGCGCTCGCTGCGCTCGGGGTCCGCCGCGTCGATGACGTGCAGCAGCAGGTCCGCCTCGCGCGCCTCCTGCAGGGTCGAGCGGAATGCCGCGACGAGTTCATGCGGCAGGTCGCGCACGAAGCCGACCGTGTCCGCGAGGGCGACCTCGAGGCCGGGCGCGAGGTGCAGGCGCCGCACCGTCGGGTCGAGCGTCGCAAACAGCTGGTCGGCGGCGTAGGCGCCGGCGGCGGTCAGGCGATTGAACAGCGTCGACTTGCCCGCGTTCGTGTAGCCCACCAGCGCGACGGTCGGCACCGCGCCCCGCTTGCGCTCACGCCGGGTCGTCTCGCGCTGCTGGAGCACCTTGTCGAGCCGGTCGTTCAGCGTCTTGATGCGCCGGCCGATGAGCCGGCGATCGGTCTCGAGCTGCGTCTCGCCGGGACCGCGCAGCCCGATGCCGCCCTTCTGGCGCTCGAGGTGGGTCCACCCACGCACCAGGCGCGTGGCCATGTGCTGGAGTTGTGCGAGCTCCACCTGCAGCTTGCCTTCGAAGCTGCGGGCGCGCTGCGCGAAGATGTCGAGGATGAGGCCGCTGCGATCGAGGACGCGGCATTCGAGTTCCTTTTCGAGGTTGCGCTCCTGGCCCGGCGACAGCGCATGGTCGACGACGACGAGGTCGGCGCCGAGGGCCCTGATGCGCTGCCCGAGTTCCGCGACCTTGCCGGTGCCGAGGAAGAAACGCGGCTCGGCGACCTTGCGGGTGGCGGTGAGGACCTCGAGCACCTGCGCGCCGGCCGAGCGCGCCAGCGCGACGAACTCCTCCACGCGGTCCGGTTCCGGCGCATGGCCCAGCCCGACGCAGACGAGGATTGCGCGCTCGCCGCTGCCCGGCCGCTCGAACAAGGGGTCCCTGTCCTGCCCGCGGAACGCCGGCTCAGGCGGCCGGCGCGTCCTCGGGCGGCGCCTCGTCGTCGCCCATCGGCAGGCGGACGTTGCGTGCCGGCACGACGGTCGAGATCGCGTGCTTGTAGACCATCTGGCTCACGCTGTTGCGGAGCAGGACGACGAACTGGTCGAACGAGTCGATCTGGCCCTGCAGCTTGATGCCATTCACCAGGTAGATCGAAACGGGAATACGCTCCTTGCGCAGAGCGTTGAGAAAAGGATCCTGCAGGGACTGGCCCTTGGCCATGATCGCGTCTCCTTGTTTTCTGCCGTCATCGTTCCTGCCGCGTGAACTTCCCTGACGCGGCCGTGACGCCCGTCGCCTCGACGTGCAAGAACGAGTCCAATGCTACCACACGTTGGCGCCGAGTCCGGCGGCCGCCGCGCCGACGGCCGCGACCAGCGGCGCAAGTGCCTGATCTTCAAGGCTACCGAGCCACTGCAAAGAATCGTCGGCCCGCAGCCACGTGAGCTGGCGCTTGGCGAGGTTGCGCGTCGCGCGCTGCGCGGCCGCCACCGCCTCGTCGAGGGTGCACTCGCCGGCCAGGTGGGACCAGAGCTGGCGGTAACCCACGGAACGCAGGCTCGGCAGGTCGGCGCGCAGGTCCCCGCGCGCCCGCAGCGCACGGACCTCGTCCAGCAGGCCCGCCTCCATCATGGCGAGAAATCGTGCGTCGATCTGACGGTACAGCTCCGCGCGGTCCCGCGGCTGCAGCGCGAACGACGCGCAGGCGACCGGCGCGGGGATCGCCCGCTGCTGCAGCCGCGACAGCCGCTCGCCTGTCAATTCGAGCACCTCGAGCGCGCGCTGAATGCGCTGGCCGTCGGCCGACCGGATGCGCGCCGCGGCCTCGGGATCGCGCGCCGCGAGTTCGCCGTGCAGCACGGGCCAGCCAACCTCGGCCGCACGGGCGTCGATGCGCGCACGGACGGACGGATCCGCCTCGGGCAGCGGGGCGATCCCCCGGGTCAGCGCGCGGAAATAGAGCATCGTCCCGCCGACGAGCAGCGGCACCCTCTGCCGGCGGCGGATCTCGCCGATCAGGTTCAGCGCGTCGCGGCGGAATCGCCCGGCGGAATAGCTCTCCGCAGGATCGCAGACGTCGATCAGGTGATGAGGCACCGCCGCGCGCAGCGCCGGCGGCGGCTTGGCCGTGCCGATGTCGAGGCCGCGGTAGACCTGCGCGGAGTCGACACTCACGATCTCGATCGGCCACCGGCCCGCGAGTTCGAGCGCCAGCGCCGACTTGCCGCTGCAGGTCGGGCCCATCAGCAGCACGGCCTCCACGCGCGCGTCCGTTGCGCTCATCGGCCGCGCAGGAACAGGCGGTCCAGCTCGTCCATGCCGACGAACGACCAGGTCGGCCGGCCGTGCACGCACTGGTCGGCGCGCAGGGTCGTCTCCATCTCCCGGAGCAGTGCGTTCATCTCCGGCACCGTCAGGCGGCGATTGGCGCGCACGGCCCGGTGGCAGGCCATCGTGCCGAGCGCCTGCTCGAGGGCGCGGCCCGCGGCCGCACCGCCCTGCTCCCGCAGGTCCGCCAGCAGGTCGCGCACCAGGATCGCGGGATCCGCCGAGTCGAGCAGCGCCGGCACCGCGCGCACCAGGAGTTGCGCGGGCCCACTCCGCACGACGTCGAGGCCGAGTTCGTCGAACAGCCCGGCGTGCGTCTCCGCGGCGTCGGCATCGGCCGCCGAGACGTTGAGCGGGATCGGCACGAGCAGCGGCTGCGAGGCGATGCGTTGCGTCGCCAGCGCCCGCTTCAGCCGCTCATAGGTCGTGCGCTCATGGGCGGCGTGCATGTCGACGAGCACCAGGCCGCCCGGCGCCTGCGCCAGGATGTAGACCCCGTGCAGCTGCGCGACGGCAAAGCCGAGCGGATGCTCCGCCTGCGCCAGATCGGCCGCAGGGACGACCTCTGCGGCGCGCAGCGGATCGTCGCGCACTCCTGCCTCGAGCGCCGCGTACAGTTCGAGGGCCGAGGTGCCGGCGGCCTGGGCATGGACGACGTGCGCGGGCGGCGCGAAGCGCGCGGCCGGGATCGACGTCGCCGCGGACTGCGACGGGCGGGTCTCGGCCAGGGCGCGCTCGAGCGTGCGGAACAGGAAGTCGTGCACCAGCCCGGGCTCGCGGAACCGCACCTCGAGCTTCTGCGGATGCGCGTTGACGTCGACGCGCGCCGGATCCATCTCGAGGTACAGCACGTAGGCCGGCTGCCGCCCGTGATAGAGCACGTCGCGATAGGCGAGCCGCACGGCGCTCGCGACCAGCTTGTCGCGCAGCGGCCGGCCGTT
>CAZRKS010000208.1:1774-4627 GCA_964600315.1 uncultured Steroidobacteraceae bacterium | reverse complement strand
GCCGAGGACTTCGACTTCGCGCGCGCCGACTACCGGATCCTGATCGCGCTGCGCGAGGACTACCTCGCGCACCTCGAGAGCGTGAAGCGCATCATGCCCTCGATCACGCAAAACCGGATGCGCCTGGCCCGCATGACGGGCGCCCAGGCTTTGAGCGCGGTGATTCAGCCGGGCGGACGCCTCGTGTCGCAGGAAGTGGCCGAGTCCATCGTCCGCTTCGTCGCCGGCGGCGCCGAGCTCGCCAACGCAGAGGTGGAACCCTCGCTGCTGAGTCTCGTCTGCCGCGAGCTGAACACGGTCCGCCTGGCACAGAAACGGCCGGAAATTTCCGCCGACCTTTTGGCCGGCTCCCGAGACACGATCCTCACCGAGTTCTACGAGCGCGCTCTCGCCGACCAGCCCGAGGGCGTGCGGCGCGTGATCGAAGACGAACTGCTCACGGACTCGGGCTATCGCGAGAGCCTGGCCGAGGAGCGCGTGGCCAAGGCGCTGGCCGCGGCGGGTGCTGCACCGGACGCGCTTGCGAAACTCGTCGACCGTCGCCTGCTGCGCATCGAGGAGCGGCTCGACATGCGGCGCGTCGAGCTGACGCACGACGTGCTCTGCAGCGTCGTGGCCTCGAGCCGCGACCTGCGCCACGAACGCGAGGCGCGTGACGAAGCGGAGCGGCAGCTCGCTGCGCAGCGGGAGCGGGAAGCCGCGACGAAGCGTGCCCTGGTGCGCGCCCGGGCCATTGCAGCGGTCTGCGCGATACTCGCGGTGCTGGCCGCGGCGAGCGCCGTTTTCGGCTGGGCGAGCATGCAGCGCGCGAAGAAGGCTGACATCCAGGCGCAGCACGCGCGCGCGGATGCCGAGAAGCTCGTCGGCTTCCTGATCGAGGATTTCTATGCGGAACTCGAGCCGACCGGACGGCTGGAGACCATCAAGAAACTCGCCGACCAGGCCGTGCAGTACTTCGACGGGTTGCCGCCCGAGCTGGTGACGCCTCAGACGCAGGTCTATCGTGGCATGGCGCTCCTTCGTTCGGGTCGTGCCATGCTGGCCGGAGACAACATCGAGGGAGGCAACAAGAGCATCGAGGAGGCCCGGGGCATATTCGAGTCGCTGTATGCCACGGGCGACAGGAGCGAGGCGGTCATCCACGGCGTGGCGCTGTCCCTGTTCACGCCCTATTCCGCCTGGGGTCCGATCGGCGGTCCGAATTCGAAGCCCGACGATCTGCCCAGAGCTGCGAAGTTGCTGCGACCGTTGATCGACGCTCCCGGTACCTCGAAAGCGGTCAAGATCACCTACGCCGACATACTCAACTACCTGAGCCATGCGCAGCCGCCGGAGCAGGGTGTCGCGACCTGCGACGAAGCCCGCGCCGTGCTGACGAAAATCGGGGCCGTCGACCTGTCCGACCTGACGGCCACCGCGGTCTACGCCGATACGGCGGACTCGGAGGCGCGGCACGCCCTGCAGATCGGCCGGCTCGAGCAGGCCGAACGACTCGAGCGCGAAGTCTACGACCTCGCCGAGAAGGTGCTCGCGAAGCGGCCGGGTGACCTCCGATCCATGAAGAATCGGTATTTCGCAGCGGACATGCTGGGAACGATCGCAGGCCTGCGTCACGACACCGTCGCCGCGGCCGAATATGCAGAGCGATCCGCACGTGCGGGCGAAGACGCCGTGCGATTCAATCCCTCCGACCTGACGAACTGGCAGCTCTGGGTGAACGGGCGCGCCAACGTCGCAGTTGATTTGTATGAGCGCGGTCAGGTAGGCGCGGCGATCGACGTGGCGAAGGAGACGCTGGCGCTGGGCAAGGACGAACGGTTGCCGTCGTCTCTGCAGCCACTGCTGGAGGACACCTGGTATCGCCTGGCCATCCTGGAGGCTGCGGCGGGCCGGCGCGCCGAAGCGGAAAAGATGTTCTCGGGCGGCGCCAGGGCGAGCGTGGAGAGCGCCAACCAGTTTTCGGAAGGCAACATCTTGCGCACGATGGGCCTGGCGCGGGCGCCGGTACGCGGCGCGCGGATTCAATTGCTCCTTGGCGATCCGCAGGGTGCTTTCGACAAGGCATCGGCCGCGGCCGCCTATCTCGAGGGGCTTGCGATAAGCGCCGGCGACCGGGTCGGCGCGGATTGGCGCGGCCAGAACCTGCAGGCCGCGCTCGGCATCGTCAGCGACAGTGCCCTGCAGCTCGGGCGCTATGGGGACGCCGAGGCCGCGGCGCGCACGCGGCTGTCTCTGCCGCTCACCCAGCTCGGTGACCCGGTCGCGGACAAAGCGAGTCGCCAGGCCCAGCTGGCACTGGCCCTCGCCTACCAGGGCCGTGGCAGCGAGGCGAGGACCGCCCTCGCACCCGCGCTCGAGTACTACGGCCGGGAGAAGAAGGCCGGCGCCGGGGGCACGAGTTTCCGGCTGGACCACGCGTACGCGCTGCTGGCGAGCGCGCTGGCCCAGGAGTCGGACGCCGCTGGTCGCGCTGCACGGCAGCGGGCACTGGCCGCAGCGGAGAGCGAACTCGCCGGGGCGTCCGACGAGGTGCGGAAACTCTATCGGGCCCGCGACATCTCGGCGCGCATTGCGTCGGCACGGTCGACGGCAGGTTCGTGACGCGACGGCAATTCGGAGCATCCCGATGCACGGCCTGATGCAGGATCATCCGCTG
This sequence comes from uncultured Steroidobacteraceae bacterium, assembly GCA_964600315.1. Taxonomy (GTDB): domain Bacteria; phylum Pseudomonadota; class Gammaproteobacteria; order Steroidobacterales; family Steroidobacteraceae; genus RPQJ01. Next base: position 1,971 of record CAZRKS010000208.1, on the reverse strand, counting down.
CTCATCTCCGCGCTGATCCGTCACGCGGCCGAAAATCACGGCCGGCGCGAGGTGGTCTCGAGGCTCGGCGACGGCAGCATTCACCGCACGAACTACGCCAGCATCGAGCAGCGCGCGCGGCGGCTCGCCCGGACGCTCGAGGCGCAGGGCATTCGTCCGGGAGATCGCGTCGCGACACTGGCCTGGAATTCGTATCG
>CAZRKS010000208.1:0-1674 GCA_964600315.1 uncultured Steroidobacteraceae bacterium | reverse complement strand
ATCGCCCCGCTGTTCCACGCGAACGGCTGGTCCCTGCCTTACGGCTGTCCGATGGTCGGCGCCAAGATGGTTCTGCCCGGTCGTCACATGGACGCGGCGAGCCTTTTCGGATTGCTGTCGGAAGAGGGCGTGAGCTTCGCGGTCGGCGTGCCGACGATCTGGACGATGCTGCTCGCCTACATGGGCGAGCAGGGCCTGACGCTGCCGGATCTCGATCGTTGCCTCGTCGCGGGCACGGCGCTGCCACCCGCCGTCATGAAGGCATTGAAGGACGCCCACGGCGTCACGGCGATACACGGCTGGGGCATGACGGAAACGAGCCCGATCGGAACCGTGAGTACGCCGACCGCCGAGGTGCTCGAACTACCGGCGGAGGAGCGCGGGGCGCAGCTGCTGAAACAGGGGCGAGTGCCCTTCGGAGCCGAGATCCAGGTGCGGGATGCGGAGGGGCGGATCGCGCCCAGGAACGGCGAAACCTTCGGGCCGCTCTGGATCCGCGGACCCTGGATCGCGTCGGGCTATTTCAAGGGCGAGGGTGGCCAGGTGCTCGATGCAGAAGGCTGGTTCCCCACGGGCGACGTGGCGACCTGGGACGCGTACGGATACATGAAGATCACCGACCGCACCAAGGACGTCATCAAGTCGGGCGGCGAGTGGATCAGTTCCATCGACGTAGAGAATGCCGCGATGTCGCACCCGAAGGTCGCGCTCGCCGCCGCCGTGGCCGCATTTCATCCGAAGTGGGACGAGCGGCCGGTGCTCGTGATCGTCCCGAAGGACGGCCAGGAGCTGTCGCGCGAGGAGATGCTCGAATTCCTCGCGCCGCGGATGGCGAAATGGTGGCTGCCGGACGATGTCGTGTTCGTGCGCGAGATGCCGATGACGGCGACCGGCAAGATCCTCAAGGCGAAGCTTCGCGAGCAGTTCTGGAACCGCCTCGAGAAGATCGCTGCGATTTGATGGTCGTCGGGTCTCGTCCACCATTTGCATCTGCCGAAGTGATACTTTAGTATCACTTCATGCGCACCGAACTCGTGACAACCCTCAAGCGCCAGGCCACGGAACTGCTGTCGGAGCTCGAGCGCGACCGCCAGCCGATCCTGATCACGCAGCACGGAGTGCCCAGTGCGTATCTGGTCGATGTCGAAACGTATGAATCCTTGCAGCGCCGGATGAGCCTGCTGGAAGGTATCGCTCGTGGAGAAAGAGCCATTGACGAGGGCCGTACCGTCTCCCACGCCGAGGCAAAGCGGCGCATGAGACGATGGCTGAAGTAGTCTGGACGGAACCGGCCCTGAGCGACCTGGATGCCATCGCGGACTACATTGCGCTAGAGAATCCGGACGCGGCGCGCACCCTGGTTCAGCGCGTCTTTCATCATGTCGGTCAGCTCATCGATCGTCCTCGAAGCGGATCGAAGCCGCCTGAGCTTCGAGGATGGAGATACCGACAGATTGTCGAGCCGCCTTGCCGGGTCTTCTATCGAGAGGACTCCGACGGCGTCTTCATCCTTTATGTGATGAGAGCCGAACGCCTCCTGCGGCCCGAGACGCTGAGATCCCGTGACGAGGGCGAGACCTGACCCTGTCGTGCAGCGCGTCGACCGCGGCCTGCCGCTGATCGCGGACGGGCAAGATCGGCCAGCAGCGGTTATCCAACCAAGTCACTGAAAGC
>CAZRKS010000207.1:0-4639 GCA_964600315.1 uncultured Steroidobacteraceae bacterium | reverse complement strand
GCATCGCGATGTCCTTGAAGATCTTCGGCGCGTTCAGGTCGTCGAGCGACAGCACGACCGACGGGATGTTGCGGAAGACGGCCGACGCGCCGCGGTTCTGGTTGAAAGCGTTGACGCGGAAGCGCGCGAGCTTCGGGATCTCGAACGAAAAGTCCGTCTCGTAGAATTCCTCGTAGGCCTTCCGTTGCTTGTCATTCATGATGTCGTACACCATGCTGTGCACTTCCTTGTGCGTCAGCGGTGGCATGTTGATCCGCTTCATGTCGCCGTCGACGCGGATCATCGGCGGCACCCCCGAGGAGAGGTGCAGGTCGGAGGCCTTGTTCTTGACGGCGAAGGCCAGCAGCTGGGCAATGTCGACGGCCATCGGGACTCCCTTTGGCCCGCGCCCCGCCCCGGGTCCGGACGGTCTGCGCGGGCCAGTGCAGTATAGATCAGGGCCTCGGACCCCAATATGTTAACCGCTCCGCAGTTCTCACCCGACAGGCTCGGGGCGGTGCTCGAGCGCATCGCGGCGGCCGCGCGCCGGGCGGGTCGGGATCCGGCGCAGGTGCGCCTGCTCGCGGTGAGCAAGCAGCAGCCGGCGACGGTGATCCGGGCGGCCGCGCAGGCCGGGCAGCGCGAATTCGGCGAGAACTACGTGCAGGAAGCGCTCGCCAAGCTCGCGGTGCTCGGCGACCTGCCGCTCACCTGGCATTTCATCGGCCAGCTGCAGGCGAACAAGACGCGCGATGTCGCAACCGCGTTCCAGTGGGTGCACACGGTCGACCGGGCGCGCATCGCCCAGCGCCTGAACGACCAGCGGCCGCACTACGCGGGACCGCTCGACGTGCTGCTGCAGGTGAAGCTCGCGGCCGAAGCCGGCAAAGGCGGCGTGACGCCCGACGAACTGCCGGCGCTCGCCGACACCGTGGCCGGACTGCCGAGGCTGCGGCTGCGGGGACTCATGTGCCTCCCGCCGCCGGAGGAGGACGCGACCCGCCAGCGCGCGCCGTTCCGCCGGCTGCGCGAACTCGGCGAAGATCTCGGCCGGCGCGGACACGCCCTCGACACGCTGTCGATGGGCATGAGCGCGGACCTCGAGGCCGCCGTGGCCGAGGGCGCGACCCTGGTGCGCGTGGGCACGGCGGTGTTCGGGCCGCGGGACTGAGCAGGAGAACAGCGAGGATGATCATCGGTTTCATCGGCGGCGGCCACATGACGACGAGTCTCGTGGGGGGACTCCTGCGGCGCGGCAAGGATCCCGGCTCGCTCAGGGTCGCGGACCCGGTCGCCAGCCAGCGGCAGCGGCTCGAGCGCGACTTCGGCGTGCACTGCAGCGCGGACAACCGCGACGTCGTGCGCGAGGCCGACCTCGTGGTGCTCGCGGTCAAGCCGCAGGACATGGCGGACGCCGCGCGCGGCATCGCGCGTGAACTCGACGCGCGCCGCCGGATCGTCGTCTCGATCGCGGCTGGAATCCGTCTCGATAACCTCGCCCGCTGGCTCGGCGACGGAGTCCCGATGGTGCGCGCCATGCCGAACCGACCCGCGCTGATCGGCGCCGGCATCACGGCGCTCTTCGCGGGCGGGGGCGTCACGACGCAGGACCGGGACGACGTCGTGTCCGTGCTGTCGGCGGCCGGCGCCACGGTCTGGCTCGACGAGGAATCGCAGATGGACGTCGTGACCGCGATCTCGGGCAGCGGGCCCGCGTATTTCTTCCTGCTGATCGAGGCGCTCGAGGCCGCCGGGGTCGAGTCCGGCCTGCCGCAGGCGACCGCGAGGGAACTCGCCGTCGCGACCGCGATGGGCGCCGGCCGCATGGCCGCCGAGACCGGCGAGTCGCCGGCCGCGCTCCGCGAACAGGTCACCTCGCGTGGCGGCACGACGGCGGCCGCGCTCGAGGTGCTGGAGACGGCGGCCGTGCGCGCCATCTTCCACCATGCGGTCGCGGCGGCCACCCGGCGCTCGGCCGAACTCGCCGACCAGTACGGCGGCCGGTGATCCATGGCCGCGATGCTGTTCGTCCTCGACGCACTGCTCACGCTCGCCGTCATCGCGTTCCTGCTCCGCGTCGTGATGCCGCTCGCACGGGCGGACTTCCGCAGCCCGCTCGGCCAGGCCGTGCTGCGCTTCACCGACCCGCTGGTGCGGCCGTTGCGCCGCCTGCTGCCGCCGGCCGGCCGCGTGGACGTGGCCTCGCTCGTCGCCCTGGTCGCAGTCCAGTTCGCGGGAACCGCCGCCTTGCGGCTCGTCGCCGGCGGTGGCTTCGCTCCCGGGCCCGTGCTCGGTGAAGCGCTGCACTCGCTCGCGGTCACGGTGCTTCAGTTCTACACGGTCGCGGTGCTGCTGCACGCGCTCCTCAGCTGGGTCGCGCCGGGCACCTACAGCCCGGCGACGCAACTCCTCGACCGCCTGTGCCAGCCGCTGCTGCGGCCCGTCCAGCGTCTCCTGCCGCCGCTCGGAGGGCTCGACTTCTCCGCCCTGTTCGTGCTGATCGCGCTGCAGGCGCTGCAGATCCTGCTGCGCTGACCATGCCGGGCGCGCGCCGCGACGGCAGCGACCTGCTGCTCGACCTCAGGATCCAGCCGCGGGCCTCGCGCACGGAGTTCGCCGGCCGCTTCGGCGAGCGGCTGCGGGTGCGCCTGCAGGCGCCGCCGGTCGACGGCCGTGCGAACGCCGCACTGGTCGAGTTCCTCGCCGAGGTGTTCGACGTGCCCCGCTCCGCGGTGAGCATCGAGCGCGGCCTCGCCGGACGCGACAAGACGGTGCGCATCCGCGGCGCCGGCCCTCTCGCACCGCATACAAGCGCATTGCTCGGCGGCGACTGACGCGCGAACTCGAACGGCACGGCCGCGCGCGTTGGACTATAGTTCGCGCGAGAGAAGTCTGACGGACGGACAGGGGGAAACGCCGATGTCGAATCGCGTCGCTGGCTTTCTTGCATGGGTCTTCGCCGCGGCCCTGCTCGCGGGCTGCGGCCAGGGCGGACCGACTCCCACCAAGGCGCAGACGGCCGCGCCGAGCGAGCCCACGCACCAGGTGTTCGGCGACTTCGAGGTGCATTACAACGCCTTGCGCACCGACGAACTCGCGCCCGAGGTTGCGCGCGCCTACGGCATCGAGCGCAGCGCCAACCGCGTCATGCTCAACGTCTCGCTGCTGCGCCGCGACGCGGACGGCCGCACCGCGCCGGTCGACGGCAAGGTGACCGCCACCGCCCGCAACCTGAACGGCCAGCTGAAGAACTTCGAGATGCGCCGCATCACGGAAGGCGCGTCGGTCTACTTCATCGGCGAGGTCGGCATCAGCGGCAGCGAGATCCTGGTGTTCGACATCGACGCCGCTCCGCTCGACCAGTCGGCGAAATACACGGTGCAGTTCAAGCGCGAATTCTTCGCGGGCTGACGCTGCGACCCTGAAAAAAAAGGTGTTTGGAGCTTAAACACGCCGCGATCTTGTGTTATTTTCCGGCGCGCTAACGATCAAACGGGGCCAGCGGCCCGCGACCAATCCACAGGAGAAGATCTACATGGCAAAGAAGAGTTCCGCACCGACCAAGTCTGACATCCTCGCGGCGATCTCGAAGGAGACCGGCCTGTCGAAGAAGCAGGTGAGCTCCGTGTTCGACTCCCTCTCGACGGTCATCAAGAAGAGCCTGAAGAGCCACGGCCTGTTCACGCTGCCGGGCCTCGCGAAGATGAAGGTCGTGAAGAAGCCGGCCACCAAGGCGCGCGAAGGCACCAACCCGTTCACGGGTGAGAAGATGACCTTCAAGGCCAAGCCGGCCAGCAAGAAGGTGCGCGTGATGCCGCTCAAGAACCTGAAGGGCATGGTGAACTGAGCCGACGCGATTTCCACGCCGGGGCGGCCCGAGCGCCGCCCCGGTGATCCGCCCCTCCCGCCGCCCGCTTCCGCCGGGCCGCCTCAGCCGCCTCCGAGCGGCTGGTTTTCCGCCAGAAAACGCGACACCAGGCTCCGCAGTTCGACGAGCCGGCCGTGGAAGAAGTGTTCCGCGCCACGCAGGATTGCAAGTTGCGGCGGCTCTGCGTAGCCCGCCACCCATTCGCTCACAGCCGCGCAGTCCACGAGTTCGTCCTCGTCGCCCTGCACGACCAGCCAGGGACAACCCGGGTGAGCCACGGTCGTGGCAAGGATGCGGCCGACGGGCGGCGCCACGGTCACCAGCGCGTGCGGGCGCAGCATCGGGGCGGCTTCCAGCGCCACGGCGGATCCGAACGAGAACCCGGCGAGCCACAGCGCATCGCATTGCCAGCGGGCGCGTGCCCAGGCGGCGACGGCGAGCGCATCCTCCGCCTCGCCGCGTCCGGCGTCGTAGGCTCCCGAGCTGCTGCCGACACCCCGGAAATTGAATCGCACCGTCGGGGTGCCGAGTTCCTGCATCGCGCGCGCGAGCGTGTGCACGACCTTGTTCTGCATCGTGCCGCCGTACAGCGGATGGGGATGACACACGACGCCGACCACGGCCGGGCGCGTGCCAGGAGTGGGCTCCTCGACGCGCGCCTCGAGCGCGCCGGCGGGCCCGTCGATCGACACGGCCTGCGGAGCCGGAGGTCTGAAGTTGTGCGGCATGGTGGGCAACAGGCTATGGGCTGAAGGCTATGGGCTGTGGCCAGAGGGCGCATCTCACCTCTGA
>CAZRKS010000206.1:0-4669 GCA_964600315.1 uncultured Steroidobacteraceae bacterium | reverse complement strand
CCGCTTCGACGACTCGCCGATCGACGCCATCGAAATCAACATCTCCTGCCCGAACATCAAGGAAGGCGGTGTGCAGTTCGGCAACGTGCCGGAAATGTCGGCGCGCGTCGTGGCGGCCTGCCGCGCGGTGACGGCGAAGCCGCTCATCACCAAGCTGTCGCCGAACCAGACCGACATCCGCGAGAACGCGCGCCGCTGCATCGAGGCCGGGAGCGACGCGCTCGCGGTGATCAACACCGTCATGGGCATGGCGATCGACGTAAAGACGCGCCGCCCGGTCATCGGCAACGTCCAGGGCGGGCTCTCGGGGCCCGCGATCAAGCCGATCGCGCTGCTCAAGGTGATGCAGGTCGCGGAGGTCGCGCGCCCGCTCGGCATCCCGATCATCGGCCAGGGCGGCATCCGCACCGCGGACGACGCGCTCGAGTTCATCATCGCCGGGGCGACGACGGTCGGCGTCGGGACCGCGCTCTTCTACGATCCCCTCGTGTGCCCGAAGATCAACTCGGGGTTGGCCGAGTATCTCGCGGCCCACGGCCTGCACTCGGTGAGCGAGCTCACGGGCACGCTCGACGCGCCGAAGAAAGTCGTCCAGGCCTGCGCCTGCTGATGAAGCAGGAGGTCACGGCGCCGGCGCCCGCCGTCCGCTTCACCGAGGCTGTCGCGTTCTGGCTCAAGCTCGGGCTGATCAGCTTCGGCGGGCCGGCCGGCCAGATCTCGATCATGCACGAGGAACTGGTCGCGAACCGGCGCTGGATCTCCGAGCGGCGCTTCCTGCACGCGCTCAACTACTGCATGGTGCTGCCCGGTCCCGAGGCCCAGCAGCTCGCGACCTACATCGGCTGGCTGCTGCACCGGACCTGGGGCGGCATCGTCGCCGGCGCCCTGTTCGTGCTGCCCTCGCTCCTGATCCTGGTCGCCCTGTCGTGGGTCTACGTCGCCTTCGGTGACGTGCCCGTCGTCGCCGGCCTGTTCTACGGCATCAAGCCGGCAGTCACGGCCATCGTGCTGCAGGCGGCGTATCGCATCGGGTCGCGTGCGTTGAAGAACGCGTGGCTGTGGGGCATCGCGGCCGCTGCGTTCGTCGCGATCTTCGTGCTGAAGGCGCCGTTTCCGCTCATCGTGCTCGCGGCGGCGATCGTGGGCTACTGCGGCGGTCGCCTCGCACCGGAGAAGTTTGCGGTCGGCGGTGGACATGGAGCGGCCCGCGCGTCGTACGGGCCCGCCCTGATCGACGACGACACGCCCACGCCGGAGCACGCGCAGTTCCGCTGGAGCCGGCTCGCGCTCGTGTGCGCCGCGGGCGGCGTGCTGTGGCTCGTACCCATGGTGCTGCTCGCCGCGGCCTTTGGCTGGCATCACACGCTCACGCAGATGGGCTGGTTCTTCACCAAGGCCGCGCTGCTCACGTTCGGCGGCGCCTACGCGGTCCTGCCCTACGTCTACCAGGGTGCGGTCGACCACTACGGCTGGCTCACCCCCGAGCAGATGATCGACGGCCTCGCGCTCGGCGAGACGACGCCGGGCCCGCTGATCATGGTCGTGGCGTTCGTCGGTTTCGTGGGCGGCTACGCCAAGGCGCTCTTCGGCCCCGACACGCTGTTCCTCGCCGGTGCCGTGGCCGCGACGCTGGTCACCTGGTTCACCTTCCTGCCGTCCTTCCTGTTCATCCTCGCCGGCGGGCCACTCGTCGAGTCCACGCACGGCAACCTCGGCTTCACGGCGCCGCTCACGGCGATCACGGCGGCGGTGGTCGGCGTGGTGCTGAATCTCGCACTGTTCTTCGCCTATCACGTGCTGTGGCCAGACGGCTTTGCGGGCGCCTTCGATGTGACGTCCGCGCTGATCATGCTCGGCGCAGCCGTGGCGCTGCTGCGCTTCAAGCGCGACGTCATTCACGTCATCGCGGCCTGCGCCGCCGTGGGCCTGCTGCTGCAGCTCGTCGCGAAATGAGACGACTCGGGCAGTGACTCAGCCGCGACTCGTCACGAAGCCCTCGATCAGCGCCGCGACTTCGCGCGGATGCTCCTCGTAGAAGAAGAGCTTCGACCGCGGCAGCGAGTGAAATCCCGCCACGCGGGTGAACTGGCTCGACATCTGCCGCGCCAGCGGCTCGGGGAAGGTCGGATCGTCCGCGCCCCAGACGAAGAGCGTGGGCGGGACGAGATCACGGTGCAGGCGGCGGAACTCGTCGAGCCGCGCGAACTTCATGCAGCGCAGGAAGCGCAGCACGCCGTCGACGGCCGGGCCCGGCACGAGCAGCGGGGCGATGTGGCGATCGCGAAAGACGCCGCTGATGCGGCGCCGATCGTGGAAGCAGCCGCCGAACGCCATGGGCGAGGCGAGGAAGCCCGGGAAGCGCAACAGTTGCGGCAGCACGGCACCGAATCCCGGCAGCCGCGCCAGGGCCTGGTAGGTCGGGATCCACGGCGGCCGATGCCCCGGGATCTCCGTGTTGGTGAGCACGAGATGCGTGACTCGCTCGCCATCGACCAGCGCGAGTTCGCGCGCGACCCAGCCGCCCGTGTCGTTGCCGACCAGCGCGTAGCGCTCGATGCCGAGGGCCTGCAGCGTCGCGCTGAGCGCCTGCGCCTGGCCCTGCGACGCATAGTCCGCGTCCGACGTGCTGCTCGACCCGCCCAGGCCGACGAGATCGGGCATCACGCACGTGAATCGGCCACGCAAGGCCGCCACGACCTCCTGCCAGGTGATGCCCGACAGCGGGAAGCCGTGCAAGAGGACGATGACGGGACCCTGGCCCTCGCATCGCCAGTGGATCGTCGCATTGCCGACTCGTGTCTCGCCCGAGGCGCTCATCACATCGACCTCTGCAGGCATCGCGACCGGCGCCGCAGCCTCAGGCGTCGTCCATGCCGAGTTCCTTGAGCTTGCGCGTCAGCGTATTGCGCCCCCAGCCGAGGAGCTTCGCGGCTTCCTGGCGCCCGCCGCGCGCGGCCTTGAGCGCCTCGCGGATCAGCGTGCGCTCGAACGCCGGCATCGCATCGTCGAGCAGCGGCGCGCCGCCGCCGGCGAGCCGCGCCCGCGCCCAGCCCGCGAGCGCATTCGACCAGTCGAGCGGGGACGAGCCCGCGACAGCCGTGCCACCGCCGAGGTCGGCCGGGATGTCGGCCAGCGTGATCTCGCGCCCGGCCGCGAGAACGGTCAGGCGCCGGCAGGCATTCACGACCTGGCGCACGTTGCCCGGCCAGTCGAACGCGGCCAGCGCGGCCGCCGCGTCCTCGGCCAGCACCTTCGGCGCCACGCCGAGTTCCATCGCCGCGACGTCGAGATAGTGCTGCAGCAGCTCCGGGATGTCCTCGCGGCGACTGCGCAGCGGCGGCACCTCGATGCGGATCACGTTCAGGCGGTGCAGCAGGTCCTCGCGGAAGAGCCCGTCCTTCACCCGCGCCTCGAGATCCTGGTGTGTGGCGGCGATCACGCGCACGTCCACCTTCACGGGCAGCTGCCCGCCCACGCGGTAAAACTCGCCCTCTGCGAGCACGCGCAGCAGGCGGGTCTGCAGCTGCGGCGACATGTCGCCAATCTCGTCGAGGAACAGCGTGCCGCCGTCGGCCTGCTCGAAGCGGCCGCGGCGCAGTTCCGTCGCGCCGGTGAACGCGCCCTTCTCGTGCCCGAAGAGCTCCGACTCGAGCAGGTCGGCGGTGAATGCCGAAGTGTTGAGCGCGATGAAGGGTTTGGCGGCGCGAGGACTGTGCCTGTGCAGCGCCCGAGCGACGAGCTCCTTGCCCGTGCCCGACTCGCCCGTGATCAGCACCGTCATGCTCGAGCGCGACAGCCGGCCGATGGCGCGAAACACCTCCTGCATCGCCGGCGCGTGACCGAGCATCTCGGGAATGCGGCGCGACTCGCTGGCCGAGGTCGCCGAGCGCTGACTCTGCGCGGCCGCGCGGCGCACGAGTTCGACCGCCTGGTCGATGTCGAAGGGCTTCGGCAGGTACTCGAACGCACCGCCCTGGTAGGCCGCCACTGCGCTCTCGAGGTCCGAGTGCGCGGTCATCACGATCACCGGCAGGCGCGGCCGCTTGCTGCGGATTTCCTCCAGCAGGTCGAGACCGCTGCGACCCGGCATGCGGATGTCGGTCACCAGCACGTCCGGCTCCTCGCGCCTGAGCGCGGCGAGCACCGCGTCCGCCTCTTCGAACGCGGTGGCGCGCATGCCGCCCTGCTCGAGGGCACGCTCGAGCACCCAGCGGATCGACGCGTCGTCGTCGACCACCCAGACGTTAAGTGCTTTCGCCGAGTTCATGGTTGTCGAACGGCAGGAGGAGCGTGAACACGGTGCGTCCAGGGCGGCTGTCGAACTCGATCAGTCCGTCGTGCCGGCCGACCAGATCCTGCGCCACGGCGAGACCGAGCCCGGTGCCGCCCTTGCGCCCCGTGACGAGCGGATAGAAGACGGTGTCCTTCAGCTCGGCCGGCACGCCGGGCCCGTCGTCCTCGACCTGGATGCTGGCGACGACGCGGTAGCGACGGCTGCCGATGCTCGCGTTGGTGAGCGCGCGCGTCCTGAGCACGATGCGGCCCTGCGCGCCCACCGCCTGGATCGCGTTGCGTCCGAGGTTGAGCAGCGCCTGGATCATCTGGTTGCGGTCAAGGCGCAGCCGCGGCAGGCTCGGGTCGTAGTCGCGCTCGATGACGACGCCGGTGG
>CAZRKS010000205.1:0-4682 GCA_964600315.1 uncultured Steroidobacteraceae bacterium | reverse complement strand
ATGCCGAGCCCGGCGAGCGCGCTCAGCTCGAGGAAGTCGCTGCCGCGGTCGAGGAGCCGCGCCACGCGCTCCCGGGGCAGCAACTGTCCACGCTGCTCGAAGCGCTGGCGCTTCGACTCCGACTCGGCGACCACCTTGGCCTCGAGCGCGCGGATCTCCGCGAGCCGCGCGTGCATGCGCTCGGCATTCGCCTTGTAGGCTGCGCCGCGTGTGTCGAGCTGGGACGTGAGGGCCGGCATTACTTCAGGACCTCCGGCGGCACGGAGCGGTGGAACCCGTCGAACGGCACGGACCGGTCGTGGTCGAGGCTCGGGAACACAGGGTTGCCGAGCGAGGCGCCGCCGTCGATCTGCAGGGTCACGCCCGTGATGAAGGCGGCGCCGGGACTCAGGAGGAACAGGATGGCGGCGCTGACCTCGGCTTCCGTCGCGAGTCGGCGCAGCGGAACGTGCGCCTTGAGCCTCGGGATCATGGCCTTCACGGCGCCCTGGTAGGTGTCCATGCCCGAGGAGGCGACCCAGCCGGGCGCGACGGCGTTCACCCGCACGCCGGCGTGTGCCCACTCGAAGGCCGCGCTCATCGTGAGGTTGCTCATGCCGGCGCGTGCGGCGCCGGAGTGGCCCATGCCGGGCATGCCGTTCCTGAAGTCCGCGGTCATGTTGACGATCGCGCCGCCGTGCTTCTGCATGCTCTGGTTGAACACCTCGCGCATCATCAGGAAGCCGCCGGTCAGGTTGTTGGCGACGACGGCGTCGAAGCCGCGCTTCGAGATGGCGAGCAGGGGCGAGGGAAACTGCCCGCCGGCGTTGTTCACCAGCGCGTGGACGGCCCCGTGCCGTTCGACGACCCGGGCCACGGCCGCCTTGACTGCTTCCTCGTCGCGGATGTCGACCGCCACGGCCTCGCAACGGCCGCCGTCCTCGGCAATCTCGGCGGCAACGCGCTCGAGCTTCGCGAGCGTCCGCCCGCTCACGACCACGGTGGCGCCGAGCGCGGCGAGCTCGTGCGCGACGCAACGGCCGATGCCGCTGCCGCCGCCCGTGACCCAGGCGACCTGCCCGGCGAACAGTCCGGGGGCGAACACGCTGCGGTAGCTCGGCGCGACGGCGGAAGCGGCGGCGGTGCTCATGAAAGGTCCGGACGGGGCAGGGGAGACGTATTAGGCACCCGCTTTACGTTAACGTCAACCAATGGCAAGTAGAGTTAACGGACTGGCGCACGGGGCGGACGGCGGTGGTAAGATGCCCGTCCCGCAACCCCAACCGATGGAGACAATCCCATGGACATGCAGCAGTGCACCGAGGCCCTGCGCGGCAAGGTCGGCGAGAACAGCGGCCTCGGCGCCGTGCTCAAGTTCGACTGTGGCGCGGACGGCGTCGTGGTGATCGACGGCAAGTCGACGCCGAACACCGTGAGCAACACCGACGGCGAGGCCGACACCACGATCTCGATCACGCTCGAGAATCTCGAGGCCCTGATCAGCCGGCAGCTCGATCCGATCACTGGCTTCATGACCGGCCGCTTCTCCGTGGCCGGCGACATGAGCGTGGCCATGAAGCTGCAGCGGATCGTCGGATGACCGACGAAGGCACGGCGGCGCCCCGGCCTCGCAGCCGGGGCTCCTCCGTCCGCACGGCGGGCGGGTCGCGGCGTGCCGCGGCCCGGACCGCGCGCGAGGTCCTCGCGGCACACCATGACGACGCGACCGGCGAGCTCTTCGGCATCGCGGACCTGGTCCGCGAGTTCGGCATCTCGGCCCGGGCCATCCGTTTCTACGAGGACAAGGGCCTGCTGAGCCCGCGCCGGATCAACGGCGCCCGGGTCTACACGCGCCGCGACCGGGCCCGGCTCGCGCTCATCCTGCGCGCCAAGTCGATCGGCTCGACGCTGGCCGAGACCCGACACTATCTCGATCTCTACGGCGCGCAGGGCGAGGGACGCGTCCAGCAGCTGCGCTACGTGCTGCAGCGCACGGACGAGGCCATCGAGGAACTCGAGCGGCGTCGCGCCCACATCGACACGACGCTGGGCGAACTGCGGCTCATCAACGACACCGTCCGGGCCCACCTCGCCGACCGGGGCTGATTGCGCCCCGTCGTGGCGGGCGTAATATCGCATTGCCGGGCCGCCAGGGCGGCCACCACGGATGCAGCCGAGATGACAGGCCGCGACACGACATCGCAGGCGGGACCACCCGACGACGGAGACGCCACCTGGCCGGCCCTCGAGCCGCTCGAGGAGGCGGGTCCCGCGGACGATCTCATCAGCCCGTCGCAGCTGCTGCGCTACCTCGACGAGTCCCGCAGCGTGCCGGACGACGGGGACGAGGAACTCGGCGATGGCGCGCCGGTGCCGCGCATCACGAGCATGCCCGAGGGTGTGCGCGTCGAGCAGCGGCGGGTCGGCCGGGCCGTTGCGCAATGGATCCTGCACGTGCGCTGCGAATGCGGACGGCGCTGGTTCGAAGTCGAGGCCATCGACAGCACGACCTGCCCGCGCTGCGGCATGCTCGTGTACCTCGACGTCGACGCCCGCAGTCTGCGTCCGTAGCGGGCGAGGCGGCCCAGTCGATGCGCGGGGGATGGCGCACATGGACGCTCGCGGCCGCAGCGCTCGCACTCGGCGCCTGTGCCGGCCTGCAGCCGGGGGACCCGGTCGAGGTGACCGTGGCGGGCGTCGAGCCGCTGCAGGGCGAAGGCCTCGAGGCACGCCTGCTGGTCAAGCTGCGTGTGCAGAACCCGAACGACGCCCAGATCGACTACGACGGCGCCTACGTGCGCCTCGAGGTCCAGGACAAGACTTTTGCGACCGGGGTCAGCGACGCCCGGGGATCGGTGCCGCGCTTCGGCGAGGCCGTCGTCGCCGTCCCGGTCACGATCTCGATGCTCGGCATTGCGCGCCAGGTGCTGGCGGCGATGGACGCGAAGGCCGCACCGTCCGACGCCCTCCGCTTTTCGCTCGAGGGCAAGCTGCATGCCGGACTGCGGACGGTGAGGTTCCGGTCGCACGGCGAACTCGAACTGCCGCGCGCGGCGCCGCCGGGTCCGGATGCGCCGAGTCCCTGAGACCGGCCGGAGCCCCCGATGAGCCGCGCGTTCGTCAAGGATCTGGACGGCATGGCGGGCGAGGAGTTGCCCGAACTCGCGGTGAGCCCGTATCGCAATCTCGTCACGCCGGAGGGACTGCACCAGATCGAGGCGGTCCTGCGCCGGCTCGATGCGGAACTCGCGGTGGCCCGCGCCGCGGACGACCGGACAGCGGTGGCCCGGGTCGAGCGTGACCGGCGCTACTGGAGCGCGCGACGGGCGAGCGCCGAAGTCGTGCCGCCCGTGTCTCAGCCTGGGGTAGTGCGCTTCGGCAGCCGGGTCGGCCTGCTCGCGGCGTCAGGCGAGCGCCTCGTGTTTCGCATCGTGGGCGAAGACGAGGCGGATCCGGCCCGCGGACTGCTCTCCTACGTGTCGCCGCTGGCCGAGTCGCTGCTCGGCGCGTCGGTCGGCGACGAGGTGGCGTTCCGGGGTGGCCGGGCCGAGGTTGCCTCGGTCGAGTGAGCTGCCGGGCGGGCCGTCCGGCGGCCTTACATTAGCCCACATGCATATCTCGGTTGCTACGGATGCGGCCGCGCGCGGCGGCCGGGTACGCTTCACCCATTCTCCCCCTGATTGGCCCTCCTCGTGAGGGCCTCTTTTTTTCGTTCTAGCGGGTGCCGCGCACGGCGTCGGTCGAGCGCCGGCCGTGGGTCTGGCGGCGATTGGGGAAGCCGAGGCCCCGTTCGCGCTCGTAATCGTAGACGGCGCGCCGGTCGAGGCCGCTGCGGCGGTCCGAGAAGTGGTTGTAGCGGCAGGTGCATGCGGCCACGTCGCAGTCGGGCAGCGGCAGGCGCGGGGCCTTCGCCGACAGGAAGCGCATCTTGCCAAACTGGCGAGCGGCCTCGCAGCACTGCGGGCCGGGCTGGATGCCGACGGCGTGATAGGGCTCCGGGGCCGGCCGCGCGGTCGGGCGCGCCGGCGGCGCGGGGGCCTCACCCTGCAGCATCTGCGACAACCAGGCCTTGATGCGGGTCGGCACCCCGTCTCTCCGGAACGTCCTTGGGACCCTCGGTCGAGAATTCTACACGGCCCCGGGCCGTGCGCGGGACGCGAGGCGCGGCGCGCGGCACCTGCGGAATTCCACGCTGCGCCGCGTGCCGACGCTGGGCAGAATGGGTTGACTACCCGATGGAGACCGTTCATGCCCCTCGTTTCGATGCGACAGCTGCTCGACCATGCCGCCGAGCACGGCTACGGACTGCCCGCCTTCAACGTCAACAACCTCGAGCAGGTGCGCGCAATCATGGAAGCGGCCGCCGAGACCGACAGCCCGGTCATCATGCAGGGCTCGGCGGGCGCCCGTAAGTACGCGGGCGAGGCCTTCCTGCGCCACCTGATCCAGGCGGCGATCGAGGCCTATCCGCAGATCCCGGTGGTGATGCACCAGGATCACGGCCAGTCGCCGGCAGTCTGCATGAGCGCGATCCGCTCGGGCTTCTCGAGCGTCATGATGGACGGCTCGCTCCTGGAGGACGGCAAGTCCCCCTCGTCCTACGAGTACAACGTCGAGACTTCGCGCAAGGTGGTCGATCTCGCACACTCGATCGGCGTGACGGTCGAGGCGGAGCTCGGCGTGCTCGGCTCGCTCGAGACCAT
>CAZRKS010000204.1:0-4718 GCA_964600315.1 uncultured Steroidobacteraceae bacterium | reverse complement strand
TCAAGATCCTGTCGCGCTCGATCGAGGAGCCGCTGCGCCAGATCGTCGCGAACGCCGGCGAGGACGCCGCGGTCGTGCTGGCCGACGTCAAGAAGGGCAAGGGCACCTACGGCTACAACGCCGCGACGGGCGTCTACGGCGACATGCTCGACATGGGCATCCTGGACCCGACCAAGGTCACCCGCCTTGCGCTGCAGAACGCCTCTTCGGTGGCGGGCCTGCTGCTCACGACGGAAGTGATGGTCGCCGAGGCTCCGAAGGACGAGGAGCACAAGCACGGCGGCGGCATGCCGGACATGGGCGGCATGGGCGACATGGGCATGTAAGGTCGAGAGACTCTACCGCTCGATGAACGAGGCCCGGGAGGCGACTCCCGGGCCTCTTGCGTTCAGGGCGGGGTGGAAGTCCCGGGTGCTGCAGGTGACAGGTGCGGCGGGCGGGACTTCTGCTCGGAGCGAGCCGATTTGCATCGTCCGCCCCCGACCGAGTGTTCACTCGGGGCGCGGGCCTCGACTCCTGGCCCGTTACGCGAATAGCCTTGGCACGGGCAGGTGGTTTGAATCTCCTATCCGCCGCCGACGCCATCGATCCGCGCGAGCTGCGCAATCGCCTGCTGTGCGGACTGGAGTTGGCCGATGGACGGCGGAGCGAACGATGCGAACCGGTCCGATCGAGCGGCGTGACTCCCTGAGTCGCCGTCCGCCCACGACTGCCAAGGAGCGACCATGACCAAATACGACTACGTCAGGACGCGGCGCGAAGACGTGAGGCCTCTGCCGAAAAAGCACATGGGTCTCGTGCGCGCGTTCATCCGGACGTTCACGCGGATCAACGTGTGGGTTTACAGGCTGAGCGGTGGCCGGCTGCTGAACAAGTTTCCGGGCGGCTTCGACATCTGTATCGTCACGACGACGGGCGCCAGGTCCGGCAAGCCGCGGGAGATCGCCCTGATCCATCTCCCCTACGGCGAGGACAAGCTGCTGGTGGCGTCGCAGGGCGGGGCCGACACGAACCCGCTGTGGCACCACAACGTAAAGGCGCATCCCGAGATCGAGATCCTGTTCCGCGCCGAACGGCACCGGTATCGCGCAAGGCAGGTCAGCGACGACGAGAAGCGCGCGCTGTGGCCGCACCTCGTGTCCATCTATCCGGATTTCGACGAGTACCAGGCGCGGACGGATCGCAACATACCGGTGTTCCGCTGCACGCGCATCGACTGAAGGGAACCGATCACCCCCCTTGGGGTCGCGTGACCGTAAGGTATTTCAGGGGTGCGGGCTCAAAGGGTGAGCACGCCTCGAACCGCCGTCAGGAAGCATGATTCCCGGCGCGTCGGCGAGGCGTGATGCGCCGGCCTGGGGGAATGGCCAATGACGAAACGTGTACTCGTGGTCGGTGGCACGGGGTTGCTCGGCTACCATGCCACCCGGGAACTCCTGGCAGGCGACTGGCGCGTGACGGCGGTCGGCCTGCCGCCTGCACCGCCCGCGCGTCTGTATCCGGACACGGTCAAGGTGGTGCTCAAAGACCTTGCCGGTGCCACCGACGCCGGACTCCGCAAGTTGCTGCGCGGACATCGAGCGCTGGTGTTCGCGGCCGGGCTGGATGACCGCCAAGCTCTGGCGAAGCCGGCCTACGAAAAGTTCCACCAGGCGAACGTCGCGAACCTCGAGAGGTTGCTGCTGCGCGCGAAGGAGGCTGGCGTCCGCCAGGTCGTGGTCCTGGGCTCCTACCTCGCCCATTTCCATCACCGGTGGCCGGCACTGAAACTGGCTGAGCGGCATCCCTACATCCGGTCGCGCGTTGAGCAGGAGCAGCTGGTGACGTCCATGCCCGGCCTGGAAGGGATAGTGCTCGAAGTCCCGTACGTCTTTGGGGCCCTGCCTGTTCCTGGCTGGCAACCGCTCTGGGCGCCCCTGGTCAAGTATCTCCGCATTTCTTCCACGGTTGTCTACCCCGCGGGCGGCACAGCCTGCGTGTCGGCGACGGTCGTGGGGCGCGCCGTGGCCGCCGCCCTCGAGCGAGGCGAGGCAGGCCGATGCTACCCCCTCGGGCAGGAGAACCTGACGTGGAATGAGATGCTCACGCGACTGGCGCGGGCGGACCAGCGGCCGGTGCGCGTGGTGACTCTCCCGGCCTGGACGGTCGCAGCCGTGCTGTCCGGCGTCAGGCTGATTCATCAGTTCCAGAACAAGGAAGCGGGGCTCGATCTGCGCCACTTCGCTGAGTTGCAGACGGCCCGGACCTTCATCGATCCGCGCATTGCCTGCCGCGCGCTTGGGATCGAGCTGGACGACCTGGACGACGCGTTTCGACAGACCGTGAAGGCGTGTCGTTGAGGTGGCCCGCGGCCGGTTCACCCGGCTGGACCAGTTGCGTCAGCAGGTCGAGATCAAGGTGCTCGACCGACTGACGTGTTGCCCGAGCGGCAGCTCGGGGCTGGTGCGACGGGCACGGGTGTCGTGCAGGCCGGCGGGTGGCACGGACCCCTGGCGAGCCTTCCTGCGGCTGGCCGGGCCGACCCCGAGGTCCACGACGCAAATCGGCTCGGGCAGGGGAGGGAGTTTGAAAGTACTATCCGCAACGGAATCCCGGAGGCGGTCAGTGACTCGTTCCAGCGAAGCCGGATCGAAGCCCGGATGGCGGGGAGTTCAGCACCAGTGGGCTGCGGTATTCGCGCTGGGTGCGGGAACGAGCCTCGTCGCCCTGGCGCCCACGACCAGGGCGCAGGTGGCGGCCGCCATCTACTCGGTGAGTCTCGCGCTGCTGCTTGCGGTCAGCGCGGTCTACCATCGCTTCGACTGGACGCCGGTCGTCCGAACCTGGTTGCGCCGGGCCGACCACGCGTCGATTTTCCTGCTGATCGGCGGCACCTATACGCCGGTCGCGATGCTCGCACTCGATGACGCGACCGGACGCCACCTCCTGATCGCAATCTGGTCCGGCGTGGCGTTCGGCGTGCTGGTTGCGATGCTGTGGCCGAGTGCTCCCAAGTTCTTCAGCGCTGCAATCGCAGTGGCGGTCGGGTGGACCATCGTCCCGTACCTGGGAGCCATCGGTCGCGCTCTGCAGGCGAGCGTAATCTGGCTGATCGCGCTCGGCGGCATCGCCTACACCGCTGGAGCACTGGTTTACGCAGTGAAGCGACCGAACCCGTCGCCGAGGGTGTTCGGATACCACGAGGTGTTCCACACCCTCACGCTGGTGGGCGCGGCGCTGCATTTCGCGGCAATGCTTTCGATCGTACGGGTGTCAACGGCCTGACCCGGACACCAGCCGTTCAGAGGTCGTGACGCGAACCCACCCGCAGGGCCTCCAGGTCGGATCGACGTCCCACCGCACGCGCTCGCCTCCAAAGATCGAGCTGACCATCTCCCGGAACACGCGATTGCGCTCATGGTCCGCGTCACGCTCCAGCAGCCTGGTCAGCCGCTCGCTGCTGCCTGGCGCTGGATCTCGCGGAGGACGAGGGCCGTCGCGGTGTTGGCGCCCGCACCCGTGCCGAGTGCGGCCCAGCGTTCGGCGTCGAATGCCGAGAAATGCTCCGACAGGTAGCTGCTGTTGACCTGAACCGACCTGGACAGCGTGGTCACGGCCGCGGAGATGCCGACCGAAGAGCCGATGTTGCGGGCCAGCGTCATCATCACGCCGGCCTCGGCGCGCTGCTCCGGCCGCAGCGTGGCGTAGGCAGCCACCGACAAAGGTACGAAAATCACCGGCGACGTGCATCCCGCGATGACCAGCGCGACGATCGACGCCAGCCCGCGGGTCGCCTGCATGGTGCCCGCCTGCAGGGGGTTGTAGCCCTGCAGTTGCTGCTGGAAGGTCGGCAACAGGACCGAGGGCGTGCTCATCGTCATGCCCATCACGAACATCAGCGACAGTGCCACGAGGAAGTTGCCGTCGCGGAACAGGCGCCGGTCGACGAACGGGTGCGCTGTCGTCGAGGCATGCGCGACGAACATGTAGAGGCACAGCGCGCCGAAGAACGCCTCCGCGACCACCTCGCTCGACGCGAACCAGTCGAGCGAATGGCCGCGGTCCAGCAGCATCTGCATCAGGCCGATGCCGAACGACAGCAGGATGAAGCCCAGCCAGTCGAATGGGCGGCTCTGGTCCCGGTGGCCCGGTTCGAGTCCCTCGAAGATCCCGAAGTACGCGAGGATGCCGACCGGAACGTTGATGAAGAACGACCAGCGCCAGCTCAGCAGGTCGGTGAGAAAGCCGCCGAGCGTGGGGCCGAGGACCGGGCCGACCAGCACGCCCATCGTCCACAGCGCCATCACGCGGGCCTGCTGGCCGGGCGGGTACTCCTGGATCAGTACCACCTGCGACAACGGCACGAGGGCGGCGCCGAAGATGCCCTGCGCCAGCCGGAAGAAGATCATCTCGCCGAGGCTGTTGGAGAGTCCGCAGCCCATCGAGCCGAGCGTGAAGCCGAGGATGCTGATCACCAGCACCTTGCGCAGGCCGAACCGGGTGCCGAGCCAGCCCGTCAGCGGCATCGTGATCGCGGTCGCGACGATGTAGGTGGTCAGGACCCAGGAGATCTGATCCTGGTTCGCCTGCAGGCTCCCCTGCATGTGCGGCAGCGCAACGTTGATGATCGTGGCATCCAGCGTCGACAGCAGCGTCGCCAGCACCGAACCGTTCGCGCGGGGACCGGACGGCACCGTCTGCGTCTCAGCGGACACGGCCGTCACTTCTGGCGCGCTTCG
>CAZRKS010000203.1:0-4797 GCA_964600315.1 uncultured Steroidobacteraceae bacterium | reverse complement strand
ATACCGGCCTGTCACGCCGGGGGTCGCGGGTTCGAGTCCCGTCCACTCCGCCAGTTCACCGCATCGAGAGAGCCCGCAGCCGCGGGCTCTCTCGTATCGAGGCGCGCCGCGGGCTGAGCCGCCCGGCCTTCGGACCGCAGCGCAACGCATTCCAACACCAACCATCAGGCGCGCTCCCGCCATGCTGCAGCAGATTCGCGACAAGATTTCCGGCTGGTTTGCCACGCTGTTCCTCGGCGCCATCGCGGTCGTCTTCATCTTCTGGGGCATCCGCTTCGAGTCGTCGACGACGCGGGCGGCGGCCAAGGTGAACGGCGAAAGCGTCCCGGTCGAGCCGGTGCGCCGCGCCTGGCAGGAACGCCAGAGCGAGCTGCAGAAGGCGCTGCGCGACGAACTGCCGGAGGCGGTCGTCAAGGACGAGCAGCACAAGCTCCTGGAGGGCTTCGTCCGCCGCGAAGTGGTTCTGCAGCACGCGCGCGAGGCCGGGTACCGGGTGAGCGACGCGGACATCGTCCGGCAGCTCGAGCAGATTCCTGCGCTGCAGGTCGACGGCAAGTTCTCGCGCGATCGGTACGCGGCGCTGCTGCGCGCCCAGGGCCGCTCCGAGGTCGAGTTCGAGCAGGACTTCCGCCGCGATCTCGAGGTTCAGCAGCTGCAGAACGGGATCGGCATCTCCGCGTTCGCCACGCCCGGCGAGATCCGGCGGCGCATCGAGATCGAGGGCGAGACGCGCGACGTCGCCTACGTGACGCTGCCGGCTTCGCGGTTCGGTCCGTCGGCCACGGCGAGCACCGAGGAGATCGCCGCGCACTACGCCGCGCACAAGGCCGACTACATGAGCCCCGAGACGGCGTCGCTGCAGTATCTGCAGCTCAGTCTCGCGGACGTGGCCGCGGGCGTCGCCGTGACGGACGAGGCGCTGCACCAGTATTACGACCAGGTGGCAGCGGAGCGCTTCCTGGACCCGGAGCGGCGTCGTGCGCGGCACATCCTGGTCGAGACCGGAAAGGACGATGCCGGCGCGAAGAAGAAGGCCGAGGCGATCTACGCCCGTGCCAAGGCGGGCGAGGACTTCGCGAAGCTCGCCACCGGGAATTCGGATGACCCGGGTTCGAAGGCGCAGGGCGGTGACCTCGGCTGGTCCACGCGCGAAGCGCTGGTCGCGCCGTTCGCCGATGCGCTCTTTGCCATGCAGAAGGGCGAGCTGCGCGGTCCGGTGAAGACCCAGTTCGGGTACCACGTCATCCTGCTCGAGGACGTGAGTCCCGCGCACCAGCGCAGCTTCGACGAGGTGCGTCCCGAACTCGAGGGCGAGTACCGCAACGATCAGGCGCAGTCGCTCTTCTACGAGCGGTCGCAGCAGCTCGCCGACGACGCATTCGCGGCACTGAGCGAACTCGACAGCGTGGCGAAGAAGTCCGGCCTGAAGCTGCAGACGGTGGACGGCTACACCCGCCAGGGCGGCGGTCCCTTCGGCGCCGATCGCAAGGTGATCGAGGCCGTCTTCAGCAACGACGTGCTGCAGGACCGCCAGAACAGCCCGGCGATCAACGTGGGCGACGACAGCGTCGTCGTGCTGCGCGTGACGGATTACAAGCCTGCGGCGCAGCAGCCGCTCGAGGCCGTGTCCAAGCTGATCGAAGGACAGCTGCGCGTGAAGGCGGCGTTCCGGGCGACCGAGGCAGCGGCGAAGAAGGAAGCGGCGCGACTCGCGGCGGGTGGCACGCTGGCGGAGGTGGCGAGCAGCCTCGAGCTGCAGCCGTCCCCGACCGCGGCGATGACTCGCGCCGACACCGGCGTTCCTGCGCCGCTGCTCAAGGCCGTCTTTGCGGCGCCCAGGCCGGCGCAGGGCCAGAGCTCGAGTGGCACGGCGGTCTATCCGAATGGCGACGTCGCGATCTTCGTCGTGAGTGCGGTGCGCACCGGGGCCCTGCCGTCGACGCCCGAAGCGGCTGCGCAGCTGCAGCAGCAGGCGCGGCGTGCGTCAGAGTCGAATGCCGTCGCGGAGTTCTCGGCCTACGTGGCGGAACTGGTGCGGACCGCGAAGATCAGCCTGAACGAAAGCGTGTTCGAGTGACGGAAATTCGGTCACCGAATTTCCGTCGGCTATAGGCTGTGGGCTACAGGCTGCAGGTCGGAAGCGGGGCGGCCCGTCTGGCTGCAGCCCACAGCCCATAGGCCTCAGCCTCCTCAGTCTTCCGGAAACGCCATCCCGACGTGGCTGTAGCCGGCATCCACGTACAGCACCTCGCCGGTGATGCCGGAGGCGAGGTCCGAGCACAGGAATGCGGCCGCGTTCCCCACCTCGTCGATCGTGACGTTGCGCCGCAGCGGCGTGTAGGACGCGACGTGTGACAGCATCTTGCGGAAGCCGCTCACGCCGGCCGCGGCGAGCGTCTTGATCGGGCCGGCCGAGATCGCGTTCACGCGGATCCCCTGTGGCCCGAGGTCGGCCGCGAGAAAGCGCACGTTCGCCTCGAGGCTCGCCTTGGCGAGCCCCATCACGTTGTAGTTCGGCACCGAGCGCACGGCCCCGAGGTAGGACATGGTGACGATGGCGCCCGGCCGACCGAGCATCATCGGACGCGCGGCCCGGGCGAGCGCGGCGAGGCTGTAGCTCGAGATGTCGTGCGCGACCTGGAAACCCTCGCGCGTCACGCTGTCGAGGTAGCCGCCCGCCAGTTGCTCGCGCGGCGCAAAGGCGACCGAGTGCACGAGGATGTCGAGCGTGTCCCAGGACTCGCGCAACGCCGAGAAGGCGGTGTTGATCTCGGCGTCGCTCGCCACGTCCATCGGCAGCACGAGGCCCGAGCCGAAGCCCTGCGTCATTTCGATGACGCGTTCCTTCAGCCGGTCGTTCTGGTAGGTGAAGGCGAGTTCCGCACCCTCGCGATGCATGGCTGCGGCGATGCCGTGAGCGATCGATCGCTCCGTGGCGAGACCGACGATCAGCGCGCGCTTGCCGGACAGGAATCCCATCGCCTCAGCCTCCGTTCACTCGGCGCGGGTCCGCATAGACGACGAGCTTCTGTCCCGCGCGCAGCGACGAGGCCTGCCTGAGCCGGTTCCAGCTCTTCAGCTGGCTCACCGACACGTTGAACTTGTCCGCGATCTCGGAGAGCGTGTCGCCGTTGCGGACCTGGTAGGTCATGCGCGTGCCTTCGCGCGCGCCACCGCCCTTGCCGGAGCCGCCGGCCGAACCCGCGCTGCCCGGGATCTCGAGCCGCGCGCCCGCCGTGAGCTGGCTCTTGCTGCTCAAGTCGTTGGCGGCCGCGAGCGCCGGTATGCTGACGCCGTAGCGCCGCGCGACTCCGTAGAGCGTGTCGCCGCGCTTGACGACGTGAGTCCGTGTCGCCGTCTTCTCGGTCGGCGCCCGCTCCGGCTGGCTCTCCGGCAACTGCGCCGCGATCTCGGGACGCGATTGCGCAAGCTCGGTGACGCCCGATCCGGCGGCCGACCCGCGCGGGATCACGAGCATCTGGCCCGGCTGGATCACGGAGCCGTGCAACCCGTTAGCCGCCCGCAGGTCGCTGGCGGCGACGTCGTAGCGGCGTGCGATCGTGGTCAGGCTCTCGCCGCGACGCACGCGGTGCCGCGTCGGCGGGGGCGGCGGTTCCATGGCCGCCGCCGCGAGGCGGGCGGCGCCGTCGTCCGTCAGCAGCGCCTGCCGGAACGGTTCGGCGCGATCGACGGGCAGCAGCAGCTTGTGCGGCCCGTCGGGCGGCGTCGTCATGCGGTTGAACGCCGGGTTCAACGCGAACATGTCGTCGCGCGTGATTCCGGCCAGCACCGCCGCCTCGCCGAGATCGATCTGCCGGCCCGGGTCGACCACGTCGAAGTAGGGCTGGTTCGGGACCGCCGCGAACTGCAGTCCATACGCGGCCGGGTCGCCGACGATGCGGCTGATGGCGAGCAGCTTCGGCACATAGTCGCGCGTCTCGGCACGCAGCTCGAGGCTGAAGAAGTCCGTCGGCCGGCCGAGCTCGGCATTGCGGGCGACGGCCCGGCCCACTGCGCCTTCGCCGCCGTTGTACGCGGCGATGGCGAGGTACCAGTCGCCGTCGAAGTAACGGTTCAGGTACTGCAGGTAGTCGAGCGCCGCGCCGGTCGCGCGGATCACGTCACGCCGCTCGTCGATCCACCAGTTCTGCTGCAGGCCGTAGTGCTTGCCCGTGCTCGGAATGAACTGCCACAGGCCGGAGGCCCGGCTGCGCGAGTAGGCGACGGGATTGAACGCGCTCTCGACGACCGGCAGCAGCGCGAGTTCGAGCGGCATGCCGCGCCGCTCGAGTTCGGTGACGATGTAGTAGAGATAGCGCGCGCCCCGGCGGAACGTACGATCGAGAAAGTCCGGTTTCGCGCGATAGCCCTCGACCTCGCGGTCGACCGCGAAGTGCCGCACGTCCGGCAGGGCGTAGCCCTCACGCACGCGGTCGAGCAGGTCCGCGTACTGCTCCGGCGGAAGGTGCTGGAAGTCGCGGTACAGCGGCGCGACCTGCGCGCGTCCCGGAGCCCGGCCCTGGGCGGCCGGAGGTGCCGTCGTCACGGGATGGTGTGCCGTGGGCGGCAGGCTCGAGTAGCTGTCGTCGGTCGGCGTCGTGCTGCATCCGGCGAGACTTCCGGCGAGACTTCCGGCGAGCGCCGCAAGCAGCAGGAACCGGGGCCGGGCGAGGCGGTTCACCGGAAGCCGTCCTTCCAGCGGCGGACCGTCGCGAAGACGTCGACCGCTTCCTCGAGCGCGCGGCCGGCGTGCGCCTCGGCCGCGGCGCGCACCGCGGGCTCGCGGCAGCGCAGGAA
>CAZRKS010000202.1:0-4820 GCA_964600315.1 uncultured Steroidobacteraceae bacterium | reverse complement strand
CGCGAGCTGTGGAACAAGGCGGGCGAGGTGGGACTGCTGTGCACCGACATCCCGGCCGAGTACGGCGGGGTCGGCGGCGACGCGCGCCACGAGGCGGTCGTGGCGGAGGAGATGGGACGGCACGGCATCTCGAGCTTCGGCCACGTCGTGCACAGCATCCTCGCGCACTACGTGCTGAACTACGGTTCGGAAGACCAGAAGCAGCGCTGGCTGCCGCGGCTCGCGAGCGGGGAACTGGTCGGCGCGATCGCGATGACCGAGCCCGGCGCGGGTTCCGACCTGCAGGGGATCCGCACGCGGGCCGTGCGCGACGGCGGCGAATACGTGCTGAACGGCTCCAAGACCTTCCTCTCGAACGGCCTGCACGCGGGGCTCGTGGGCGTCGTCGCGAAGACCGACCCGGCCCGCGGCGCGAAGGGCATGTCGATCATCATGGTCGAGACGCAGGGCCAGGCGGGTTACCGCGTCGGGCGCGTGCTCGACAAGATCGGGCAGAACGGCTGGGACACGGCGGAAGTCTTTCTCGACGACTGCCGCGTGCCCGCCGACCACCTGCTCGGACCGGAGGAAGGCCAGGGCTTCGTGCAGCTGATGCGCGACCTGCCCTACGAACGGACGCTGCTCGCGGTGGGCGGCGTCGCGGCGATGGAGTACGCGCTCGAGCTCACCACGGAGTACGCGCGCAGCCGCAAGGCGTTCGGGCAGTCGCTGCTCGAGATGCAGAACACTCGTTTCCGGCTCGCCGACGTGAAGACTCAGGTGCATGTGGCGCGCGTGTTCATCGACGACTGCATCGAGCGCCTGCGCGACGGCACGCTCGACACCGTCACCGCCTCGATGGCCAAGCTCTGGATCACCGAGGCGCAGGGCCGGGTCATGGACGAGTGCCTGCAGTTCTTCGGCGGCTACGGCTACACCACGGAATACCCGATCGCGAAGCTCTACGTCGATGCGCGGGTGCAGCGCATCTACGGCGGCGCGAGCGAGGTCATGCGGGAGATCGTCGCGCGGTCGCTGTAGCGCCCGCGTCCGCCGCACTCACGGGGCGGCCGGGATGCGCAGGCAGTTGCCCTCGCCGAACAGGGCGCCGTCGGTCGCCGCGAGCGGCGACGCCGAGCGCTTGCGCAGCGCCTCGTAGCGCTCGAAACAGGCGCCCGGGCAGCACGGTTCCGTGTCCTTCAGGCCGTCCGCCGTCCGGCAGCGAGGCATGCTGACCCAGCACTGGTCGAGCGAACGCTGGCCGGGCGCGTAGCAGTGGGTCACCCAGGTCGAGCAGATCGCGGCCACGTTGGCGACCGTCCGCTGCTTCTGCTTCTCGAGCACGAGGCTCGTGCCGTCCGGCGTGCCCGCGAGCACCGGGCGCCCGGCGGAGTCTTTCGGCAGGGAACTGAGATCGACGGTCGTGGGCGGAGGCTGCCACTGGACGGGGGCCGGCCGGACGTACGGCGAAGTCGGCGTCGCGGGTGGATCGGCCGCCAGGACGGTCCCCGTCGGCAGCGCCCATGCGACCAGCAGCATCGCGGCCAAGCGTCCGGGCCGGCGTTGGACGTTCATTCTGCGAGGGGCAGCACGACGAACTCGCCGTCGAAGTCGCCGACCCGCGCACCTTCGCACTCGAGCCGCGCCGTGACCCGGATGCGGGCCGGCCGATTGCGCTGCAGGGCGGTGAGCAGCCGGCTCCACGCGGCTTCGTCCGGGGCCGGCGCCGTGGCGGTGAAGCCCGCCGTGATCGGCCGCTCGTAGTGCATCGTGCCGCGGTGGATGACGATGCGTCTGGCGTGCTGCCCGCCCTTGAGGCGGACGTGGATCACGGACCACGCTGCGAGCGTCGCGACGGCCGCGGCGCTGCCGCCGAACACCGTGTCGCGATGGTTGATGTTCGGCTCGAGCGGCGCAAAGAGCTGCACCGCGTCCTCGGTGGCCGAACGCACCCGGACCGCCATCGCCCGCGAGAGCGGGATGCGGTCGAGCAGGTAGCGTTCGAGTTCGTTTGCGATCATCGTCCCGCGCGAGCGTAGAATTGCCGGAGCCCGGCCGCAAGGCTCGTCGCGGGCGGGGCGGCAAGACGGCGGCAATACTGCCAGGGGGCGCCATGTCGGACACCATTCTCGAGGCGGTGCAAAAGCACCCGTTCACCCAGGGGCTCACGGACGAGCACTGCGCGACGCTCGCGGGCCTCGCCCGTCACGCGAGTTTCGGCAAGGACGAGATCATCTTCCGCGAGGGCGACCCCAAGCACGAGTTCTTCCTGCTGCTCACCGGGCGCGTCGCGCTCGAGATGGTCGTGCAGGGCAAGACCTTCCGCGTGCACACCCTCGAGGCCGGCGACGAGCTCGGCTGGTCGGCCGTGCTGATGGGCGGCGGCAAGCGCTTCCAGGCGCGCGCGCTCGAGGCCGTCGACGCGCTGGCGTTCGACGGCTACCGGCTGCTCGAGACCTGCCGCGCGGACACCGGCTTCGGCTACAAGATCATGCACCGGCTGCTCGGCGTCGTCTCCGAGCGCCTGCAGGCCGCGCGGCTGCAGGTGCTCGACATGTATTCGCCGATCGCGAAGCGGGCGGGAGCGTAGGAGGGGACATTCCCCTATTTCGCCGAAATAGGGGAATGTCCCCTATAACCTATCCACCACCCATCCCGGGAACAGCATCAAGAGCAGCACGGGCACCAGGCAGAGCACGCTGGCCGCGAACGCGTAGCGCCGCGACGAGCCGACCGCCGCGGCCGGCTCGTGCTCGGCCATGAACAGGTACTGGATCACCTGCAGGTAGAAGTAGAGCCCGAGGTAGCTCGCCACGAGGCCCGCGACGGCGTAAATCGTGTAGCCGGCGTCCAGCACGTTGCGGAACACCAGGAATTTCGCGACGAAGCCCGGCAGGGGCGGCAGTCCGGCGAGCGACAGCATCGCGATCGCGAGCATGACGGCGGCGAACGGCCGGCGCCGGTACAGTCCCTTGAGCGCCTCGAGGCGGTCCTGGCGTTCGTCGTCGGCGCCGCGTGGCAGGGCCGCAAAAGCGAGCAGGTTGGCGAGGCCATAGGTGATCACATAGAACACGATCGCCTCCCAGCGGCCCTCTCCGGCGCCGAGGAGCGCATAGAAGAGATACCCCGCGTGCGCGATCGACGAGTACGCGATCATGCGGCGGAAGCTCACCTGGCGCAGGGCGGCGAGGTTGCCCCAGGCCATCGACAGGAGCGGCAGCACGGCGATCAGGCCCACCACCGGCGGCAGCACCGGAGCGGTCCCGAAGACGCGCAGCGCGGCGAGCAGCACGCCGGCCTTGATGATGGTCGCCATGTAGGCGGTGACCGGCGCGCTCGCGCCCTCGTACGCGTCCGGGGCCCAGGTGTGCAGCGGCACGACCGCGGCCTTGAGGAACAGCGCGGCCGTCACCAGCGCGACCCCGGCCGCGGCCAGCGGGTCGGTGGAGCCGAGCGCGCGCCCGAAGGTCGAGATCGCGAGCGACCCGCTCCAGCCGTACAGGAACGCGATGCCGAGCAGGAGCGTCGCGGTCGCGGCGCCGCCCAGCACGAGGTACTTGAGCGCGGCCTCCGGGCTCTGCGCGCGCACGAGCCCGAGCGCGACCAGCGCATACACCGGCAGCGACATGATCTCGATGGCGAGGAACAGCGTCGGGAACGTCGTCGAGGAGACGATCAGGCAGGCGCCGTACAGCGAGGCGAGCACGAGCGCGTAGTAGGGCACGTCGGCGAAGTCGTCGCGCGAGATGAGCAGCACCGGCAGGGCGAGCGCGAGCAGCACCGCCTTCGGCAGCGTCGCGGCGGGGTCGACCGCGTAGTGCGGCGGGAACGGCGCGCCGACATAGCCGGTTCCGTAGAGCCAGAAAGCCGCGGCCGCCGCCGCCCCGACGAACAGGAACGCGAGGCCGAAGCCGTCGCGCGGCCGTCCGCTGCGGATCTCGAGGCCGAGGATCGCGAGCATCCCGAGGAGCAGCAGGTGCTCCGGCAGCATCGAGGTCAGGATCACGGTCGCGTTCATGGCGCGGCCTCCGGCAGACGGCTGGCGAGCACCCGCTGCTGGTAGTCGCGCGCGGCGAGCTCGGTGCGGGCGAGCGGGCCCTGGGGGAACAGGCCGAGCGCGAAGATGGCCACGACGAGCGCGAGCAGGATCGCTTTCTCGCGTGCCCCGAGGTCGGTGAGCGGCTGGTGCGGCGCCTTCGCCTCGCCGAACAGCATGCGCTCGGCGAGCCACAGCATGTAGAGCGCGCCGAGCACCACGCCCGTGACCGCGAACACGGCGAGCACGAGCGGCAGGTCGTAGCCGGCCTCGTGCTGCGGCCAGGCGGCGTTGAAGGCGCCGAGCAGCGCCATGAACTCGCCGGTGAAGCCGCTGGTGGTCGGCAGGCCGATCGACGCGAGCGTGAGCAGCGCGAAGAACACCGAGTACACCGGCAGGATCTTCGCGAGCCCGCCGTAGGCCGCGATCTCGCGCGAGTGGCAGCGTTCGTAGATCATGCCGACCAGGGTGAAGAGCCCGCCCGCGACGAGGCCGTGGCTCACCATCTGCACGATCGCGCCCTGGATGCCGACGAGGTCGAGGCTCACGAGGCCCAGCATGACGTAGCCCAAGTGGCTGATCGACGAGTAGGCGATCACCTTCTTGATGTCCGGCTGCACCAGCGCGAGGCAGGCGCCGTAGACGATGCTCACCACCGACAGCGTGAGCAGCGCGGGTGTGAAGGCGCGCGTCGCGTCCGGGAACATCGGGAAGCCGAGCTTCATGAAGCCGTAGGTGCCCATCTTGAGGAGCACGCCGGCCAGGATCACCGAGCCCGCGGTCGGCGCCTCGACGTGCGCGTCGG
>CAZRKS010000201.1:0-4846 GCA_964600315.1 uncultured Steroidobacteraceae bacterium | reverse complement strand
TCAAGCCGGTCAAGCGCCGCGGCAACCGTCGCTACTACCAGCGCCAGGACGTGCTCGTGATCCGCCAGATCCGCGCGCTGCTCTACGAGCAGGGCTTCACGATCGGCGGCGCGCGCAATCGCCTCGACGGCGAGGAGGCCCGCGAGGACGTGACCCAGACCCACCAGCTGTCGCGGCAGCTGCGCACCGAGCTCGAAGAGATCGCGAAGATCCTCAGGCGCTGACCGCGATCCGCTATAATTCGCCCCCGGTCGGAGCGTGGCGCAGCCTGGTAGCGCACTTGCATGGGGTGCAAGGGGTCGCGAGTTCGAATCTCGCCGCTCCGACCAGTTCGACGGTTCCGCTCATCCCTCACTCGGTCGTGGCGAGTCGGTATACCCGCCCCGCCGCACCTGTGGCAGTCTTGGTGCCAACAGACTCGCCAAGGGGTGGCGCTGATGTTCAGGATGAACACAGCTGCGTTGCGGACGACCCTGGAGCAGCTTCAACAGGCCACTCGCGACCACGCAGAGTGGCACGAGAACCTCGTTCGTACGCTCGTGTGCGGCCTCGCTGCGAACCCCGACGACCTCGCGGAAAACGCCTGGCACCTGTGCCGTTTCGGCCGCTGGTACTACGGCGCGGTGTCCGCTGAACTTCGGGGCCTCGACACGTTTGCCGCGATGGAGGCGGAACACGAGCGCGTGCATCGTGCCGGCGCGGGGCTGCTGCGCGCCTCGATGCGCGGCGAAAGGATCCCCCGGGAGGCCTTCGACGAACTCGTCGAGCTGAACGACTGCCTGCGGCGCGAGCTCGATTCGTTGCGGCACGAGATTCAGGACATCCTGCGCAGCAGCGACGTGCTCACGGGCGCGCACGGCCGGGCGCGCCTGCTGCCGGAACTGCGGCAGTGGAGAGAACTCGCACGGCGCGACGTGCAGGACTGCTGCCTCGTGTTCATGGACGTCGACCACCTGAAGGAAATCAACGACACGCACGGTCACCCCGTCGGCGATGCCGTGCTCGCCGGCGCCGTGGCCTACGCGAGTCGCCACCTGCGGGCCTACGACAAGATCTATCGCTATGGCGGCGACGAGTTCCTGCTGATCCTGCCGGCGATCGACCTGCCGGACGCCACCCGGCTGGTGGACCGCATTCGCGACGGGTTCGGCGAGGTGTCCTTGGCCACCGGCGCCGACGGCGAGCCGGTGCACGCGACGGCCTCGTTCGGCCTCGCCGTGCTCGATCCGGACGTCGTCGTCGAGGAGTCCATCGATCGCGCCGACAAGGCGCTGCTGCTCGCCAAGGCCGCCGGACGCAACCGCGTGATCGCGTGGGACCCGACCGTCACGACGCGGCGCATCGCGCAGTTCGCGGCGGAGTGCGAACCCGCCGGGTGAACGGCTTCCCCGCGGCCGGCATAGAATGGCGGCACTTGCTGACCATTCCGGTGCCCCATGAACCCGCAGGAAACCCGCTCGATCCTCACGATTGCGCTCATGGCCGCGTTCGCCGACGGCATGAAGGACGACACCGAGCGCGAGGCGGTCAAGCGCGTCGCCGACTCGCTGGGCGCCGATGCCGGCGTCGACTTGCCGGCGCTCTATACGCAGGTGCTGGTGTCGAAGCCTGACCTCGCGCAGGTCGCGGCGCAGCTCACGTCGCAGGAATTGCGCCAGCTCGCCTACGAGATGGCTCTCGGTGTCTGCGAGGCGGACGGATCGCGTGGCCCCGAGGAACGCGATTTCCTCGCGCGACTGGCGGCCGCACTCGGACTTCCGGCAGGGGCCACCCAAGCGGTGCACGCAACCGCGGATGAACTCGGCAGCGCGCCTCCCGCGCCGGTCGAGGGCACGGTGCTGGGCAAGCCGACGTCGTCAGATGCCGAGATGGACGAGGCGATCCTGAAGGCGTCGATCACCAATGCCGCGATCGAGTTGCTGCCGGAATCCATCGCGACCATGGCGATCATCCCGCTGCAGCTGAGGCTCGTGCACCGCATCGGCCGCTCCTTTGGCTATCCGATGGACCTGTCGCATGCGAAGGACTTCCTTGCCACGCTCGGCGTCGGGCTCACGGGCCAGTACCTCGAGCAGGTCGGTCGCAAGCTGCTCGGCGGGTTGCTGGGTGGCCTCGGCGGCGGTCTCGGCCGGGCACTCGGCCACCAGGCCGCGAGTTCGGGCATGACCTTCGCCACGACGTACGCGATCGGGCGGGTGGCGCAGCGCTATTTCGCCGCCGGCCGCCGCATCGATGCGCAGACGCTGAAGCAGACGTTCCTCGCGATGGTGGACGAGGCGAAGGGCATGGCGCCGCGCTACCAGGAACAGATCACGAAGCTGTCGGGCACGCTGAACGCGAGCAGCATCGCCGCGCTGGTGAAGTCGGCCTGACGAGAACCGCGACCCGATCAGTCGTCGCGCTTCAGGAGTGCCGCGAGGTCCGCGAAGGGAGAATGAGTGGCGCCGGCCGCCGGGCGGTCGGAGAGTGCGCTCGAGCCGGCGTCGAGCTGGCGTTGATGCTCGTTGTCGTGGCAGTAGAGGCAGAGCAGTTCCCAGTTGCTGCCGTCCGGCGGGTTGTGGTCGTGGTCGTGGTCCTTGTGATGGACCGTGAGCTCGTGGACGTTCGTGTGGTCGAACTCGCGTGCGCAGCGGCCGCAGATCCACGGGAAGAGCTTCAGGGCCTGGCCGCGGTAGCTCTGCTCGCGCTGTTCGCGCGCCTTGCGTGCCTCGGCGACGAGGCGGTCGAGGCGGGCGTGATCGGGATTGACCGGCTTGCGGGTGGTCATGCG
This sequence comes from uncultured Steroidobacteraceae bacterium, assembly GCA_964600315.1. GTDB lineage: Bacteria > Pseudomonadota > Gammaproteobacteria > Steroidobacterales > Steroidobacteraceae > RPQJ01. Next base: position 2,076 of record CAZRKS010000201.1, on the reverse strand, counting down.
GTCACCAGTGAGTCACCGCGTGCGCCCGGTCCGGCCGCTCGAGGTGCGGCACGGCGTTGAACGCCACGACGCGCGTCGAGCTGCGTCCGCGCGCGATCTCCGTGATGCCGGTGTTGCGCGTCTGCAGGTTGAGCTGGATCGCGGCTTCCGGGCCAGCCTGCAGCACTTCGGCGACCGTGCGGCCAATCACGCCGCCCGAGGTCACGACCAGCACCGGTGTGTCCGCATCGAGGTCCGCGCAGGCGGCACCGAGCCCGGCGGCGACGCGCTCGCCGAACTGGCGCCAGGATTCGCCGCCGTCCACCGGCCCCTCGTGCCGGGACCAGGCCGACAGCGCCTCGCGCAACGCGGTGAAATAGCGGCGTCGATCGCCCGACGCGCGCAGGCCCTGGTCGTCGAGCCGGTCGAAAGTGCCGATCACGCTGGCCGCGTCGTATTCGTTGAGGCGAGCGTCCACGACAGGCGACGGCGACCCCGGCAGTCGCCGCAGCAACACCTCGAGCGTCGTCTTCTGGCGCTCGAGGCTGCCCGAGATCACTCGCTCGAAGCGCAGGCCGCGCATCGCGAAGTGCTCGCCGAGCCACGCGGACTGCTCGAGGCCGAGCGCGGTGACGGAGTCGTAATGGCCGGCGAAATCCGGCTGCGCGTGACGCACGAGATAGAGGTAGGGCATCGGGCTGCGTGGCGGGGCGAGGCGGGGCAGTTTAACCTGTCGCCGCCCGCGGCTCGCGGGCGTGGTGCGGAATGCTCGCCGGCATGGCAGTCGAACGGTTCGCGGCCTGCGGCGTCGTCACGCTGACGACGGACTTCGGCCTCAAGGATCCCTTCGTTGGCGTAATGAAGGGCCAGCTGCTGGTCCGTCACCCGGGTGTGCGCATCGTGGACCTCACGCACGGGGTGCTCGCGCACTGGCCGGCGGAGGCGGGGTTCTGGCTGGCCCGTTCGTTCCGGTATTTCCCGAGCGGCACGGTGCATGTCGCGGTCGTCGATCCGGGCGTGGGCAGCGAACGCGAGATCGCCGTCGTCGAATGCAGCGGTCACCTGTTCCTGGCGCCGGACAACGGCCTGCTGGCAGCGGTCGTCGAATCGGCCGATGCGGCGACCTTGCGTCGGATCGAGCCGTCGGTTCTGCAGCGACTCGGCATCGGCACGCCGAGCGCCACTTTTCACGGACGCGACCTGTTCGCGCCGCTCGCCGCCGAACTGGCGGCGGGCCGCCTGCAGCCGGCGGAACTCGGCTCAGCCGTGCAGGAACTCATTCCCGGCTGGGTGGAGGAGCCGGTCGTCGGCCTCGGCCAGGTCACGGGCGCGGTCGTCACCGTCGACCACTTCGGCAACCTCCTCACGAACCTCGACGCGCGCTACCTCGATACCCTCACGCAACCCGCCGTCCGAGTGGCCGGCCGGGAGCTGCCGCTGCGCCGCACCTACGCGGACGCCCGCCCGGGCGACTACCTCGCGCTGGTGAACTCCTTCGGGGTGGTGGAGGTCGCCCGTGCCGAGGGCAGCGCCGCCGAAGGGCTCGGTCTCGACCGTGGCGCGCCGGTGGTGGTCTTCCAGAAATGACCACAACCCTCTGATCTGAAAAGGGAATCCACCTCTCGCCTTGCATCGCAAAAGGAACCTGTTGTGATGCGCGACGATTCGTATATAGTTCGCAGCCCTGTGCCCGCAGTTTCGGGCAGCGCTTTGAAATCTCAGGGTTTTCTCAGGGCGGCGACATGGAACGAGACGAGGAACACTTCGACCTGGACGAAGACTTCGTGGCGGGCGCCGAGGAAGAGGACTACGACCGCTTCATCGATCGCGTGGACCGGCGCAAGCAGGCGGTCAAGCGCGGCAAGGCGGCGTGGAGCAAGCTCGAGGACGTGCTTGCCGAGAAGCGCCTGCAGAAGGCACTGAAGGACACGTACGACGACGTGTGACGACTCACTGCGGCCCCGGCTCCTGAAACCCCGGGAGCCGCCTGCCCCGGGGACCGCACGATGACCAACACTCCTGATTCCCACTGGGTCGTCCTCAAGTTCGGCGGCACCAGCGTCTCGAGCGTCAGCAACTGGAAGAACGTCGCGCAGG
>CAZRKS010000200.1:0-4855 GCA_964600315.1 uncultured Steroidobacteraceae bacterium | reverse complement strand
CGGCGCTGCTCGCGGCCTATCGCTGGATCATCGACACGCGCGACGAGGCGACCGGCGAGCGGCTCGACGAGCTCGAGGACCCGTTCCGCCTCTACCGCTGCCACACGATCATGAACTGCGCCGAGGCTTGCCCGAAGGATCTCAACCCGGCCCGCGCGATCGCCGAGATCAAGAAGTTGATCGTCGAGCGGCAGCACTGACCGGGTGGCCGCCGAGCGGATGCACGAGCGCACCCGCGAGGAGCTCGCCCGCCTGCGCTGGCGCTGCCGCCGCGGGATGCGCGAGCTCGATGAGCTGCTGCTGCGCTTCCTGGAGGACGAGTATCCGCGCGCGTCTCTCGACGAACGCGACGCGTTTGCACGCATTCTCGAACTGCAGGACCCGGAGATCTTCGGGTATCTTGTCGGCCGTGAATCCCCTGCGGAGGCGTCACTGCGCCATGTCGTCGCCCGGATCCGCCGCGATGACGATTGAGATTCCGGCCCGGACGCTCGCCGACCGCGCCGTGCCGTTGCTGACAGGGGCCTGCGCCGCCGTGATCGAAGCCGTCGCCGGCCGCCATCCAGGCGCCCCGGCCGGTATCGGGATCGCCGTCGGCCTCGCAATCGCGGCCGCCAGCCTGTGGCGTCGACGATACAATCCTCGGCCCACCCGCGCGTCGCTGGACGCCGCCGGCGACTGGCGGCTCACGTTCGCCGACGGCGGCTCCCGCCCGGCGATCCTGTGCCGAGGGACGCGGGTCCTCGGGTCCTCGGTCGTACTGCGCTGGCGGGCCGGAGAGCGCTCGTTCTTCGCCTGGCTGACCGTGCGCGACGTGCCGGGTCCGCGGCTGCGCGAGCTACGGGTGCGCCTGCTCGCCGGATGAAGCAGATGGCGAACTTTCCCCCGTCGGACGGGTCTATGCAGTCGCACGAGGCTCGGGACGAGACTGCGCGACCGGCCGCCGGGGTGGAGCAGAGCGATCTCGAACTCGTCAGGCGGGCCCAGCGGGGCGAACGGGGGGCGTTCGACCTGCTGGTGCTCAGGTACCAGCACAGGGTCGTGAAGCTCGTGGCGCGTCTCCTGCGTGACCCGACCGAGGCCGAGGACATTGCCCAGGAAGCCTTCGTGAAGGCCTATCGGGCGCTCGCGTCGTTTCGAGGCGACAGCGCGTTCTACACCTGGCTGTACCGGATCGCCGTCAACACGGCACGCAACGCGATGGCCTCGCGCCAGCGCCGGCCCCTCGATTACGAGGCCGACCTGAGCGAGGCGGAGCAATCGGCCGTCGAGTCCCGCATGCGGCACGGGGATACGCCCGAGGCGGCCGCGCTGTCGGACGAGATCCACGCGACCGTGAACCGGGCCGTGGCCGAGCTGCCGGAGGATCTCCGCACCGCGATCATCCTGCGCGAGATCGAGGGCCTGAGCTACGAAGAGATCGCCGAGGCGATGGACTGCCCGGTGGGCACCGTCCGCTCGCGGATCTTCCGCGCGCGCGAAGCGATCGACCGCAATCTGAAGCCGCTGCTGGACTGAGTTGAAAACATGACAGACCGAATTCGCGAACAGACGTCGGCCCTGCTCGATGGCGAGCTGCCCGGCGACGAGGTCGGACTGCTCGTGCGCCGTCTCGAGCGCGACGAGGAACTGCGCCGGGCCTTCGGCAGCTACGTGCTGACCGGCGAGGTGCTGCGCTCGCCCGGCGGGCGCCTCGCGAGCGCGGGGTTTGCGGCGCGAGTCAGTGCTGCCCTCGACGAGGGTGGCGCCATCGGCGAGGAGCCGGCGGCAGCCACGCCGCTGCGCGGTCGCTGGATGCGGCCGGCGGTCGCGACGGCCGTGGCGGCCAGCGCGGCGCTCGTCGCGGTGCTGCTGGTGCGGCCCGAGTCGCGGGTTTCCGGAGCGATCGCGACGGATACGCTCCACCGCGTCAGCACGGCCTTCGCGCCCGCCATCTTCGAGGTCTCGAGCCCGACGCCAGATCACAGCCAGCGGCTCGCCGGCTACCTCGTGGCGCATGCCCAGTTCGCGAGCGCCATCGGCCGGCGCAACGTCTGGTCCGGGGTGCTCGCTTCCGACCCGGGCATCGGCCGCGTTTCCGACGGGACGAGCCTCGAGGCGCCTTAGAATGCGCCTTGCCTGCGCGGCGGTCTTGCTCGGCGCCCTCGGTCTGCTGGCGCAGCCTGCGCTGGCGTCGCAGGACGAAGCGCACGAGTGGCTGGAGCGCATGAGCGACGCGCTCGCGAACCGCAATTACGAGGGACTCTTCACGCACACGACGCTGCGCCAATCGGAGACAATGCGCATCGTCCACCGCGTCGGCAAGTCCGGCAGCACCGAGCGCCTCGTCTCGCTGGACGGCAGCGGACGCGAGATCGTGCGCACCCCGCGCGAGGTGCACGTGTACCTGCCCGACCGCCAGGTCGTGCTCGTCGAACCGCGCACGGACGAGAGCTCGCTGTCGCGTACGCTGCCGCCGGCGGGACCGGAGCTCGACGCGCTGTACGACCTCCAGGTCCGCGACGGCAACAAGCTGCTCGGCCGCAGCGTCCGGATCGTGGACATCCGCCCGCGTGATGCGCATCGCTACGGCTACCGGCTGTGGCTCGACGAGGAGACGGCGATGCCGCTCAGGACAGTGGTCGTCGGTCGCTTCGGCCGGCCGGTCGAACTCGTGAGCTTCACGCAGCTCGACCTGCCGCGGCGCATCGACTCGAAGGAGACCGAGCCGTCGCTCGACGCCACCGGCTTCCAGTGGGTGCGCTCCGTGCGCTCGATCGGCGAACCGCCCAGCGCCGTCGCGCAATGGCGGCCGATGCACCTGCCGCCGGGATTCCGGCTGGTCGCGACCCGGGTGCAGACCCTGCCGGGAGTGGCGCTGCCGGTCCAGCACCTGATCTTCTCGGACGGCGTGGCCGCCATTTCCGTCTTCATCGAGCCCGGGGATCCTGCCGGCCCTGCTCCGCCACAGTCCTCCAGTGTCGGGTCTGCCAATGCGTACTCGACGCCGATTCAGGGGCACGTGGTCACGGCCGTGGGCGAAGTCCCCCTCGAGACGGTGCGCGACGTCGCGACCTCGGTCGTGCCGACGCCGAGCAGCCCGGTCGGCGCGGTCCCGCCGCGCTGATGGAGACGCGGGCGCGGGTCGTCGAGGTCGGGCGTGGTCGGGCTCGGATCGAATGCGAGGCGTCCGAATCCTGCGCTGCCTGCGGCTCGAAACCGGGCTGCGGCCTGCGCTGGCTCCAGCGCCCGGGACGCCGGTTGCTCGAGGTGCCGGAGCGATCGGCGGGGCATGATCCCCTCGTGTCCGGCGATCTCGTCGACGTCTCGGTTGCCGACGGCGAGATGCTGCGGAGCGTGGCCATCCTGTACGGCTGGCCGCTGCTCGGGGTGCTGGCGGGCGCGGCGCTCGGGCAGGGACTCGGTCCGGGGGGTGAGGGCGCCACGGCCGCCGGAGGGCTGCTCGGTCTGCTGGCCGGTGCCGTCCTGGCCCGCGGACGCGTTCGCCGCCGTCCGCCCCGGGTCACGGTCGAGCGTGCCCGGGAGCAGGTGCGTTGACCGGGGCGCCGACGACCCTGGTGCTGTACGTGCGCGAGGGCTGCCACCTCTGCGAGCAGTTCCTGCTCGATCTGTCCCTGGATCTCCACCTGCCCGCCGATGAGGTCGCACTGGTCGATGTCGACCTCGACCCCGATAGCGCGCTCCGGTTCGGCCTGCGGGTCCCGGTGCTCGAGATCGCCGGCGAGGTGGTCTGCGAGGGCTGCTACGATGCGTCGCGGGTTCGGCGGGCTCTGCGGGTATAATCGCCCGCTTTGCACCGGCGCCGGGCCGGGCCGCCCGCACCGATGAACCTCATCCGCAATTTCTCGATCATCGCGCACGTCGACCACGGCAAGTCCACGCTGGCCGACCGCTTCATCCAGCTCTGCGGCGGCCTCGAGGCGCGCGAGATGCAGGCGCAGGTGCTCGACTCGATGGACCTCGAGCGCGAACGCGGCATCACCATCAAGGCCCAGAGCGTGTCGCTGCGCTATCGCTCGCGCGACGGCCAGACCTACCAGCTGAACCTGATCGACACGCCGGGGCACGTCGACTTCTCCTACGAGGTGTCGCGCTCGCTGTACGCGTGCGAGGGCGCGCTGCTGGTGGTCGATGCCGCGCAGGGCGTGGAGGCCCAGAGCGTCGCCAACTGCTACACGGCGATCGAGCAGGGGCTCGAGGTCCTGCCGGTGCTGAACAAGATCGACCTGCCGTCGGCCGACCCGGAGCGGGTGATCAAGGAGATCGAGGAGATCATCGGCATCGAAGCCGGGGATGCCGTGCGAGTCAGCGCCAAGACCGGCGAGAACGTGCCGGACCTGCTCGAGGCGCTCGTCGAGCGCATCCCGCCGCCGCACGGCGAACCGGACGGTCCGCTGCAGGCGCTGATCATCGACTCGTGGTACGACAGCTATGTCGGCGTCGTGTCGCTGGTCAGGGTGGTGAACGGCTCGATCCGCACCGGGCAGAAGGTCCGGATGTGGTCCACGGGTCGCGCCTATCAGGTGGACAAGCTCGGGCGCTTCACGCCGAAGTCGGTCGCGGCCGAGGCGCTCTTCACCGGCGAGGTCGGCTTCGTGGTCGCCGGGGTCAAGGAGATCGACGGCGCCCCGGTCGGCGACACGATCACGACCGACTCGCGTCCTTGCGTCGCGCCGTTGCCGGGCTTCAAGCAGATCAAGCCGCGCGTGTTCGCGGGCCTGTTCCCGGTGCGCTCCGACGACTACGAGGCGTTCCGCGACGCGCTCGCCAAGCTGAAGCTCAACGACTCGGCGCTGCACTACGAGCCCGAAGTGTCGACCGCGCTCGGCTTCGGGTTCCGCTGCGGCTTCCTCGG
>CAZRKS010000199.1:0-4871 GCA_964600315.1 uncultured Steroidobacteraceae bacterium | reverse complement strand
ACGGTCAACGGCGACAAGCCGGGCAGCTATCCCGGCGCCGACGACGGACAGACGCTGCTGCAGCAGATCGCGCGCGGCGATTGCCGGCTGCCCACGTTCGAGATCTTCGACGCGTTCACCGACAACCCGTACTTCCGCCTCTGGCACGAGATCTACGGGCTCTTTCCGGAGGCCCGCTACATCCTGACCGTGCGCGACGAGGCGGACTGGATCAGGAGCTGCGTCAAGTTCTATCGAGACCGGCGCGTCCGCCCGATGCGGCTGTGGATGTTCGGCGACCACGCCGACCCCTCGCGTGACGAGGAGAGCCGGCAGGCGTGGCTCGACGCGTACCGCAGGCACAACGCGGCCGTGCGCGAGTTCTTCGTCGGCCGACAGGACCAGTACCTCGAGCTGGACCCGACCTCGGAGCCGGGCTGGGCACGTTTGTGCGCCTTCCTCGGGGCGAGAACACCGGCGCAGGACTGGCCGCACGCGAATGCCCGCAAGGGGAATCGCCCCTGGCGGCAGTCCTGGCGCCGGCTGCGGCGGCAACTCGGGTTCGAAGCGGACGTTCCGCGCGCCCGGTCGCCGAAGCGCGGCGGGAGTTGAGGCCGGTGCGCAGCGACGACCTGCAGGCCGATGGCGCGCCGCTTGCTGCAGGTCGCCGCGTCGATCTGGTCGCCCACGTCCACGTCATGAAGACGGGCGGGCAGACGCTGTGCGACATCCTCCGCCAGTCGTTCCCGGGACGGCACTGCGATCTCCAGGCCCAGGGGGTCGCGAATGCCGACGACCTGCGCTTCGCGCGCCGTTTCTATCCGCGCCTGAAGAGCATCGGCGGCCACGGCGTCGTGCCGCTCGCAAACCTCGGCGAGGCCTGCGACTCGATCCGCTACTTCGCGTTCCTGCGCGAGCCGGTGGCGCGCTGCATCTCGCACTACCAGTATCGACGCGAGCGGGACGAGCGGCGCGACTTCGAGCCCTGGCTCGAGCGCTTCGGGAACTACCAGGTCCGCTTCCTGTGCCGGACGCACGCTGCGCAGGATCCCTGGTCGGTGCCCGCGGATGCCGACCGGGCGATCGAGGTCGTCGAGCGCCACCTCGGGTTCGTCGGCCTGCAGGAGCGCTATGACGAATCGCTGGTGCTGCTGCGCCGCTGGATGGCGGACCCGGAGCTCGACATCGAGTATCGGTCGCGCAACATCGCCCGCAAGCTCTCGATCCAGGACCAGCTGCGCGGCGATCCGCGCCTCCTGAAGCTGATCGAGGACCGGCACGCGGAGGACCAGAAGCTGTATCGCCACGTCCGCGACGTCGTCTATCCGCGGCAAGTCGCGGCCTACGGCGCGACGCTCGACGCGGACGTCGCGGCGCTGCGCGCGCGCCTGCCGGCTCCGCAGCGGCGAATCGGAGCGCGGCTGCTCGCGAGCGCACGGCGCGGCCTGCTCTACAAGCCGCTCGCGCGCCGCCGATATCGCCACGGGCGGTAGCAGCGGATGGAACGCACTGGCGGCGGCGCCGCGCGCATTCCGGGAGCGAGCCGTGCGAGCGGTCAGCGTCGCCGCCTCGAGATCCTCGCAGCGGCGCTGCGCATCATCGCGCGCGACGGACTGCGCGCCGTCAGTCACCGTGCCGTCGCCGCCGAGGCCGGGGTGCCGCTGGCCGCGACGACGTACTACTTCCGCGACCTCGAGGACCTGATCACCGAATCGTTCCTGCACTGGTCAGGTTCGCAGGAGCGCGTCGTGGGCGAGTTCCATGCGGCCGCGCTCGGCCTGCTCGACTCGGCAGGGCCTGAGCGCGGTGCGCCGGGCCGGCTGGTCGAGGAACTCGCCGCCGCCGCCGCGGCGTACGTGATCGACCAGGCGCGGAGCCATCGCCCCGACCGGGTGCTCGAATTTGCCTTCCTGCACGAGGCGGCGCGCATGCCGAAGCTGCGCGCGGTGGTGCACGACCGGCAGCTCGCCGATCTCGCGGCGCTCGAGCAGTTCCATGCGGCGCTCGGCTCGGCGGAGCCTGCGGTGGACGCGCAGATTTCCTACAGCCTGCTGCTCGGGCTCGAGAAGTCGGCCCTGCTCGCCGATCCTGAGGACACCCGACTCGAGTCGGTCCGCAGCGTGCTGGCGCATTACCTGCGGAGCGTGCTCGAGCGGGCCAAGGCGACGCCGGCCGCGCCCGCCGGGAACGGGTCGCGTTGACCGGGGCCGGGCAGAAATGGTACAAACGTACCATTCGAAGAGCGCCGTCCAGGCGCTGACGTTCTCACGGGGTCCCTCGATGACGGCGCGCCACGTCTTGCGGCTGTTTCTATTTGCCATCGGGTCCGCTGTCGCGCTGCCGGCCGCGGCTGGCACCGGCGGCAAGGAACTCTTCGGCCGCACCTGCGTCGTCTGCCATGGGGCCGGCGCGCAGGGCAATCCTGCGCTCGGAGCGCCCGCGCTCGCCGGCCAGAGCGCGGCCTACCTCGAGCGGCAGCTGCTCGCGTTCAAGTCCGGACTGCGTGGGGCGAACCCGCAGGACACCTTCGGTGCCCAGATGCGCGCGGCCTCGACGGCACTCGCGGATGCGCCGTCGGTCGCGAGCGTCGCGGCGTATCTCGCCGCGCTGCCTGCACCGGTGGTGAAGCCGGCGGCCGGCGCGAATCTGCGCAACGGCAACAATCTCTACCAGGGCAAGTGCGGCGCATGCCACGGCGGCCGCGCCGAAGGCATCCCGGCGATGTCCACGCCGCGGCTTTCGGGACTCGAGGCCGCCTACCTCGAGCGCCAGTTCCGCAACTTCCAGCACGGCGTGCGCGGCGCCAGTCGCGAGGACAAGTACGGGCGCCAGATGGCCATGATGTCGAATGGAACGCTGCCGACCGCGGCCGACGTCGCCGACGTGATCGCCTTCATGCACACGCTCGGCGCCGCACGGCCGGCGGCCGCGCACCCATGAACGTGCGGCGCGCCATCACCGCGGGATGCGCGGCCTTCGTGCTGCTGACCGCCGCGGCGGTCCGCGCCGAGGCCGGCGGCCGCATCGAACTGAGTGCGCAGTGCCCGCCGGGCTTCGAGAAGACGGCGCAGGGCACCTGCGAACTGCGCGACCTCTACCAGTTCTACGACTCGCTCGGCGGTCATGGTCTCGGCGGGACGCGCACGGCACTGCCGCCGAACCGCGACGGATTCACGCCCGCACAGATCGACCTCGGCCGCTATCTCTTCTTCGACCCGGTGCTGTCCGGCGACGGATCGCTCTCCTGCGCGAGCTGCCATCGCCCGGACAAGGGGCTCAGCGACGGCCGGCCGCGCTCGATCGGCATCCACGGCCAGGACGCTGGCCGTGCGGCGCCCACGCTCTGGAACGTCGCGTTCCTGAAGAGCTTCTTCTGGGACGGGCGCGCGAGCTCCCTCGAGGTTCAGGCGTCGGGGCCGCTGTTTTCGCCGGTCGAGATGGGCAACACGCCGGAGCGATTGCTCGCGAGTCTGAATGGCAATGGCGAGTATCGCCGGCTGTTTGCCCAGGCGTTCCCGGCGCCCACCCCGCGCCCGATCGCGCTCGAGCAGGTGCTCGGCGCACTCGCGGCCTTCCAGACCTCCCTCGTCTCGCTCAACAGCCGCTACGATCGCTACGTGCACGGCTACCCGGCCGCGTTGAGCGCGCACGAGATTGAGGGGCTGAACGTGTTCCGCTCGTTCGTCGCGCGCTGCGCGGAGTGCCACACGCCGCCCCTGTTCACCAACCAGCAGATCGCGGTGATCGGCGCGCCGGAGCCGAAGGGACGGCCGTTCGACGTCGGCGCCGAGAAGGTCCTGCACGCGGAGAAGCTGCTCGGCGGTTTCAAGGTGCCGACGCTGCGCAACATCGCGCAGACGGCGCCGTACATGCACTCCGGCGCGTTCGGCACGCTGCGCGAGACGGTCGTGTTCTACAACAAGGGGCGCGGCAACGCCGTGCCGCCCGGCCTGAAGCTCTATCTGCACTGGCACATCAGCGACCCGAAGCTCACCGACGACGAAGTCGACCGACTGGTCGACTTCCTGCAGACGCTGACCGACGAAGTGTTCATGCCGCGGGTGCCGGACCGCGTGCCCTCGGGCCTCGAGCCCCTCGACAACCCGCCCGCCCGCGCGCCGACCCTGCGCACCGCGCTGGCCCAGAAGACGAGAACCGAAGGAGAACTCCGATGAAGAAAGGCCTGTTGCTCGCGCTCGCCGCGGTCGCCGTCGCATTCGCGGGCGGCGCGTATCTCGGGCGCGCGTCGAAGTCGGCGATGGTCATCACCTCGGGCAGCGGCGGCGCGAGCTACGGCGGCGGCTTCAAGGCCGCGGGCGAGGAGGCCGCGGGGCTCGAGGCGGCGAAGGCGGCCGGGGCCGTGCGCTCCGTGGCGGGCCCGGCACCGCAGACGGTCGTCGTCGTGAAGCCGGGCGAGTCGATCCAGGCGGCGGTGACGGCCGCCGAGCCCGGCACGATCATCCGCGTGATGCCGGGCACCTACCACGAGACCGTCTACATCGACAAGGACGACATCCGCATCATCGGCGTGATCGAGGAAGGCCGGCGCGCTGTGCTCGACGGCGAGGGCAGGCTGAACGACGCCATCCTCTACTCCGGCAACAATTTCGTGGTCGAGAACCTGGAGATCCGCAAGTACAAGGGCAACGGCGTGATGGGCCAGGCCGGCAACAACTTCGAGATCCGCAACAACGTGATCGCGGAGTCGGGGGTCTACGGCATCTTCCCGCAGCTCGGCCAGAACGGCATCGTCGAGCACAACGTCGTCTCCGGGATCGCGGATGCCGCGATCTACATCGGCATGAGCGACAACATCCTCGTCGCCTACAACGAGGTGTTCGACAGCGTCGCCGGCATCGAGATCGAGAACAGCCGGCACGCGATCGTCGAGA
>CAZRKS010000198.1:0-4902 GCA_964600315.1 uncultured Steroidobacteraceae bacterium | reverse complement strand
GCGTCGCCGAGGCGCATGACCGAGCCCTTGCCGAACTGCTTCTCGATCTGGCCCAGGGCGGCGACCAGCGCCTTCTTGCGGTTGTCTTCCATTGCATTACCCGTCGAGCCCGCAGGCTCCGTCAGAAGTGGGGATCCGGGAAGGGGCGCATTATTCCACAGGGACGCCGCGCCCCGCCGGACGAAAAAATGATCGGAATCAGCAATTTCTCGCGGGCCAGGCTCAGGGCGTGAGCCCGGCCCCGGCGGCGGCCGCCGCGGCGCCGAGGGGCCAAGTCGCGAGCCGCGTGTAGTGCGAGCCCGAGGGCCGCGTCGTGGACTCGACGAGCGAGAACTCGCCGGCGGGCCAGCGCACGGGATCGACCGGCCGCGCCGGCGGCGGACGGCTCAGCCTGCGCGCGAGCGTCAGGTGCACGCGGAACGGGCGCCGCTCGGGCGCGAAGCCTCGTGCGGCCAGCCCGGCGCGCAGCGAGCGCACCAGGGTGGCGAGCGGCTCGGGTGTCGCCGAGGCCGTCAGGCACAGGACCTGCGGGCGTGCCCAGTGTTCCACGGCGTCCAGTTGGAGTTCAAATGGACGCGCGTCGGCCGCGGCGGCCGCGCCGACCTCGAGCAACGGTCCGAGTCGTGACTCCGCGACGCTGCCGAGGAACTCGAGCGTGAGGTGGACCTGGTCGGCCCGCTGTGCCCGCCCGACACCGCGCGGCACCCGGTCGCGAACTTCCGCGAGCAGGCGCGCGAGCGTCTCCGGCCCGGGCCACAGGGCAAAGAAGAGCCGGCGGGCGGGCTCGGCCGAAGTCGGGGACGCGGTTGCGACCGGCTCGCTCATGTCTCGAGCACGCCGCGCAGGGCGCTCGCCACGGCCTGCCGGCGCACGGCCTCGCGGTCGCCCGCGAACTGCTCGAGCGCGGTGCGGACCTCGAGCCGGTCCGCATGCCGCACCGCCCAGGCGAGCCAGACCGTGCCGACGGGCTTGCCCGGCGTGCCGCCGTCCGGGCCCGCAACGCCGCTCACGGCGACCGCAACATCGCCCCCCAGCCGCTCCAGGGCGCCGACCGCCATCTCCCGCACGGCCCCCTGACTCACCGCGCCTTCTTCGCGCAGCGTGCCCACCTTCACTCCCAAGGCGCCGGCCTTGACGTCGTTCCCGTAGGCGACCGCCCCGCCGAGAAACCAGCCGCTGCTGCCCGGGAGGTCCGTGCAGACCTTGGCCACCCAGCCCCCCGTGCAGGACTCGGCCGCCACGAGGCGCCGGCCGTCACGCAACAGGAGGTCGGCCACGCGCCCGGCCAGGGCCCGCAATTCACCGTCGGTCGGTGGGCTCATGAGGAGAGGATTCTAATCGCCTCTGGACAGCGCCGGGGGGCCTGCCCTACCGTGTCGGCCCCATTCTTCGCCGAGGCTGCACTCGATGAGACTCGTCCCGCTCGCCGCCGCCCTGCTCGCCACGGCGCTTCCCCTCGCTGCCCGCGCGGCAGACACCTCCCTGAACGGCGACGAGCAGGTGCTGATCAAGCAGATCCAGACCAACCAGCGCGCCGTGTACGCGGACAACCTCGGGCTCACCGACGCCGAGAGTGCGCAGTTCTGGCCCGTCTACAGCGAGTACGAGGCGAAGAAGCAGAAGCTCGAGGAACGCTACGTCGCGATGGTGAACGACTTCGCGGCCAAGTACGACACACTGACCGACGCCGATGCCGCGAAGCTGCTCGACGAACGCATCGACGTCGAGAAGAAGCAGGTCGCGCTCAAGGAAGAGTACACGAAGAAAATTGCCAAGGTCCTGCCGGGCAAGAAGGCGCTGCGCTATGCCCAGATCGAGTCGCGAGTGCAGAACCTGCTGCGGCGGAACATGTACTCGATCATTCCGCTCGCCCGCTGAATCCCCTTTCCCCCACCCGACACTAGGATGACCAAGATGAAGAAGATCCTGTTCGCACTCACCGCCGTCGCCGCGCTCGGCACGACCGACGTGGCGCTCGCCGCGTCGAGCAACCTCACCGACGAGGCCCAGGTGCTCATCAGCCAGTTGCAGGCGGACAAGCGGGCCGTGATGCTCGCGACGCTCGCCCTCAACGATGACCAGCTGCAGAAGTTCACGCCGATCTACGACGAGTACCAGGCCGAGATGAAGAAGCTCTACACGAGCGCCAACAACCTCGGCAACCGGCTGTTCGTCGCCGACTACGGCGGCATGACCGATGCCGAGTCCAAGGCGATCATGAAGGAATTCTTCGCCCTGCGCGGCGAGCGTCTCAAGGTGCTCGAGAAGTGCGCGGGCAAGCTCGACAAGAAGCTGCCGGCCATGAAGGTCTTCCAGTTCGTGCAGGTCGAGAACAAGGTCCAGGCCCTGCTCGAAGTGGCCGCGGCGGCTTCCGTCCCCATCGTGACGAAGACTCCCAACACGTCGATGTAATGCGGGAGGTCCCATGTCCAGCCTCAGGATGAGATCACTGGCTTTCGGCCTGGCCTGTGCGGCCGCGCTCGCGGGCTGTGCCTCGCCGCCCAAGGTGCTGTCGGATTACGACAAGGCCGCGGACTTCGGCAGGTACCGTACCTACGGCTTCGTCGCGCAGGTCGCGGCGGACAGCACGGAGTTCAAGTCGCTCGCCCTGCAGACGATGCAGGGCGCGGCGGCTCGGCAGATGGAACTGCGCGGCTACACGCGCAGCGATTCGCCGGACCTCGTGATCAACTTCCGCGGCAAGGTCGAGGAGAAGGCCGACGTCGAGTCCGTGCCGGCGCCCTACTACGGGCCCGGCTGGGGCTACGGCGGGTGGTACGGCGCTCCCTACGGCGGCTGGGGCGGGACGCAGGTCACGACGCATCGCTACAACGTGGGCACCATCGAACTGGACATCGTCGACCGCGAGAAGCGGCAGGCGGTGTTCCAGAGCAGCATCTCCGACGTCGTCACGAAGGAGATGATGAAGGACCGCGAGGCGACCCTGAACGCGGCGGTGACCCGGCTCTTCGCCCGGTACCCGTTCGTGGCGGGGCAGTCGGCGCCGGTCCAGGTCGGCGAAGCGAAGTAGCGACGGCGGCGCCTCCGGGCGCTTCCGTTCGAACCGACGCCAGCCCTCGCGAGGGGGCTGGCGTTTTCATTCGTCGATCTGCTTCACGCAGATCCACTCGCCCAAACGATCGCCGAGGCAATACGAGCGCACCCAACGCGCGGTCTCGTACCGGGCGTGCACGGCGACTGGGGTGCCGGCAGGACGAAATCGCCCTGATGGATCCGCTCGCGAATGTCGATGTGATTCTTCAGCAGCGTCATGGCGCCTCAGAATCGTCCGCCTCAGGCCAGAGTCGTGGGAATAGCCAACGCAGCGAGCGCAGTGGAACATCGAACGAGACAGGCCCGACCCGGCTCTCTGCCTTCAGGAGCCCGAAATCGAGCAGACTGCTGAGCACTCGGCGCGCGGTTCTCGCGGGCAAGCCTGTCATGGCAATGAAGCCACCCCGCTCCATGGGTCCCGTCAGCGCTGCATAGTGCAGTGCCCCGGCGGCCTCCGGCTTCACGACGGACTTCTCCGTACCCACTCGCCACGGTCGCGCGTCGAGTTGCTGCAGAAGATCGGCCAGACGGTCCCGGAACGCATCGAACGCGAGCATCCCACTCATGAAACGCACCTGGTCGAGGCTGGTATCGAGGAAGAAGCTGGCGAACGCCACCAGTTCCTCCTGCGATAACGCGCCTCGTCCATCCAGGTCGTTGCGTCGCGGCAGGTCGGCGTTGTTGAGCCGCACGTAGTACGCCTCGTGCGCGCGCGCCAGTCCACGCATGGGCGACCACAGGCCGTTCGTCAATCCGAGACGGAACAGAACGAGGTGTGAATGGAGCCGAGCCGTACGGCCATTCCCGTCGACGAACGGATGCACCCAGGCCAGGCGATGGTGGGCACAAGCGTTGCCAACGACGAGGCGCTCGGTACCCTGCAACCCAGAGTACGTTTCGCCCCAGGCTGCCATCAGCGCCGACAGGTGATCCACAGGAGGCGCGACGTGTCGGCCCGCGGACACCGGTCGGGTTCGATACTCGCCGGGTACGACGACTTGGCCGTCTTCGGTCACCCGATCGGCCTCGGGCAGCCGGCCATAGAGGTCAGCGTGGATCGCGAGGACCCGGTCAGACCGGAACAGGTCGCGCGCAGCGACCCCACTCCATTCCGACTCATGGGTGCGCTCGGCCTCCATGTGGGCCAGCGCGAGACGCTGCCGGCGGGCGCGCTCACGGTCGGCATCGAACTGGCTGCGAACTGCCCGCTCGATGTCGGAAGGAAGGGTCTGTTGACCCTCGATCTTGTTGGTGTAGTACGAGTTCATCGCCCGCAGCAGCCCGGCCAGCGACTCCCGGAGCGGAGGACTGGCCTGACCCCCGAGGCGGTGGCCCTCGGCAATCAAAGCCGCGGCTTTCTCGAGAAGCGGGCCCAAGGCTCGCTCCTCCGGAAAAAGTGGTGCAAATGATGCCGAAGTCGGACCCTCCATGGGCACCCCTCTGGCCAATTCATTGGCCACCGACGTTACGCCGCAACCCATTTTGAAACAACAGATTTCTGTCCTTTCTGGACAGGAGTGTGGACAGTCTCTCGGACAATTCTTGCCAGGACCGCCGCCGGCGACCTCGCACAGGGGCTTGCGGCCGCCAGATGCTTGGCATCGAACTCAATGACGTTGTGACCGACAATGAAATCGGCGCCTTCGGCAAGGTCGTCCAGACGCTTGAGCGCTGTTGCGAGATCGCCGCCACGGAAATGGAATTCGTTGGAATTTCTCCTGTGGTCTGCGATCGTACCTGCAGCCCCTACAAGGTTCATATTCGTTTGACTTTAAAAGAAAAACAGCCTGATGCGGTTCCGGACGAGCGCTTCGCTGGACACTCGCCCGTGATGCAGCAGTACCTGCG
>CAZRKS010000197.1:0-4944 GCA_964600315.1 uncultured Steroidobacteraceae bacterium | reverse complement strand
CGGCGGATCGCGCGCGGGTCTTCCATCATGAACGTGATGCACTGGCGCTGCAGCGCCTCGTATTCCTCGTCGACGACGCGGTCGTTGCGCGCCACGGCGAGCGCGGCATCCGTGTCCATGCGGGCGAACGCGTCGAGCGCGCCGTGCACCATTTCCGCAACCTGCTCGCCGATGTGCTTGATCTCGCGGTAACGGTCCGCGGGCCGGTCGTGCGCCGCCAGCCGGGACGCGATGCTGCCGAGCTTCTCCGCCTCGTCGCCGATGCGTTCCAGGTCGGTGATGGTCTTGATGATTGCGACGATCAGCCGCAGGTCGGACGCGGTCGGGCTGCGGGTGGCGAGGATGCGGCTGCAGTCGTCGTCGATCGCCACTTCCATGGCGTTGATGCGGTGATCGAGCCGCGCCACCTCCGCGCCGAGCCCGCTGTCGCCGGTGCAGATCGCCTTGACGCCGTTCTGCAGCTGCTGCTCGACGAGGCCGCCCATCTGCAGCACCCCGGAGCGCGCGCCCTCGAGGTCCGCATTGAAGCGGCTCAGGATGTGGTGGGAAAGGTCGGACGTGTCCATGCGGGTCTCCGGAACTGCGGCGGTATACAGGACCACCACGGCGGCGGCAAGTTCAGAACTTGTAGTTCACATCGAGCTGCAGCCGGTTGAAATCCGCGTCCTTGCCGATGGCGTAACCCGGACCGCTCACCGGCGCGACGTCCTTCGCCAGCGTGTTGATGTAGTAGGTCGCGTTCAGCACGATGTTCTTGACCGGGGCGTAACCCGCGCGCAGCAGCCAGCCCTCGGAGTCGGTGACGCCGCCGGCGAAGTCCGAATCGATCATCTGCGCGTACATCGCGTCCTTGTCCATGGACTGGTAGAGGAATCCCGCTTCCCAGGTCCGGCGGCTGGCCGCCTTGCCGAGGTAGACGCCGGCACTCCAGGCCGTGTCGTACTGCACGCCCGAGGCGAGGTTCTGCGCGTAGTCGGCCCACACCAGGAACGGCAGGTCGAAGAGCGTCGTGCCGAGCTCGGCCCCCAGCTCGAGCACGTTGTAGTCGTATTTCAGCACCTGGATCGCCGAACTTCCCGAGCCCTGCGTGATGGTCGTGTTGCCGTAGGCGTTGCCGCCGCTCCAGAACGGGTTGTTGTACTGGCATGCGCCGCAGTCGTAGTACTGCAGCGCGACGCGTGTCTCGCCGTTCAGCAGCGGGAACTTGATGCCGGCCTGCGCGCCGAAGAGGTTCGCGTCCTCGTTGTTGCCCGCCGGGTTCGAGTTGTAGTTCTCCTGCAGCCACCAGCCGTAGGCGCTGCCGAAGAACATGCCGCGGCTGAACGCGACCGCCCCGCCCTCCGGGTTCCAATCGTTGTCGAAGAACAGGCTGCTGGCGGGCCGCCAGAAGGGGTACTTCTGCTTGCCGATCACGAGGTCGCCGCCGTTCATGAACGTCCAGTCGGCGTAGGCGAGGTCGATGTTGATCTGCTTGCCCGAGGCGACGTTGGTCATGGTCTGGTTCGTGGAGCGGGGGTCGCCGTCGCCGCTCGCGAGCTGCAGCACGACCCGCGAGTTGTCGGTCACCTGCGCCTCGGCGCCGAACCGCGCCCGGAAGCGCAGGCGATTGCGGTTGGCGGCGTCTTCCAGCTGCGCGCTCGCCCCGCTGCCGACGATGCGCTGCGTCTCGATGTTCTCGTCGCGCACGCGCAGGTCGCCCTTGAGCCGGATGCGGGACGCCCAGTCCGCGCCCTTCAGCTTGCTGAGCTCGTTGGCGCTGACGGCCGCTTCCTCGCGCAGGTCCTTCGCCTGGGCCTTCAGGTAGTCGGTCTCCGCATCGCGCCGCTCAACCTGCGCCTTCAGCTCTGTGTTTTCGGTCTGCAGGGCAGTATTGGCCGCCTCTAGCCTGTTCAGGCGCTCCGTGAGCGCCTGCAGCTGGGCCTGGACGGCGTCGATCTCGTCGCGCGTGGCTGTCCGCGACGCTGCGGCCGTGGCTTCGGCGGCCGACAGGGCCAGTGCCGCGGCGACGGCCGTGGCCAGCAGATTCTTTCGCACAGTGTGTCCCTCGCGATGTTGGAAACCGGTAGAGCGATCGACGGCGGCCGGCCTTGCCCGAGACGGATGCCGACCTGCATGGCCCGACTTTATAGGCGCTGTCTGTTACAGGGAGGTTGCAGGCGTCCGCGTGGGCCGGGATTGCACGCGCGCGGCCGGAAACCGGCAGGTGAAGGTGCTGCCCCGGCCCTCCTCGCTCTCGATCTCGAGCCAGGCGTCATGACGCTGCAAGGCGTGCTTCACGATCGCGAGACCGAGGCCCGACCCCCCGAGCCGGCGCGAACGGCCCGCATCGACGCGGTAGAAGCGCTCGGTCAGCCGCGGCAGGTGCTCCGCAGGAATGCCGATGCCCGTGTCGCGGACCGCCACGTGGCCGCCCTGCGCGTCCACCCACCAGCGGATCTCGATGGTACCGTCCGACGGCGTGTACTTGACGGCGTTCGACACGAGATTCGCGAACGCCGAGTGCAGTTCCGTCTCCGATCCGAGCAACTGCGCATCCGTGTCGAGCACGAGGCTGACCGTCGCGGGGTGCGCCGGGCCCGCGAGCACGTCCTTGCGGATGAGCGCGAGCATGCCGCCCACGTCCACGGGCGCGTGCCCGGCGGCGCCGGCCTGGGACTCGAGCCGCGACAGTTCGAGGAGGTCCTGCACGACGGCGCGCATGCGATCCGACTGCCGCTGCATCTCGAGCACCGGCTCGCGCCACGCCGCGTCGAGCGCAGGGTCCTCGGCGAGCGCGTCGAGGTACCCGCTGATGACGGTGAGCGGCGAGCGCAGCTCGTGCGAAGCGTTCGCGACGAAGTCCCTGCGCATCGCGTCGAGCCGTGCCTCGCTCGTGACGTCGCGCACGATGAGGAGTTGCAGCGCGCTGTCGCTGCCGCGCACGAGGTGGAACTCGAGCCAGCGGTCGCCCTGAGTCGACAGGTGCACGCGCGGCGGGGCGCCGCCCCGCTCGACGTACTCGACGAAGGCCGGATGGCGCACGAGATGGTCGATGCGCAGGCCCCGGTCGACCTTGCGGCGCAGGTCGAGCCAGCGACTGGCCGTGCGATTGAGCCAGAGGATCTCCCGGCCGGGACCGAGCAGCACGACGCCGTCCGGCATCGCCGCCGTCATGCGCCGGAACTCGCGGAACATGCCGAGCACGCGCCGCTTGTGGAACACCTTGCGGCGGTAGAGGCGGCTCGTCGTCGCGATCACCTCGCCCCAGAGCCCCGTCATGTCCGGGGGCGGCTCCGTGCGGCGATGCCTGAGCCAGTGCTCGAAGCGCAGCAGGTTGCGCAGTTCGAGGACGAGGAGCAGCGCGAGCGCGGATACGACGAACAGGGCTGGTCGTCCGAACAGCGCACCGAGCACGGCGACGACCAGGACGACGGCGAGGTTCGCCGCGACGTGCCGCCAGGCGGGTTTCGACAAGACGCGGCTCCGCGTACGGCCTACTCGGGCCGCGTCGAGAAACGGTAGCCCGCGCCGCGCACGGTCTGGACCAGGCCGTCCGCCCCGTATGGCTCGAGCGCCTTGCGCAGCCGGCGGATGTGCACGTCCACCGTCCGCTCCTCGACGTAGACGTTGCCGCCCCAGACGCGATCGAGCACCTGGCTGCGCGTGTAGACGCGCTCCGGGTGTTCCATGAAGAACCGCAGCAGGCGGTACTCCGTCGGCCCGAGCGGGACGCTCTGCCCGCCCGAGGTCACGCGGTGGCTGGCGAGGTCGATCGCGAGGCCGCCGGCCTCAATCGACTCGCTCGCGCCGGCCGGCGACGCGCGCCGCAGCACGGCGTTGATGCGCGCCAGCAGTTCCCGCGGGCTGAAGGGCTTGGTGACGTAGTCGTCGGCGCCGCCTTCGAGGCCGGACACCTTGTCGCGCTCGTCGGCCCGGGCCGTGAGCAGGATGACCGGCAGGTCCTCGGTGTCCCGGTCGCGCTTGATCGCACGCGTGAGTTCGAGTCCGCTCTGGTCGGGCAGCATCCAGTCGACCAGCATCAGGTCCGGACGCCGGTCGGCGATGCTCGCGCGCGCCGTGACGCAATCCTCGGCCTCGCGCACGTCGAATCCCGCGCGTCGCAGCCCGAACGCGATCATGTCGCGAATGGGTTTCTCGTCCTCGACGATCAGGATCTGCTTGCTGGTCATGACGCCTCGCGCCGGCTCCGCGGCCGCGGCATTACAGACGCGAATTATGACATCCGGGTGACAGCCGGGCCCGCGGGCCGCGCGACATCGTCGCGGACATAGACCGGCAGCGCCTGTTCCGCACTCACGCCGCGCCCGGCCGCGAGTTCGATGGCCCCGAGGCGCGCGACGGCGTCGGCCCGCGGGTACAGGCCGTCGTGGATCCGCAAACCGGCGGCGACGAGCCGGCTCGTGAGGCCAGGATGGCGCGCCAGGCCGTTGCCCGCCGCGTGACGCACGTCCAGCGCCTCGTGCACGAGGCCGTCGGGCGTCGTGACGCGCTCCGGACCGAGCGCCTCCATGGCGCCGCTCGCGAGCGGGCGGAACACGGCCCAGTACACCTCGCCCATGCGCGCGTCATTGCAGGCCAGGACGGGCTCGCCCTCGCCGGCCGCGACCTGCGCGGCCACCGCCGCCAGGCTCGACACCGAGGCGACCGGCAGGCTCGCGGCGAACGCGAGCCCCTGGGCCACGCCCGCGGCAATCCGCAGTCCGGTGAATCCGCCCGGACCGCGGCCGAACGCGAGACCGTCGAGATCGCGCACGTGCATTGCAGCCTCGCTGAGCAGACTGTCGATCATCGGCAGGATCAGCTCCGCGTGACCGCGCTCGGTGATCTCGCAGCGCAGGTACAGATCGCCGTCGAGCAGCAGCGCGGCGGAGCAGGCTTCGGTCGCGGTGTCGAGGGCGAGGAGGCGCATGGGCGGTGGGCGATGGGCTGTGGGCCGGAAGGCTG
>CAZRKS010000196.1:0-4957 GCA_964600315.1 uncultured Steroidobacteraceae bacterium | reverse complement strand
TCTCCTTCGCGACCGACACGCCGTCCTTGGTGACGGTGGGGGCGCCGAAGCTCTTGTCGAGCACCGCGTTGCGGCCCTTGGGACCGAGGGTCACCTTGACCGCATTGGCGAGGATGTTGACGCCGCGGAGCATCCGCGACCGGGCGTCATCGCTGAAACGAACGTCTTTCGCTGCCATGGCAGTGTTCTCCGGAATTCCTGGTGATGAGGTTGAGGACGGGCGCTTACTTCTCGAGCACCGCCATCACGTCTTCTTCGCGCATGACGAGGTACTCCTCGCCATCGACCTTCACTTCGGTGCCGCTGTACTTGCCGAAGAGGATGTGGTCGCCGACCTTGACGTCGAGCGGGCGCACCGTGCCGTTCTCGAGGATCTTGCCCTTGCCCACCGCGACGACCTTGCCGCGAATCGGCTTCTCGGCAGCGGTGTCGGGAATCACGATGCCGCCGGCCGACTTGGTCTCGGCCTCGAGGCGCTGGATGATCACGCGGTCGTGAAGCGGGCGAATCTTCAACTTGTCAGCCATTGCTGAAATCTCCGTGTTGGTATGTTCAGCCGAAGGGGGAAATCGCAGGGGAGCGTTAGCACTCACCCCAAGCGGGTGCTAATAATAGGTGGGCGCCCGTCGAATTCAAGCCCCGCCCCGGAACAGCGTCATTTTCCGTCGGCGCCGCGGCCGGCCGAACCACGCGGACGTGAGAACGAGGCAACCAGATGATTAATCAGGATATTCTCGTCGTCCTCAGCACGTTTCCGGAGGCCGACACGGCCACCCGCATCGGTCGGGTCCTGGTCGAGGAGGCGCTGGCGGCCTGCGTGAACGTCGTCCCAGGGATCCGGTCCATATATGCCTGGCGTGGGGCCGTGCAGGACGAGCCCGAGGTATTGATGATCGTGAAAACCACGTCTGCCCGGCTGCCGCAGCTGCGGGACCGTCTGCTCGAACTCCATCCCTACGACCTGCCCGAAGTGGTCGCCTTGAGCACGGCGGGCGGGCATGATGCCTACTTTCGTTGGGTCGCCGAGGCGACCCGGGCCCCCGACGCATGACAAGAACGATGCTCACCCAAGCGCGCCGGGTCGCGCTGCTCCTGCTGCCGTGGCTCGCGCTCGGCGCCGCCCGCGCGGACGAGGAGTTCCTGTCGCCCCAACAGGCCTACAAGTACACGGCGGACGCCGCTGAGGGCCACCTCGTCATCCGGTTCGACATCGAGCCCGGCTACTACCTCTATCGCGGCCGGCTCGGACTGGAATCCACCTCGCCCGGTGTCACGCTCGGCGCGCTGGATCTGCCGGTGGGCGAGGACCACGACGATCCCTACTTCGGCCGCCAGGTGATCTATCGCGGCGAGATCGCCGTCGCGGCGCCCCTGCGCTTCGAGGGGCCGCCCCGGCCGTTCGACGTGACGCTCAAGCTGCAGGGCTGCGCCGACGGCGGGCTCTGCTACCCACCGCAGCGTTGGACGGCGCACGTGAGCCCAGCCGCCGCACGCGCGGGCGCGCCGTCCACTCCCGCCGCGACCGCGGGCGCCTCGGAGCAGGGCCGCGAACGCAAAGACTTCGACCTGCGCCGCCTGCTGTCGGGCGGGCCCAAGTCCGAGAGCGACTTCCTGCCGCCCGACCGCGCCTTCGTGCTTTCGGCCGAGAGCGACAGCCCGGACCGCATCGTGCTGCGCTGGGACATCGCCGACGGCTACTACCTCTACCGAGACAAGGTGAAGGTCGCGGCACCGGGGGGTGGCGTGCAGCTCGGCACGCCCGCGATCCCGGGCGGCGAGACAGAAGAGGACGAGTATTTCGGCGAGCAAGTGGTGTTCTTCCGCGAAATGGTCGCGAACGTACCGGTATCCGCGCGCGCGGGGACGCCTGACGTCGCCCTGCAGGTGACCTACCAGGGCTGCGCGTCGGAGGGGCTGTGCTATCCACCGATCCACAAGGACGTCCGGGTCACGCTCGCCGCGCCCGGCAGTGGTTCGCCGGCGTTGAGCGGCGACGCCCGTGCCGGCCGCATGCAGTCCGAGCAGGACCTGCTCGCCGACAAGATCCGCAACGGCAGCCTGTTCGCCGTGCTCGCCACCTTCTTCGGGGCCGGGCTGCTGCTCGCCTTCACGCCCTGCGTGCTGCCGATGGTCCCGATCCTGTCGGGCATCATCGTGGGCGCCGGTCGCGACCGGCCGGTGTCGCGCGGCCGGGCCTTCACGCTGTCGCTCGCCTACGTGCTCGGCATGGCCCTCACGTACACCGTCGCGGGTGCCGCTTTCGCCGCCGCCGGACAGCAAGCGCAGGCGTTCTTCCAGAAGCCGTGGATCATCGTGCTGTTCGCCGCGCTGTTCGTCGTACTGGCGCTCGGCATGTTCGGCGCGTTCAACCTGCAGGTGCCCGCGGCCCTGCAGGCCCGGATCGCCGACGCCAGCAATCGGCAGAAGCAGGGCACGCTGGTCGGCACGGCCGTGATGGGCGCGCTGTCATCGCTCATCGTGACGGCGTGCGTCGCTCCGCCGCTCGTTGCGGCGCTCGCCGTGATCGGCCAGAGCGGCGCGGTCGTACGCGGAGGAGCCGCGCTCTTTGCGCTCAGCCTCGGCATGGGTGCGCCGCTGCTGCTCGTCGGCGCGTCCGCCGGCCGGCTGCTGCCGAAGGCCGGGCCATGGATGGACGCCGTCAAGATCGCATTCGGCGTGATGCTGCTCGGCGTGGCCGTGTGGATGCTCGGCCGCATCCTGCCCGGGCCGGCAACCCTCGCGCTCTGGGCCGTGCTCACGTTCGTCGCGGGCTGGTATCTCTTCACGATGTCCCTGGGGAGCGAGCGGGCCGGGGCGCGCATCGTGCGGCGCGGACTCGGCGCGCTGGCCGTTGTCTACGGCCTCGCCCTGCTGGTCGGTGCCCTCTCGGGCCGCAGCGATCCGCTGCAGCCGCTGGCCGGGCCAGGCGCGGCGCCGGAGGCGACGGCGGCGCATGCGCTGGCCTTCAAGCGCATCAAGACGGTCGCGGACCTCGATCGCGAACTGGCCACCGCCCGTGCCGCCGGGCGCCCCGCGATGCTCGATTTCTATGCCGACTGGTGCGTGTCCTGTAAGGAAATGGAACACCGCACGTTCACGGACCCGGAGGTGCAGGCGGAGATGTCGCGCGCGGTGCTGCTGCAGGCCGACGTCACCGCCAACGACGAGGCGGACCGTGCGCTCCTCGACCGGTTCGGGATCCTCGGGCCGCCGACCATCGTGTTCTTCGGCCCGGACGGCGCGGAACGGACCGACTACCGCGTTGTCGGATTCAAGCCGGCGGACGAATTCCGCGATCACGCCGCGCAGGCTTTCGGAGGCGACACGTGAAGCGGCTCGCGACGGCGGCCCTGGTCATCGGCGCCGCCGCGGCCGGCGCGGCGGGCTACCTCGTCTTCGAGCAGCGTTCGCGACTGGCCGAACAGGCGGCGGCGCAATCGGCCAGCCCGTCGGCGGTGCTCGAGGCTCCGCCGCGCCAGCTGGCCGCAACCCTCCCGACCTTCCAGCTCGCTGACCGCGAGGGTCGGCCGCGCACGCTCGCCGACTGGTCGGGCAAGGCGCTGATCGTGAATTTCTGGGCGACGTGGTGCGCACCCTGCCGTCGCGAAATCCCCCTGCTCGAGGAACTGCAGGCCCGGTACGGACCCGAGGGCTTCCAGGTGATCGGCATCGCCGCCGACTACCGCGACAAGGTGATCGCCTACGCCGACCAGATCGGGCTCGACTATCCGCTGCTGATCGGCGAGCAGGAGGCGCTCGATGCCGCAGCCGCGTTCGGCGTCGAGGCGATCGGGTTCCCATTCACGATCTTCTCGGACCGGCAGGGCCGCATCGTCGCGGCTCACCTGGGCGAGTTGCGTCGGGACGATGCGGAGGTGATTCTGGCCGCGGTCCGCAAGGTCGATTCCGGCGCGCTGTCGCCGGCGCAGGCCCGCGCCGCGATCGAGGCCGACCTGGCCCGCCTGCCTCGGTCTTGAAAAGTCGCAATCCTGCGCCGATTGGCGCTAAACTTGCTGCCTTTTCGGGGTGAGCAGAGCCCGCGATGGCCCACATCCTGCTGCTGAACGGTCCGAACCTCAACCTGCTTGGCCTGCGCGAACCGGGCATCTACGGCCGGGTCACGCTCGACCAGGTCCACGAGCGCATGGCGCAGCTGGCGGCCGAGGCCGGCCATCACCTGACGGCCTTCCAGAGCAATTCCGAGGCGGAACTCATCGCGCGCATCCACGAAGCGCCCGCGAGCCACGTGGCGCTCATTCTGTTCAATCCGGCCGGTTTCACCCACTCGAGCGTCGCGCTGCGCGACGCACTGCTCGCCGTGAAGATCCCGTTCATCGAGGTGCACCTGAGCAACGTGCACGCGCGGGAGCCGTTCCGCCACCACTCCTATTTTTCCGACATCGCCCTCGGCGTCATCACCGGCCTCGGCGCGGTCGGCTACGAGCTCGCTCTGCGAGCCGGCTCCGACTACCTCGCCGCGCAGGGCAAGCCGCGGGCCTGACAACCATTCGGGGGATTCGCGATGGACATCCGCAAGGTCAAGAAGCTCATCGAGCTGCTCGAGGAATCGGGCATCGCGGAGATCGAGATCAAGGAAGGCGAGGAATCCGTGCGCATCAGCCGCAATCCGGCCGGCACGGTACACACCATCGCGGCACCGATGGCGTTCGCTCCGGCGCCCGTCGCGGGAGGGGTCCCGGGGTCGGCGCCCGCTGCCGCCGCCGCGCCGCCGGCAGCGCCTGCGCACTCGCCGGACCAGGCGGTTACGGCGCCCATGGTCGGCACGTTCTATGCGGCTCCGGCCCCGGGCGCGAAGCCGTTCGTCGAACTCGGCAGCGAGGTCAAGCCCGGCGACGTGCTCTGCATCATCGAGGCCATGAAGATGATGAACCAGATCGAGTCGGACAAGGCCGGGCGCGTGGTGTCGATCCTCGTGAAGAACGGCGACCCGGTCGAG
>CAZRKS010000195.1:0-5027 GCA_964600315.1 uncultured Steroidobacteraceae bacterium | reverse complement strand
CGCTGCGAACACCCTCGACCTGTGCGATTACTGCCGACCCTGTCCCGTCCCTGCCCGTTTGATCCCGCTACCCGTGACTGGCGCTATTCTTTTCTACCATGAGGATCTTGAATGATGCGCAGGCGCGCGGTGTCATAGAAACAGAAAGGGGAACGCTGCCTCGCATGCCCCCAGCATCAGGTCATACCAGCGCAATCCCCGACGCCCGGGTTTCAAGCCTCATCCGATGGAGAACGACCATGCCCAGGACCATACGACCGGTAGCGATCAGACACATGAACCTCGGACGCCTTCTCCTGCTCGGCGCCGCGCTGGGTGCAGTGACACCGGTGGCGGTGCAGGCGCAGGAGCAGGCGCAGGCGCAGGACAAGGCGGGAAATACCGAGTGGCTGATCGAGGAGATAGTCATAACCGCACGCAAACGTGAGGAAGGGCTGCAATCGACCCCCCTGTCCGTATCGGCATTTTCCGGCGACAGCCTGGAGTACCGCGGGGTCACGAAAATCGACGGCATACAGAACTTCACGCCGAACCTGACCTTCTCGAACAATCCCGCCTTCGGCGGTGCCAGCAATGCCGCCGCAATCTACATCCGCGGCATCGGTCAAAAGGAGTTTCTCCCGACCGTGGATCCCGGCGTCGGCCTTTACGTCGATGGGGTGTACATAGCTCGCTCCGTCGGCGGCATTCTCGATCTGATCGACATCGAGCGGGTCGAGGTGCTGCGGGGCCCGCAAGGCACGCTCTTCGGGCGTAACACCATCGGCGGCGCCATCTCGATCACCACGCGCAAGCCCGACGAAGTACGCTCGGGCAAGCTCTCGGCCACCTACGGAACCGATGAGCGTTTCGATGTGGTGGGTTCGGCCAACCTGCCCTGGAGCGATACGTTTTTCAGCACCTTTTCCGCCGGGCGCATGAGCCAGGACGGTTATGTCGATCGCGACGACGGCACCGATCTCGGCGACGACGACACGTGGACAGGTCGGGCGGCGTTTCGCTGGCTGGCATCGGATGACGTGGAGATGAACCTCTCCTTCGAGGGTACCCGCGACCGCGAGAACGGCCCCGCATTCGAACTCATCGGGATCGACAAGGGGCCGGTCATTAACCGCGCCACCGGTCAGGTCGACGAAAATACCCCGCCGTTTGCCGTGATCAACAACCAGATGGCCAGTTTCAGCGCGGGATGGCCCGCCCCCGGACTCGGCGGACCGGACGCTTACCCGCCCTGCGTCTTCCTTCCCGGCGCCATTCCCGGTGTGCCCTCGGACATCAACCCGGCCGTACCCGGTTGCTACGACGACCGCTACATCCGCAACAACGAGACCAACGCCGGGACCGCGCCCGCCTACTCCGACAGCGACCTGTGGGGTACCAATTTCACGCTCGACTGGGAACTGGCCGAGAACCTGAGCCTCAAGTCGATCACCGCCTACCGCGAACTGGAAGCGGATTTCGCCCGCGACGGCGACCACTCCCCGATCGGTGTCGCCGCTTACGTGGATCACATGGATCTCGACCAGTTCTCGCAGGAAATACAGCTCAACGGCACGAACCTGGACAGCCGGCTGAAATGGATTTTCGGGCTGTATTATTTCGAGGAGTCGGGCGATAACGAAAATCTGCTCGACTTCGTGATCTCGAACTTTCGCAGCGGCGGCTCCATCGACAACGAAGCCTGGGCCACCTTTTTCCAGGGGACCTACGACGTCACCGAAAAACTGCATTTCACCGCGGGTCTTCGCTACACCGACGAGGAAAAGAAATTCCTGCCGGACCAGGTCATATTGGTCAACAAGTTCGCGGGCAGTGGCCATCCGGTACTGGACGCGCCGTTCATGCAGGCCGGCGAACCGATTCTGCCGCACGTCGAGAAGGCGGAACCCATCGACGAAGTGACACCGATGTTCAACGTCTCCTACGACTGGAACGAGGACCTTATGGTCTACGTCAGCTATTCGGAGGGATTCAAGTCCGGCGGATTCAGCCAGCGCGTATTCCCGCCGATCGTCGCAGGCTACACCGCGCCGGCCGGCACTCCCGACATCGACCTGATTCCCACTTTCGACCCGGAATACGTCGAGGTGTACGAATTCGGGTTCAAATACGCGACGCCGGGACAGCGGCTGCGCCTGAACGGCTCGTTGTTCACCACCAAGTACGATGACCTCCAGGTGCAGGTCTTCACCAGTGTAGCGCCAGTCACCAAGAACGCCGCAAGCGCCACCATCGACGGCTTCGAGCTCGAAATGCAGGCCGTGCCCGCCGACGGCTGGTTTGCCGAGGCGAGCGTGGGCTATCTGGATGCGCAGTACGACGAACTCGATACGCTGGAAACCCGCCTGTTCGAGGACGACAAGTTCGAGCGGGTTCCCGAATGGAGCGTCAGTGGCGCCCTGTCGAAGGAGTTCGTCCTCGACGACGCCGGCACGCTGACGCCCCGCGTGGACTGGTCCTATCGCACCAAGGTGTACAACGACAGCTTCAATTCACCGCTGCTCGCCGAATCGGGCTATCACCTGGTGAACGCCAACCTCACGTTCACCGACAAGGACGACCGCTACGACGTCGTCGCCGCCGTGGAAAACCTCACCGACGAGGAATACCTGACCACCGGCGTCTGGGGCGCGGCCATGCAGTCGATCGAAGGCGTATACAGTCGTGGCATCGAATACTCGGTGACGGTGCGCGCCCGGTTCTAGGGCGCGACGATTCCGACAGTCCGTCCGGCGTCGCGGCTAGGCGTCGACGGACGGATCGCCCGGATGCGCCCGCGGGCCAAAGGCGAGGCTTCGCCAGATGTCGCGGTAGTCGTAGTCGGTTGCGAGCGCGAGATTGAGACGGTTGTAGGACCCGAAATCACTGACCAGGTGAATGAGCTGTACGATCCCCCTGTCGGTCAGCCCGGCGTGGCGCAAGCCGTCGACATCGGCATCGGTCACCGACTTCGGATCGCCGTTGACCTTCAACGCGAACTCGAGCAGCGTCCTCAGTCGCCCGCCCTCCAGCGCATCGATCCCGTTTTCGGCGAGCCCGGCCACATAGCTCTCGGGCGTCTGGAGACCGTGATTCAGGATGGTGCAGAACGCCGCGGTGCAGTAGGGACAGCCGTTGGCGCGGGAAACCAGTATCCCGACATGCTGGATCTCGGGGAGGGCCAGTTCGCCCGCCTCCCACAGGATCCGGGTCGATCCGAGCTTGGCCTTGAAGTATTCCGGAAAATTCAGCTCGACCAGGAAATGGTTGGGAACCGCGCCCTCCATTTGCGTAACCCAGTCGAATATCTGCCTGATGAGCGGGTCGGAATCGTTATCGCTGCCTGCCATAGCCACTCTTGCCATCGCCCCTCCCTCGCCATTACCGAGCCCGGGTGCCCGTGAACATTGATAGCTCTCGGCGCAGCCTGCGAAACACCGATAATATAGCCCGTCCTACCGGATTGCATCGCAAATCTTCGATCGCGGGAAAGCACATGGTTTTCGACAGTATCGAGAATGTCATTGCGCGTTTCGCGCAACACGGCTACCTGATGGATCGCTCTCTCGCCACCACGGTTTTCCTGTCGCTCAGGTTGCGCAAGCCGCTGTTTCTCGAGGGTGAACCCGGGGTCGGCAAGACCGAGCTGGCCAAGGTGATGGCACTCGCGCTCGGCGCCGAGTTGATCCGGCTCCAGTGCTACGAAGGCCTGGATATCAATTCGGCGGTGTATGAGTGGAACTATCCCGGGCAGATGCTCGAGATCCGCCTGCAGGAAGCTCGCGGCGTAGAGAGGAGCCGGATCGGGGACGGAATCTATTCCCCCGCATTCCTTCTCGAACGTCCGTTGCTGAAATCGATCCGGCTCGCGCCTCCGCAACAGGCCGTGCTGCTGATCGACGAGATCGACCGTTCGGACGAGGAATTCGAGGCTTACCTGCTCGAGCTCCTGTCCGATTTCCAGATAAGCATTCCGGAAATCGGCACCGTGAAAGCCTGCGAACCGCCGTTCGTCGTGCTCACCTCCAATCGCACCCGGGCCCTCCACGACGCCTTGAAGCGCCGCTGCCTCTACCACTGGATCGACTACCCGGACTTCGACAAGGAAGTCGCTGTCGTCAGGTCACGCGTGCCCGCTGCCGGATCACGCCTGACCGCCCAGATCTGCCGCTTCATGCAGTGGCTGCGCGAGCAGGAACTGCAGAAGCACCCGGGCGTCGCGGAAACCGTGGACTGGGCCCGGGCGCTGCTGGCACTCGGCGTTGCGGAACTGGACCGGGAGGTCGTGCGCGACACGCTGGGATGCGTCCTGAAATACCGCGGTGACATCGACAACGTGCGCGCAACCGACCTGTCCGGCGTGTTGGGCCGGATTGCCGCTTCGACCGTCGATGATTAGGCCAGCGCCGCACGCCGCCGGGCAGCCATTCACGCTGCTCGACCATCTGGTGGCGTTTTCCCGTTGCTTGCGCGAAGCCGGGATTCCGGTCGCCCCTTCGAGCGTGATGGACCTCTGCCGCGCCGTCGATCACCTCGACATCGCGCGTCAGGACGACTTGCGAACTGCCGCCAGGGCAACACTCGTCAGTCACAGGGACCAGTTCGAGACCTTCGAGAGGATTTTCGACGCCTACTGGCTGCACCGCGGCGGGCTGCCCGGACACCAGACCCCTGATCCCCGGGCGGACAGCGCCGCCGCGCCGCAAAGCCTGCACGGCCGCGCGGAGCCGATATTTCTGGACACCGGCTCGTCCCGCGGCGAGCAGGAACCGCAGGACGAGCGCGCTGCGCAGACCGTTGCCTGCAGCGACATGGAGTTGCTGGCCCACCGGGACCTCGGCAGCCTGGACTAGAACGAGATCCGCCGCGCCCGCGGGCTGGTGGGCGCGATGATCCGCAGCCTCTCGAACCGTCCGGGCCGGCGCTACCGCCAGCACAGCCAACGGGGACAGCTGGATTTTCGCAGGAGTTTGCGCCACAGCATGCGCCAGGGCTTCGACGGCATCACGCTGGAATACCGCAGGCGCAGGATGAGCAAGCTCCGGCTC
>CAZRKS010000194.1:0-5031 GCA_964600315.1 uncultured Steroidobacteraceae bacterium | reverse complement strand
GGATGGTCGCGCGCGGCAAGAAGGTGTTCGTCGACCTCAAGTTCTTCGACGTGCCCGCGACCGTGGCCGCCGCCGTCCGGCAACTCCGCAACCGCGGCGTGACGCTCACGACCGTGCACGGCAACCAGGGCATCATGGAAGCGGCCGCCGCAGCGAAGGGTGACGTGAAAGTGCTGGCCGTCACCGTGCTCACCAGCCTCGACCGCGGCGACCTCGACGATCTCGGCTTCGCCTGCGACGTCGAGCAGCTCGTCCTGTCCCGCGCCCGCCGCGCGCTCGAGGCGGGCTGCGACGGCGTCGTGTCCTCGGGCCTCGAGGCGGCGCGCCTGCGCGAGTTCATCGATCACCGCCTGCTGGTCGTGACGCCCGGTATCCGCCCGGTCGAGAACCGACCCGTAGACGACCAGAAACGCACGGTCGACGTCGCCCAGGCCTTTGCGAACGGCGCCGACTACATCGTCGTCGGCCGGCCCATCCGCGACGCGGCCGATCCGCGGGCGGCGGCACTCGCGATCCAGCAGACGATCGCCGGGATCTTCGCCGGCAAGGCCGCGCAGTGAGCGCTCCGCTGCAGAACGACCTGTTGCTGCGCGCGCTGCTCCGGCAGCCCACGCCGCGCACGCCGCTCTGGATGATGCGGCAGGCGGGCCGCTACCTTCCCGAGTACCGCGCGACACGCGCCCGGGCCGGCAGTTTCCTCGACCTCTGCATGCATCCGGAGCTCGCCTGCGAGGTCACCCTGCAGCCGCTCGCGCGCTACCGGCTGGACGCCGCGATCCTGTTCTCGGACATCCTCACGATCCCGCACGCGATGAACGTCGGCCTCGAATTCGAGGCGGGCGAGGGACCGAAGATCGCGCGGCCCGTGCGCAGTGCAGCGGACGTCGACAAGCTGCCGCTGCCGGACCCCGAGGGCGAACTGCGCTACGTGATGGACGCGGTGCGTCTGATCCGCCGCGAACTCGGCGGCCGGGTGCCGCTCATCGGTTTCGCCGGCAGCCCGTGGACCGTGGGCACCTACATGGTCGAGGGCGGCGGCAGCAAGAACTTCCAGCACGTGAAGGGCATGCTCTACGGCGCCCCGCGCGTGCTGCACCGCCTGCTCGACACGATCGCGCGCGCGACGCTCGCCTATCTCAATGCGCAGATCGCGGCCGGTGCGCAGGCCGTGATGGTCTTCGATACCTGGGGCGGTGTGCTCACGCCGGCCGATTACCGCGAGTTCTCGCTGCGCTACCTGCAGCAGATCGTCGACGGGCTCAACCGCGAGAGCGAGGGACGCCGCGTGCCGGTGATCCTGTTCACGAAGGGCGGCGGTGCGTGGCTCGCGGACATGGCGCGCACCGGTTGCGATGCCCTCGGCGTCGACTGGACGACGGATCTCGCCGACGCACGCCGCGCGGTGCAGGACCGCGTCGCGCTGCAGGGCAACCTCGATCCGAGCGTGCTCTATGCCCAGCCGGACGAGATCCGCGCGCAGGTCGCGCGGGTGCTGGCGAGCTACGGCCGCGGACCGGGGCACGTCTTCAACCTCGGACACGGCATCCACCCGGACGTGCCGCCGGAGCACGCACTCGCGATGGTGGAGGCCGTGCACGAGCTGAGCCCGCCGTATCACGAGGGCGACTGACTCATGGACATCAGCAAGATCAGCATCGGCGAGGATCCGCCGCGCGACGTCAACGTCCTGATCGAGATCCCGCAGGGCGGCGTGCCGGTGAAGTACGAGCTCGACAAGACCTCGGGCGCACTGCGCGTCGACCGGTTCCTGAACACCGCGATGTTCTACCCGGGCAACTACGGGTTCATCCCGCACACGCTGTCGGGCGACGGGGACCCCGTCGACGTCATCGTCGTGGTGCCGAGCCCGGTCGTGGCCGGGGCCATCGTGCGCGTGCGGCCGGTCGGCGCGCTCTTGATGAAGGACGAGGCCGGCGACGACGAGAAGATCATCGCCGTGCCGGTCGACAAGCTGCACCCGTTCTACTCGGGGGTGAAGTCCTACCGCGACCTGCCGGCGACGCTCACCGACCAGATTGCGCACTTCTTCCAGCACTACAAGGACCTGGAGAAGGGCAAGTGGGTCACGATCGTGAGCTGGGTCGGCACGGATCGCGCCGAGAAGATGATCGTCGACGGCATCCATCGCGCGGCGAGCGACGGCGACGACGTCGCTGCGCATTTCGTCGCGAGCGGCGCGCTCAAGAAGCGCCGGTAAGAAATAGGAAGAAATAGGGGACATTCCCCGAATTCCCCGAATTCGGGCCCCGAATTCGGGGAATGTCCCCTATTTCCGAATTCGGGGAATGTCCCCTATTTCTTCAGTTCGTCGCGCAGGTCGCGCCGCAGGATCTTGCCGACGTTGCTCTTGGGCAGTTCGTCGCGGAAGTAGATGCGCTTCGGCACCTTGTAGCCGGTGAGCGACTGCCGGCAGTGCTCGATCAGCGCCTGCTCGGTGAGCGCGGGGTCCTTCTTCACCGCGAACAGCGCCACCACCTCGCCGGCGCGATCGTCCGGCTGCGCCACGGCCGCGACCTCCAGCACGCCGGGGTGCGTCACGGCGACGTTCTCGACCTCGTTCGGATAGACGTTGAATCCCGACACGAGGATCATGTCCTTCTTGCGGTCCTCGATGACGACGTAGCCCCGCTCGTCCATGTAGCCGATGTCGCCGGTCCTGAGCGTGCGGCCGTCGATCATCACCTGAGCCGTCTCGTCCGGCCGGTTCCAGTAGCCCCGCATCACCTGCGGCCCCTCGACGCAGATCTCGCCCGACTGGCCGAGCGGCACCTCGCTGCCGGCGTCGTCGCGGATCGTGACGATCGTCGAGGAGATCGGCAGGCCGATCGAGCCGTTGAAGTCGATCCCGGCGGGGTTGATGCACGCGGCGGGCGAGGTCTCCGTCAGGCCCCAGGCCTGCGTCAGCACGCAGCCCGTCACTTCCTTCCAGCGCTCGGCGACCGCGCGCTGCACCGCCATGCCTCCGCCGAGGCTCACGCGCAGCGTGCTGAAGTCGAGCCGGTCGAAGCCCGGCGTGTGCAGCAGCGCATTGAACAGCGTGTTCACGCCCGGCAGGTACGTGAACCTGTGCTTCGCGAGTTCCGCGACGAACCCGGCGAAGTCGCGCGGGTTCGGGATCAGCACGTTCTGGCCACCGAGCTTCATGACCACGAGGCAGTTCGCCGTGAGCGAGAAGATGTGGTAGAGCGGCAGCGCGGTGATCGCGACCTGCGGCTCGCCGACGCCGAGCGTCCCCGCCACCCAGGCCTCGGACTGCAGGACGTTCGCGACGAGATTGCGGTGCGTGAGCACGGCGCCCTTCGACACTCCCGTCGTGCCGCCCGTGTACTGCAGGAACGCGACGTCGTCGTGAGACAACTCGGGCCGCTCGAGATTCTCGTAGCGCCCGCCGTTCAGCGCGTCACTGAACCGCACCGCCCCCGGCAGTGAGAAAGGCGGCACCTGCTTGCGCACGTGCCGCACGACGAAATTGGTGATCACCGACTTCGGGAATCCGAGCAGGTCGCCCGCGCCAGTGACGATGATCGTGTCGAGACCGCTCGCGCCCCGGACTTCGTCGAGGGTGTGCGCGAAATTCTCGAGGATCAGCAGGGCGCGTGCCCCCGAGTCGCGCAGCTGGTGCTCGAGTTCGCGGGGTGTGTACAGCGGGTTCGTGTTGACGACCGTGAGCCCCGCGCGGAACGCCGCGATGATGGCGACCGGGTACTGCAGCACGTTCGGCAGCATGACCGCGATGCGGTCGCCCTTGCGGAGTCCCGCCACCTTCTGCAGGTAGGCCGCGAAGTGCCGGCTCAGTTCATCGAACTCGCGATAGGTGACCACGCGGCCCATGCAGACGTAGGCCGGGCGGCTGGCGTATTTCGCGAGGCTCCGGTCGACCATGTCCGCGAGCGAGCGGTACTCGCCCGGGTTGATTTCGGCCGGTACGCCCGGCGGATAGCTCTTCAGCCAGACTCTTTCCATGCTCCACTCCCGCAAGGGCCCGCGCGTCGCCGTCGAGCCCGCGGCATTGCGACGCGCCTCCGGCACTATACCGCGCGGTCCGCGCAGCCCATCACCGGGAAAGTATCAGTAGCAGTTTCGGCCATACCTGATCCAGCAGCTTCGGCTGGGCGGCGGCGTTGGGGTGCAGGCCGTCCTCCTGCATGAGCGCATCGTCGAGCGCGATGCCGTCGAGGAAGAACGGCACCAGCGGCACCGCGCACTGGCGCGCCACCGTCGCGAAGACCTCGTGGAAGTCCCGCGTGTAGACCGGCCCGTAGTTCGGCGGGATGCGCATGCCGATGAGCAGCACCCGGGCGCCGGACCGCTGCGCCTGGCGGACCAGCGCCTCGAGGTTGGCGCGGATGTCGCGGACCGGCAGGCCGCGCAGGCCGTCGTTGCCGCCCAGCTCGACGATCACGACGGCCGGCCGGTGCAACTCGAGGGCACGCGGCAGGCGGGCCAGCGCGCCGCCGGTGGTTTCGCCGCTCGAACTGGCGTTGACCACCCGGTAAACGTACCCTGAGGACTTCAAGCGGTCCGCGAGCAGCGACACCCAGCCCTGCTCGACGCGGATCCCGTGGGCTGCGCTCAGGCTGTCACCGACGACCAGCAGGACGGGCGACTCGGCGTGCGCCTGCGGCCCCGCCACCAGCAGCAGGACGACGAGGAACCGGATGCAGACGGAACGGATGGACACGGTGCTCGCGGCGGCAGGACTCGGGAAGCAGGTTAGCAGCCCCGAGGGAATGCTCGCCATCCTGAGCGGAGTGTCGCTCGCGATCCGGCGCGGCGAGACCGTCGCGATCATGGGTGCCTCGGGCGCGGGCAAGTCCACGCTGCTCGCGTTGCTCGCGGGACTCGACGAGCCCACGGCAGGCACCGTCCAGCTCGCCGGCCACGAGCTCACGGCGCTCGACGAGGACGGCAGGGCGGCAGTGCGTGCACGACACGTCGGGTTCGTGTTCCAGTCGTTCCACCTCGTGCCGTCGCTCACGGCCCTCGAGAACGTGATGCTGCCGCTCGAGC
>CAZRKS010000193.1:0-5071 GCA_964600315.1 uncultured Steroidobacteraceae bacterium | reverse complement strand
GTCGAGATGTACGGCGTGATGCCGTGCACCGTGGCGCGCACTGCTGCGAGCTGGCCGCGACAGATCGCGAAGTCCACCGAGCGTGCGACGGTGGTGCGCTCGCGCGGCGGCATGCTCGGCGTGGTCGAGTCGACGGTCTGCTTGATCACCGCGTCCTGATGCTCCTTCGGCAGATTCTTGTACTCGGCTTCCCACTTCTGCCCGAGCCCGTGCACCAGCTGCATGACGTTGTTGTCGTAGAAGCCGACGTACGACGTGCAGCTGCGGACGCGCGGGTCGTGCTCGAAGTAGACGGGCAGCGACGTACCGCCCCAGGGAATCGAGAACACCGGTTGCACGAAGCTCGGGTCGACGACATTGGCCGAGGCACCCGGCGCGTGCGGCACCAGCTTCTTCTCCCAGAGGTAGCACTGTTCGGCGCGCAGCAGCTCGAAGATCGAAGCTGTGGAGCCGACCGTCACGCCCGAGGCCGTGAAGCGCGGGCCGCGACAGAGCGTTGCGGTCTCCAGCACGTCCACGCCGTGGGTCTCGAGCGCCAGCTCCGATGCGATCTCCGCAAAGGTGTACATGTAGGCGATCGAAGGCGACACCAGCAGGCCGGCCTGGCGGTACTGCTCGCCGAACCGGTCGCGCACGGCACGGATGTAGCCCTGCTCGCCCGTGGTGTCGATGTGATGGCAGCCGGCCTCGAGCGCCGCCTCGACCGCGGTCAGGCCGAAGTTCACGAACGGCCCCACGGTGTTGCAGACGACCTTCGCGCCCTTGAATGCCTTCGTGAGCGCCTCGACCGTGTGCTCGGACTCGACGATCTCGTAGGTCGCCGACTCCAGTCGTACGATGCGCTCGGCCATCATCTCCTTCACGCGCGCGGCGCTGCGCGCGACTGCGGTGAACGGGATCTGCTGGTCGATGAGCCAGTCCATGATCAGCATTCCGGTGTAGCCGCTCGCGCCGTAGACGACGACGGGGTACCTGGCCATTTCTGTTCTCTCCTGATTTCCGTTGTGTGGTGTTCTGTTCGGGGGTCAGCTCTGCGACCAGCCTTCGGCGTAGAGCTGCTGCGCGAGCAGCCCGAGTCGCATGGTCAGGACGTAGTTCTCGCCGTCCTCGATCAGCGCGGCACGCGTGTCGCGGAACAGCCGCTCGATCGGATATTCGCGCGACGTGCCGGAGCCGCCGAACAGCTGGAAGGCCTCGTCGACGACTTTCATCGCTTCCTGCGTGACCGTGACCTTGCCCGCCGCCGTGACGTAGGGATGCGTCAGGGGCGACAGCCTCGCGAAAGCCAGTGATCGCCGGGCCACCGAGCGGCAGACCTCGACCCGGCGCAGCATGTCGCCGAGGCGGTAGCGCGTCAGCTGGTGGTCGATCAGCAGCTTGCCGCCCTGCCTGCGCTCATGGCAGTACTGCAGCGCCAGCTCGAACGCAGCCCGCGCGACGCCGGTGAATGTCTGCCCCATGACGGTGCCGGCATACGACCACGCCGAGGCCATGTTGCCGTAGTAGTCGTCCTTCAGGGCCACGGCGAAGCGCTGCGGAACCTTGACGTTGTCGAAATAGATCTCGCCTTGCGGGAGCGACCGCTGGCCGATCTTGTCGAGCGGCTTGCCCTTCGAGACGCCCGGCAGGTCCAGGGGAATGATCACGGCCATGCCGTGGGGCCGGCCGTCCTTGTCGAAGAAGCTGCCGTCGTACTCGGCCCCGATGTACCCGAGCGCCACCTGCGCGACCGCGCCGTTCGACACCCAGGCCGAGCACTGCCCGTTGATCACGATCTCGTCGCCCTGCAGGCGGCCCCACATGTTGCCCTTGTTGCCCGCCTGGCCCGGGGTCCATTCGCGCGCCATGTCGAAGACCTGCACGTCGCTGCCCTTGTCGGGGTGCGTGATCATCCAGCAGCCGATCCGGCCGGTGCAGAGATCCACCAACTCCTTGTTGCCCATCGCGGCGGCCATCAACGTCGGGAAGCCGGCGACTCCCAGCGACACGGCCAGTCCGGAATCGCCCCAGCCCAGTTCCTCGCCGATCAGCGATTCCATGCGGATGGCGATCTCCGGCGGCAACTCGGCCAGCATGGCCGGATCGAGTCCCAGCTTGGCGAACTCCGCAAACACGCTGTAGTAGGGCGAGCCCGGTGCGATCACCTCTTCGGCGCTCATCCTGTCGAGTTCGGCCCCCAGCGGACGCAGTACCTCCCTGGCGAAGCGATGCACACCGCTCTGAACGGCCGCTTCCTCGTCCGACAGTGGCGTCTCGAAGCCGGACAGGCCGACGGCAGGCAGCGTCATCTTCGATTTGAGCTTCACGATGATGTCTCCCCGAGACTGCGCGGTGTGGGGACAATTCTGACCATGCAGGTGGCTGGCGCCTTTCACGGACCGAGCGTATCTTTGTCAAAATCCACTCATGCGTGCCCCGGGGTGCAGGATGGCCGGGCCCGTCTGGTTCAAGGTCAGGAAGGAACTCGGTCACCAGCCCATCGTGGCCGGGCGCATCAGCGGCGCGACACCACTGTTCGCAGAACGCTACCTGTACCAGGACATCGAGCGGACAGTCTCGGGCATGGATCGGGCGGCGCTGGTGGTCCAGTTCGGCGGGGGGCGCGTCAGGGAGGGCGAGCCCGACCGCTGGCGCAGCATGAATCTGCCAACGCAGTCGCTGCTCGTCCCGGTCGGAGTCCCGACCCACTGGCACTACTCCGGGACCGTGGATTTCGCGGTCTTCTATTTCCTTGGCAGCCACGGCAGCGTGATGCATGGCCTGCAGGTCATCGCCGAGTCGCGGGATGCGCCGGTCCCGTTCAGCGACCCGCTGGTCGGGGCCGCCGCGCTGCAACTGGTGGGCGAGTTGCAGAAAGCGCATGGCGCCGACGTGGGCTTCATGGAGCGCCTCGCAGGGGTGATGCTCGAGGCGACCTATCGCGCCCTCGTGGCCCCGGGCGTCCGAGGCATCAACCCGCGCCACGTGCATGCCGCGCGCATGCAGGCGGTCCTCAACCACATTCATGCCAACCTTGCCGCCGACCTGTCGACGGTCCGCCTGGCGAAGCGCGCTGAGGTCAGCCTGGCTCATTTCAGCCGGGTCTTTCGCGATGCAATGGGGGTCTCCCCGCACCAGTACGTGCTGACCGCCCGGCTGGACCTCGCGCGCAAGCTGCTCGGCCAGTCCAACCTGCCGATCTCCCGCATCGCCGAGGAGTGCGGCTTCAGTTCGCAGAGTCACCTGACGGCGAGCTTCCGTGCCGCCCACTCGACGACGCCCGGCCAGTTCCGCGCGCACCTGCGCCAGGCGGCCGGCTGAAGTCCGAAACCGGGGCGCTAATTGTACGTCTGCCGCCGCGGGCGGCGGCCGCGGTAAGCTGCCAAGTCGGCCCCCGGCACGTCGAGGCCCCCATGCTGTTCCAGCTGCAACTGCTCGCCTACCGTCTCATCAAGCCCTTCATGAAGCCGGTCTCGCGCCTCGTGGCGATTCCGCGGCCGGTATTGTTCGTCGGGGCGGGCTCGACGCCGCGGCTGTGCCAGCTGATCGGCGGGTCCGGGTCGAAGCGCTGCCTCATCGTGACCGACGCGGTGCTCGCGAAGCTCGGCCTCGTCGAGCCGGTGCGCCGCGCGCTCGAGGCCCAGGGCATCGACGTCGCCGTGTTCGACGGCATCGTTCCCGACCCGACGCACGACGTGCTCGACCGCGGCCTGGTCGCGCTCCGCACTCACGGCAGCGACTCGATCCTGGCCGTCGGCGGCGGCTCGTCAATCGACGCGGCCAAGGTCATCGCTGCCATGGCGAGCACCGGCAAGTCCTCGGTGAAGCTCGTGGGCATGCTCAAGGTGAACCGTCCGCCGCTGCCGCTCTATGCGATCCCGACGACGGCGGGCACGGGCTCGGAGGTGACGGTCGCCGCGGTCGTGACCGACCCGGTCGCGCACTCGAAGGCCACGGTGATCGACCCGAAGCTCGTGCCGCTGGCCGCCGCGCTCGACCCGGAGATGATGAAGGGCATGCCAGGGCCGATTACGGCCGCGACCGGCATGGATGCGCTCACCCACGCCGTCGAGGCCTATCTGAACCGCTGGCCGCACGCCGAGACGCCGATGTTCTGCGTCTCCGCCGTGAAACTCATCTTCGCGAACCTGCCGCGCGCCTGTGCGAACGGGGCGGACCTCGAGGCGCGCGAGGCGATGGCGCTCGCGTCGCTCTATGCCGGGCTCGCGTTCACCAAGGCCTACGTCGGCTACGTGCACGCGTTCTCGCACAAGCTCGGCGGCGTGTACGGCGTGCCGCACGGACTGGGCAATGCCATCGTGCTGCCCTACGTGCTCGATTTCCTCAAGGATGCGCCGTACGCCGAGGCGCGGCTCGCCGAACTCGCAGTCGCGATCGGCGCGGGTACGCCCTCTGAGCCTCGCGGGACGCTCGCACAGCGCTTCGTGGACCGCGTCCGCGAGTTGAACCGCGCCGTCGGCATCCCGGAGAAAGTGGCACCGCTGCGCGCCGAGGATGTCGGGCTCGTCGCGCGGGCCGCGATGATCGAGGCGCACCGCGACTACCCGGTGCCGAAGAACATGAGCCTCGCGGAGGCCGAGACGCTGCTGCGGAGGTGTCTGTAGAGGCTATGGGCTAAGGGCTGTAGGCTGTGGCCAGAGGGCACGGCACCTCTGACCTACAGCCCACAGCCTTCAGCCCACAGTCTACTTCATCAGATGATCGCCGAACTTCGCGCGCAGGTCCTTCTTGCTGATCTTGCCGGTCGCGGTCATCGGCAGGCTGTCCACGACGACGACGTCGTCCGGCAGCTGCCACTTCGCGAAATGTTCGGCGATGTGCGCGAGCACGGACTCGCGTGACGGCGTGCACCCCTGCCGCGGCACGACGAGCAGGAGCGGGCGCTCCTCCCATTTCGGGTGACGCACGCCGATGGCCGCGGCCATCAGCACGTCCGGGTGGCCGCAGGCGCAGTTCTCGAGATCGACCGAACTGATCCACTCGCCGCCGGACTTGATGACGTCCTTGGCGCGGTCGGTGATCTGCATGAAGCCGTTCGGATGGATGACCGACACGTCGCCCGTCGCGAACC
>CAZRKS010000192.1:0-5117 GCA_964600315.1 uncultured Steroidobacteraceae bacterium | reverse complement strand
AGAGCGGCTGGGTGAAGAACGACAAGGGCCGCGGCTACAAGGTCATGCAGATCTACCGCTCGGACTGCGGCAAGGTGCCCACGGTGGAACTGCGCGTCGCACTGAAGGACGGCAAGGCCGAGTGCGTTTACGGCGGACCCGTCGAGACGCAGAAGCTCGACAAGGGCGCCGACTACGTCATGACCGCGACGACCGAGCGCTGGAAGCAGATGGGCGCCGGTGAGTACGGGCCGATGAAGGCGATGATGTTCGGTCGCCTCTCGTTCAGCGGCCCGTATGGCGAAGCGATGGGCAACATGGGGCCCTTCGGCAACTTCCTGCTGCTCGCCGGCAAGGTGCCGGGCTCGTCCGCCTGCCCGTGAACCGTTGAGCGCGGACGACGCCCGGTGCGCCGCCGGCCGTCCGCTCAGGCCGGCTCGGCGACCGACGGCAGCCCGGCGAGCGCCATCGCGAGTTCTGCTTCCTCGTACTGGCGGTCCTCGAGCCGGCCGGCGAAGTAGTCCATGTAGGCCTGCATGTCGAAGTGGCCGTGCCCGCACAGGTTGAACAGAATGGCGCGCGACACGCCCTCCTCCCGGCAGCGGATCGCCTCGTCGATCGCACCCTTCACCGCGTGATTGGCCTCCGGCGCGGGCAGGATGCCCTCGGCGCGGGCGAAGCGGACACCTGCCTCGAACACCTTCGTCTGGTCGTAGGCGCGCGCCTCGATCAGCCCGAGTTCCTTCAGGTGACTCACGAGCGGCGCCATGCCGTGATAGCGCAGCCCGCCGGCGTGGAACCCCGGCGGCGTGAACGTCGAACCGAGCGTGTGCATCTTGGTGAGCGGGGTCAGGTGCGCCGTGTCGCCGAAATCGTAGGCGTACGTCCCGCGGGTGAGGCTCGGGCACGCGGACGGTTCGATGGCGACCACGCGGACTTTGCGGCCGCCCCGCAGCTGCGCGCCGATGAAGGG
This sequence comes from uncultured Steroidobacteraceae bacterium, assembly GCA_964600315.1. Lineage (GTDB taxonomy): Bacteria > Pseudomonadota > Gammaproteobacteria > Steroidobacterales > Steroidobacteraceae > RPQJ01. Next base: position 4,165 of record CAZRKS010000192.1, on the reverse strand, counting down.
GAAGGCGATGCCGGCGAAGTTCGAGCCGCCGCCCGTGCAGCCGACGATGACGTCGGGGTAGTCGTTCGCCATCTCGAGTTGCTCGAGGGCTTCGAGCCCGATGACCGTCTGGTGCAGCAGCACGTGGTTCAGCACACTGCCGAGCGCATACTTCGTGTCGTCGCGCTGCGCGGCGATCTCCACGGCCTCGGAGATCGCGATGCCGAGACTGCCGCGGTGCTCCGGGTCCTTCGCGAGGATCGCCCGCCCCGACGCCGTCTCGTTCGACGGCGAGGCGACGCAGCGCGCGCCGTAGGTTTCCATGAGCGCGCGCCGGTACGGCTTCTGGTTGTAAGAGACACGCACCATGAAGACCTGCACCTCGAGCCCGTACAGCGCGCCCGCAAACGCGAGTGAGGAGCCCCACTGCCCCGCCCCGGTCTCGGTGATCAGGCGCTTGACGCCGGCCTCCCGGTTGTAGAACGCCTGCGCCACCGCCGTGTTCGGCTTGTGGCTGCCCGCCGGCGAGACGCCTTCGTACTTGTAGTAGATGCGCGCCGGCGTCTGCAGAGCCCGCTCCAGTCGTCGCGCGCGATAGAGCGGCGCAGGCCGCCACTGGCGGTACACGTCGCGGACGGGCTCGGGGATCGGCACCTCGCGCTCGAGCGTCACCTCCTGGAGGATGAGTTCCATCGGGAACAGCGGCGCGAGATCGTCCGGGCCCACCGGCTGGTGCGTGGCCGGATGCAGCACGGCCGGCGCCGGCTTCGGCAGGTCCGCCTGGATGTTGTACCAGGCCTTCGGGATGCGGGTTTCGTCGAGGAGGTACTTGACCGGATCGCTCATGGTTCGTGCTCGCCCTGTTCCTGGCCGCGCACCTCGCGTGGCCGACTGCCGAGCATAGACCCGAATGCGTCGCCGGCCCAAGCCAGGGAATGCCGCGCGTGCCCCGCGAGCGCGGCGGCCATCAGGCCGTCGGCACAGCCTCGGCAGGTATACTGCCCGGGAGGAGCGCGCGACCGATCCCGCCATGCCGTCCACCGAGCACCCGCACGTCCACGTCTACGACCTCCACGACCCGGTCGCGGAGCGACGGACACGGCAGGTCATGTGGCTCACTGCGGCGATGATGGGGGTCGAGATCGTCGCGGGCACCATGTTCGGTTCGATGGCACTGCTCGCCGACGGCTGGCACATGAGTTCCCACGCCCTCGCGCTCGGCGTCTCGGCCGGTGCCTACGCGCTCGCCCGCCGCCTCGCCCACGACCCGCGCTTCGCGTTCGGCACCTGGAAGATCGAGGTTCTCGGCGGATACACCAGCGCCGTGTTCCTGCTCGGCGTCGCGGGATACATGGGATTCGAATCGATCCGGCGGCTCGTCGCGCCGGCGCCGATCCGTTTCGACGAGGCCATTCCGGTGGCGGTGCTCGGGCTCGTGGTGAACGTCGTGTCCGCCTGGCTGCTGTCGGCCGGCGACCACGGTCACTCTCACGCACACGCGCACGACGCCGGCGGGCACGCGCATCACCACCACCACGACCTCAACCTGCGCTCGGCCTACCTGCACGTGGTCGCCGATGCGGCAACGTCCGTGCTCGCAATCGCCGCCCTCGTCGGCGGGAAGTTCTTCGGCGCTCCCTGGCTCGACCCGGTGATGGGCATCGTCGGCACGGTCCTCGTCGGCCGCTGGGCGATCGGACTGCTGCGCGACACCGGGCGCGTGCTGCTCGATGCCGAGATGGACGCGCCGGTCGTCGAGGAGATCCGGGAGATCGTGCGCGCACTGCCGCAACCGACCGCATTGCGCGACCTGCACCTTTGGCGCGTGGGCAAGGGCAAGTACGCCTGCATCGTCAGCCTGGAGACCGACGCCGAGGTGACCGCCATCGCGGTGCGCGAGCGACTCGCCGTGCACGACGAGCTCGTGCACGTCACGGTCGAGGTCGTGCCCCGGGTCGCGTGAGGCCGACAGCCGCTGCCTCGGACTCGCGCCTACTGCTGGTCGATCGAGACGAGCTTGCCCTGGTCGAACGTGAGCACGCGGGTCACGGCGCCCGTCGAATAGGTCCAGTGCTCGACCGGCGTCGCGCCCGCATACTGCACTCCCTTGCGGACCGTCACCTGCTCGACGGTCTTCGATGCGGGATCGCCGCAGGCCGCCAGCACGTCGGCCTGGGCCATGCCGACGGAGACGATCACGCTCCCGCAGCGGAAGTCGCTGTCCTGCGCGAGCGCCGTGCCCGCGAATCCAGAAATGACGCAAGCGACGAGGGCCAGACCGGCTGACTTGAACATGCGATGTCTCCTACGGCCACGCAGCCGTGCGTGCCGGCACGTGGGTCATAGCGTACTCGCTCATGGCCGTGATAGTGAGTGAGGGATTCACGCCAGGATTGGCCGGTACCGTCGAACCATCGCACACGAGGAAGTTCCGGTAGCCGAACAGCCGGCTGCTGGAATCGACGACGCCGGTCGCCGCATCGCGGCCGATCACTGCGCCGCCGAGAATGTGCGCCGTGGTCGGGATGTTGGCCCACGCCTCGAGCACCATGCTCTGCGCATAGCCACCGGTCTGGCGCGCCAGCCACTCCGCCGCACTGTTGCCGGCCTCGATGAACGTCGGGTTCGGCTTCTCCGGGTCCTGCTCCGTCGAGAGCGACACGCCACCGAAGAGTCCGCGCCGCGCGCGAAAGGCGATCGCGTTGTCGAGCGTCTGCATCACGAGGATGACCACGGTGCGGCGCGACCAGCCGACCGGCCAGAGCGACTTCATGAACGTGACCGGATGGCGCAGCACGTTGCCGAGCCAGAGCAGCGGCCGCGTCAAGCGGGTGCCGTCGCCGGTCAGCAGCGTGAAGAGCAGGGCCATGGCGTCCCCGTGCCGACCGTAGGTGACGAATTCGATGTGCGTGTCCGGCCGCGGGTGGATGCTCGAGCTGATGGCCACGTCGTTCCACGGACGGGCCACGCCCTCCGGCAGGGTCACGGCGAGGATCGACTCGCTGTTCGTGCGCACGAGTTGGCCAAGGCGGTCGCTGATCGCTGGCAACGAGCCTGTCGCCCTGCACTTCGCGAGCAGCCTGTTCGTGCCGAGCGCGCCCGCCGACATCACGATGCCGCGGGCCGTGAACGTACGGCGCCGCTTGCGGAACCACGCCCCGGGATACTCGGTCGTGACGAGGTAGCCTTCGCTGCCATCGGCCGCGCCGCGCGGCCGGATGTCGACGACTTCACGCTCGGCGTGGATCTCGACGCCGCGCCGCTCCGCGAACCAGAGATAGTTCTTCAGCAGCGTGTTCTTGGCACCCTCGCGGCAACCTACCATGCACGCGCCGCACGAGGTGCAGCCGGTGCGCTCGGGTCCCTCGCCGCCGAAGTAGGGATCCGGGACCTTCTTGCCCGGCTGCCCGAAATACACGCCGACGGGCGTGCGGCGAAACGTGCCCTCGACGCCGAACTGGCGGCCCACGTCCGCGAGCAGCCGCTGGCCGTCACTCCCGGGCTCCGCCTCGCGCACGCCGAGCATGCGCTCCGCCGTGTCATAGTGCGGAGCGAGCGCGGCCGACCAGTCGCCGAGTTCGCGCCACTGCGGGTTGACATAGAACTCCGGGCTCGCGCGATAAAGCGTGTTGGCATAGACGGTGCTTCCGCCGCCCACCGCCGTGCCGCTCGCGATGAACGCGTCCTTGAACGGCGTCAGCCGGAAGATGCCGCGCAGGCCGAGCGACGGCGCCCACAGCCAGCGCCGGAGCTGCCAGGTCGTCGCCGCGTACTCCTCGTCGCGGAAGCGCCGGCCCTGCTCCAGCATGCCGACGCGGTAGCCCTTCTCCGCCAGCCGCAGCGCAGAGACGCTGCCGCCGAAACCGGAGCCGATGATGAGCCAGTCGTAGTCCGTGTCCTGGTGGCTGGTATTCATTCATCCGCCTCGGAGTCGCAACGAACCGGCTCGTCGGTTGTATTCTGCACGCAAATCGTTCCCCCACACAGGTGACGGACCATGGACTCGGCACCGCAGCAGGACCCGGAACATGGCACGCTCAGTCTGAAGGAGCGTGCGCGCGAGGAACTGCGCAGCTACGCGATGGTTTCGGCCTATCTCTTCGTCTGTTTCTCGGCGTTCGTCTTCTACAAGGCGGCGCTCCTGCGCGAGGACGGGCTCGCGTTCCTGCCGCACGGCATGGCGGTG
>CAZRKS010000191.1:0-5151 GCA_964600315.1 uncultured Steroidobacteraceae bacterium | reverse complement strand
TCGTAGATCAGCGCCTGCGTCTCGCCGCCCCAGGACAGCACGTCCCACATCGTCGAGGTCGCGGCGAGCATCGCGCACGCCGCATCCACCGCGTTGCCGCCGCGCTGGAAGATCATTGCGCCGGCCGTCGCCGCGAGCGGCTTGCCGGTGATCGCCATCCAGTGGCTGCCGTACAGCGGCGGCTTCTGCGTCTTCGCGATCGAGCGGTTCGCGATCGGCGAGACGGACTGGGCGGGCGCGTCCGGAATCTGGCTCATGAGGATGACTGCTGCGGTGAGGATTGCGGTCGCGAGGCGTAGGTGACTCATCCGTCCCTTATCGCGCGCAACTGCCGGCGGATCAAGCTATCCTGCCGCCCTCGCTCGCTCCCGGGACCCCGCCATGATCCGTCGCCTCGCCTGTGCCGTCGCCTTCATTGCCGCCACGGCGGCACCCGCATTCGCCGCCGCCGACCCGGCCCTCGACGCTGCGGCGCGGGCCGTGGCGCCGAAGGTCATCGAGTGGCGGCGGGACATCCACCAGAATCCCGAACTCGGCAACCGCGAGACCCGCACCTCGCAGAAGGTCGCGGCCCACCTGAAGTCGCTCGGCCTCGAGGTCCGCACCGGCGTGGCGCACACCGGCGTCATCGGGATCCTGCGCGGCGGACGCCCCGGCCCGGTGATTGCGCTCCGGGCCGACATGGACGCGCTGCCGGTGACCGAGCGCGCCGATGTGCCGTTCAAGTCGACCGCGACGACCGAGTACCGCGGTGAGAAGGTCGGCGTGATGCACGCCTGCGGTCACGACGGGCACACGGCGATGCTCATGGGCGCCGCCGAGGTGCTCGCCGGCCGGCGCCAGGAACTGCCGGGCACGGTGCTCTTCGTGTTCCAGCCCGCCGAGGAAGGCGTTCCCGAGGGCGAGGAGGGCGGCGCGGCGCTCATGCTCGAGGAAGGGGTGTTCCGGGAGTTCAAGCCGGAGGCCGCGTTCGGCCTGCACCTGTGGTCGGAGTTGAACGCAGACCAGATCGGCTACCGGGTCGGTGCGTTCATGGCGGGCGCGGACATCTTCCGCATCCGCGTCAACGGCCGGCAGACGCACGGCTCGAAGCCCTGGGCCGGCGTCGATCCGATCGTCGCGGCGGCGCAGATCGTGACGGACCTGCAGACCATCGTGAGCCGCCAGACCAACATCACGCGCTGGCCCGCCGTGGTGTCCGTGGGCGCGATCAAAGGCGGCATCCGCAACAACATCATCCCCGATTCGGTCGAGATGCTGGGCACGATCCGCACGTTCGCGCCGGAGGTGCGCACGCAGGTCATCGACCGGCTCACCCGCACCGCCGAGCACGTAGCGGTGGCGAACGGCGCGACGGCGACGACCGAGATCCTGCCGGGCTCGGCGCCCGTGCTGGTCAATGATCGCGAACTCACCTTGCGCATGCTGCCGGCGCTGGAGCAGGCCGCCGGCGTCGGCAAGGTCATCGAGATTCCCTACGTGACCGGGGCCGAGGACTTCGCATACTTCGCGCTCGAGGTGCCGAGCGTGTTCTTCTTCGTGGGTTCGACGCCGAAGGGCGAGGACGGCGCCACGGCGCCGCCCAATCACTCGCCGCTCTACTTCGTCGACGAGTCGTCGCTCGATCTCGGGACCCGGGCGCTGGTCGACGTGGCGGTGGCGTACCTCGGCGGCGCGAAGCACTAGGCCGGCTGGCCGCCGCGTCCCGCGCCGCCCACGAAACGCGCGGCGCCGGCGGCCGACTCGCCGCTCGTGAGCACGGCGAGGCCCGAGGCGAACTCGGCGCGCAATGCGTCACCTGCCGACAGTCCCCACTGGCTGCGGGCGAGCCGCCGATCCGAGCGCAGACAGCCCTGCGGAAGCGCCGCGAGTTGCTGCGCCAGTGCCTCGGCGTGCGACCGCGATTCGCCGCGCGGCACGACCCGGTTCGCGAGCCCGATCGCGAGCGCCTCGTCGGCGCGCACCGGCCGGCCCGTGAGGATCAGGTCGAGCGCGCGGCTCTCGCCGATCAGGCGCGGCAGTCGGACCGTGCCGCCGTCGATGAGCGGGACGCCCCAGCGCCGGCAGAACACGCCGAACACGGCGTCCTCCTCCGCGACGCGCAAGTCGCACCACAACGCGAGTTCGAGGCCGCCGGCGACCGCGTGCCCCGCGACGGCGGCGATCACGGGCTTCCCGAGTTCCATGCGCGTCGGGCCCATCGGGCCGTACGGGTCGGAGGCGAGCCCGTCCGGCGGTTGCAGCCGTGACGGGTCCCAGCCCCTGGTGACCGCGCCCAGGTCGGCGCCGGCACAGAACGTGCCGCCCGCACCCCACAGGACGATGGCGTCGATCGCCGGGTCGGCGTCGAGCCCGGCAAACGCCGCGGCCAGCGCGGCGGCGGTCTCCGGGTCCACGGCGTTGCGCACCGCCGGACGGTCGAGGACGACCGTGGCGACCGGGTCGTTGCGTTCGATGCGGACGGCTGACGGCATCGGCAGGCCCTCCTTGCAAACCTTGCGGACGGTCGGCGCATCTTAATCGCCAGAGTAGGATGGCGGCGCGGCCGAACGGGTCGGGACGTCCGCGAGGTGAGTGTTGTCGGGAGCGGCGAATGGCCACGAACTCGAGCGGGCACGGGAGCGGAGCGAGGAGCGCAGGCTCGTCGAGGACGCGGTCCGTGGCTCGCAGGCGGCGTTCGAGCAGCTCTACCGGCGGCACGTGGGCCGGGTCTACGGCTTGTGTCTGCGCATGACGGCACAGCGTGAGACCGCCGAGGACTGCGTCCAGGAGGCCTTCGTGCAGGCCTGGCGCAGCCTGCCGCGCTTCGAGGCGCGCAGCAGCTTCGGCACCTGGCTGCATCGCATCGCGGTGAACGCGGTGCTCGGGCAGGCGCGACGCCGTGGCGAGCGGATCGGGGGCGACGCGTCCGTCGACGATGAGATCGCCGAGACGCTGGCCGACGGTTCGGCCGGCGACACCGGCGCGGGTCTCGATCTCGAGGCCGCGATCGCCGGATTGCCCGCCGGGGCCCGGCACGTGCTGGTCCTCGCCGGCGTCTACGGATATTCGCACGAGGAGACGGCATCGATGCTCGGAGTGGCGGTCGGTACCTGCAAGGCGCAGCTGCATCGCGCCCGGCAGTTGCTCGTGCAGCGGCTCGGTGCCGAGGACGGAGCCCCATGAACCTGGACGCGTTGCCGCGCGCGATCCCGCCCGAGCGGGACCTGTGGCCGGGCATCGAGTCGCGACTCGACCGGCGGTCGCCGCGCCGTGCGGCCTGGGCCTGGCAGGCCGCGGCGGCCGTGCTCCTCGTCGCCGTCTCTTCGCTCGTGACCGCGACCCTCGTGCGACGCGAGGCGGCCCCGGTCGCGCGGGTGCCCGTGCCGTCGCCCGGGGCGCCGGCACAAGTGACACCGGCGGCGTTCGGGCGGTCTGGCGCGCTGAACGGCGAATACCAAGCGGCACGCCGGCAGCTCGCCGCACAACTCGAGCAGCGGCTCGCGACCCTGCCGCCGTCCGCGCGCCAGAAGCTCGAGGCCAATCTCGCGGAGATGCGCCGTGCGGCCGACGAGATCAACGCGGCGCTGGCGCGCCAGCCGGGGGACGCCCTGCTCGAGGAACTGCTGCTGAACACCTACCAGGACGAGCTCGGCGTGCTCGCGAACGTGAACCAGTTGACCAGCACGAGTGCGGCCGCGATGTCGGTGCGCGAGGAGAAGATACAGCTATGAAGCATTCCGCAATCCGGCGTCTCGCGGGTCTCCCCGAGTTCCCCGCGCTCCTCGCGCTCGCGGCGCTGGCCGCAGGGCACGCGGGCGTCGCCTCCGGTTCGCCGATCAACCAGCGCGCCGCGGCCAACCCGCGCGGCACGGTCGAGGTGTCGAACGTCTCCGGCACGGTGCGGGTGACCGGCTGGAACCGCGACGAAGTCGAGGTCACCGGCGACCTCGGCGAGGGCACGGAGCGGCTCGAGTTCGCCGTCGCCGGCGAGGTCACCCGCGTCAAGGTGATCCTGCCGAGCCGGTCCCACAACGTCGAGGACACCGATCTCGTGATCCGCATTCCCGCCGGCAGCCGCCTCTCGGTGAACACCGTGAGCGCCGACATCGAGGTGCAGGACGTGACCGGTGCGCAGCGCCTGCAGTCGGTGAGCGGCGACGTCCGCACCCGGGCCGGGTCCGACGATCTCGAGTGCAAGACGGTGAGCGGCGACGTCGCCGTGAGCGGCTCCGGGCGCAAGGGGTTGCTCACCATCACGACCGTGAGCGGCGACGCGAATGCACACGGCGTCGCGGGCGAGGTCAATGCGAATACGGTGAGCGGCAACCTCACGCTGTCGCTCGGCGACACCAGCCGCTCCCGGCTGCGCTCGACGAGCGGTGACCTGACGATGGCGAGCCGCCTCGCGCCGGACGGCAAGCTCGACATCGAGAGCATCAGCGGCGACGTGCGGCTCGACCTGCAGGGCGCGGTCAACGCGGAATTCGACGTCTCGAGCTTCAACGGCGAGATCCGCAACTGCTTCGGGCCGAAGGCGGTCGCGACGAGCGAATATGCTCCGGGGCGGGAGCTCCGCTTCCGGGAGGGCCAGGGCGCGGGTCGGGTGCGCATCAAGACGCTGAACGGCGACATCAACGTCTGCCGCAAGTGACCCGCTGGGGTCGCGGCGGCGGCGGAATCGTGGACAATAGGTCCGCATGGCTTTCTTTGCGGAACTGAAGCGTCGGCGGGTCGGCAAGGTCGCCATTGCCTACGGTGCGATCGCGTGGGGCGTCACCGAGGCCTGCTCGGTCGTGCTGCCGGCGCTGCACGTGCCCGAATGGGCGATGACCTTCATCGTCGTCTTCCTGATGGTCGGGTTCCCGATCGCCATGGTGCTCGCGTGGATCTTCGACGTCGGGCCCGAGGGCATCCAGCGCACCGAGCCGCTGGCGCAGGAGGCGCCGTCGACGCGGCTGCGGCTGCGGGTGGCCTACTCGGTGGCGGTGCTCGCCTGCATGGCCGCGCTCGGCTACGTGCTCTACGCGCGCGGCCTCGGTCGCGCGCAAGCGGGCCAGCCGCACGACTCGATCGCGGTCATGCCGTTCACGAACCTGAGCGGCGACGCGTCGAAGGACTACTTCAGCGACGGCATGTCCGAGGAACTGCTCAACCTGCTCGCGCGGGTGC
>CAZRKS010000190.1:0-5214 GCA_964600315.1 uncultured Steroidobacteraceae bacterium | reverse complement strand
TGCGGTCGCAGCCGCGGACGACGGAGTAGGAATAGTGGTAGTAGCCGCCGCCGTTCGCGCAAGAGCCCATCGAGATCACCCAGCGCGGGTCGGGCATCTGGTCGTAGACCTTGCGCAGCGCGGGCGCCATCTTGTTCACGAGCGTGCCGGCCACGATCATCACGTCGGACTGGCGCGGGCTCGGCCGGAAGATGATGCCGAAGCGGTCGAGGTCGTAGCGCGCGGCGCCGGCGTGCATCATCTCGACGGCGCAGCAGGCGAGCCCGAAGGTCATCGGCCACATCGAGCCCGTGCGGGCCCAGTTCATCACGGCGTCGACGGTCGTGGTGACGAAGCCGCGCTCAGGCAGTTCCGCGGGCTCTAGTCCCATTCCAGGGCCCCCTTCTTCCACTCGTAGACGAAGCCGACGACCAGCACGAGCAGGAACACGCCCATCGCCGCGAGGCCGACCACGCCGATCCGTTCGAGCGCGACGGCCCACGGGAAGAGAAAGGCGATCTCGAGATCGAAGACGATGAACAGGATCGCGACGAGGTAGTAGCGCACGTCGAACTTCATGCGCGAGTCCTCGAAGGCCTCGAAGCCGCACTCGTAGGGCGAGAGCTTCGCGGGATCGGGGCGCCGCGGCCCGAACACGAATCCGAGCACGAGCAGCAGCACTCCGAGCGCGCCCGCTACCGCGAGAAAGATCAGGATCGGCAGGTACTCGGCAAGCATCGCTCGGTGCGACTCCGGGGGCAGGCCCGATCAGCCACGAATTCTAGCAGGGTCTGTTGCGTCGCAGTAAGCCGCGCGATACGAAAAAAGGCGGGCCCGGAGGCTCGCCTTTACTACGTGAATGGTGCGGATGGAGAGACTCGAACTCTCACGCCTTTCGGCACTAACCCCTCAAGCTAGCGTGTCTACCAATTCCACCACATCCGCATTCGAATCAACGCGCGAACCAGCTCACTGCGCCGGGGCCGCCGGGGCCGGGGCCGCGCCGCCCGGGGTCGCGGGCGCAACCGGCGTCGTCGCCGGCGCGCTCGACGGAGCGGTCATGGGCGGAGTGCCGGTCGACGGCAGCGCAGGCGCACTCGCCGGCGCAGGCTGCTCGCTCTTCACCCGGTCGACGACGCTGGTCGGCGCGGCGCCGTGGCTGAACAGGTACGAGAGCAGCAGGCTCGAGACGAAGAACAGCGTCGCGAGCACTGCCGTCGTCCGCGAGAGGAACGAGGCCGAGCCACGCGCACCGAACACCGTGCCCGAGGCGCCCGCGCCGAAACCCGCGCCCGCATCGGCGCCCTTCCCTCGCTGCAGGAGCACGAGGCCGACGATGGCCGCGGCGACCAGCACGTGAAACACGACCGCGAGCGTCTGTAACCAGCTCATGATTCCGAATCTCTCCGATGTCAGTCCGCTGCCGCGCAGATCCGCGCGAACTCGTCTGCCTTGAGCGACGCGCCGCCGACGAGGCCGCCGTCGATGTCGGGCATGGCAAACAGATCCCGTGCGTTCGACGCCTTGACGCTGCCGCCGTACAGGATTCTCACGGACGCGCCGATTGTAGCATCCAGCGCCGCGACCTTGCCGCGGATCATCGCGTGCACTTCCTGCGCCTGGTCCGGCGTGGCGTTGCGGCCGGTGCCGATCGCCCAGACGGGCTCATAGGCCAGGACGGCCGCACCCAGCGAGCCCACGCCGCTCACCGCGAGCACCGCATCGATCTGGCGCGCGACCACCGCGGTGGTCCGGTCGGACTCGCGCTCTTCGAGCGTCTCGCCGACGCAGAGCACCGGCACCAGACCCGACGCCTGCGCCGCCACGAACTTGCGCGCGACCAGCGCGTCGCTCTCGCCGTAGATCTGGCGCCGCTCCGAGTGACCCACCAGCGCGTAGCGGCAACCGACGTCCTTCAACATCGCCGCGGACACCTCGCCGGTGAACGCGCCCAGGGCCTCCGCGCAGACGGACTGCGCCCCGAGGGCGACATCGGTGTCCTTGAGCAGCCGCGCGACCTCCCACAGGTACACGAAGGGCGGGCACAGGAGGACTTCCGCGCGCGAGTCGGTCCGCAACTGGTCGAGCAACGCCCGCACCAGGCTCGCGTTCTCGGCGCGCGAGCCGTGCATCTTCCAGTTTCCGGCAACGAGGGGCTGACGCATCGGGCACTCCACCCGGGCACTTCCCTGGCCCGGTCTGGGCAAGGGGCGGCCGCGAAAGGCGCGCGATCTTAGCGGCCGGATGCCGGGAATGCAATTGCGCGGCCCCCGTCAGACCGCCTGCCGGACGACCTCGGCGAGCTCATTCGCGTGGTGTCGGACGACGGGCTCCTCGCGGCCCTCGACCATGACGCGGATCAGCGGCTCGGTGCCCGACGCCCGCAGCACGACGCGCCCGGCGTTCCCCAGCTCGGCCTCGACCCGCTCCACCGCCGCCTGGATGGCCGGCGAGCGGCGCGGGTCGATGCGTTCCTTGACCCGGACGTTGACCATGACCTGCGGAAAGCGCGGCATGCCCGCGGTGAGTTCGGCGAGCGGGCGGCCCGTGTGCTTCATGACGGCGAGCACCTGCAGCGCGCTCACCAGGCCGTCGCCGGTCGTCGTGCGATCGAGGCACAGCAGGTGCCCCGAGGTTTCGCCACCGAGCACCCCGCCGTGCTCCCGCAGCATGGCGAGCACGTAGCGGTCGCCGACCGCGGCGCGCAGGAAATCGATGCCGTGCTCCCGGAGCGACAGCTCGAGCCCGAGATTGCTCATGACGGTGCCGACCACGGGCCCCTTGAGGTCGCCGCGCGCGTGCCGGTCGCGCGCAATGACGTACATGAGCTGGTCGCCGTCGACCAGGCGCCCGAGGTGATCGACCATGACCAGCCGGTCGCCGTCGCCGTCGAGCGCGATGCCGACGTCAGCGCCGACGCCCGCGACGGTGAGCTGCAGCAGCTCCGGAGCGGTCGAGCCGCAGCGCAGGTTGATGTTGCGCCCGTTGGGCGAGCAGCCGATCGGGATGATCTCGGCGCCGAGGTCGGCGAGCACGCGGGGCGCCACCTTGTAGGCCGCGCCGTTCGCGCAGTCGATCACGATCTTGAGGCCGGAGAGATCCATGCCGGCGGGCAACGTCGACGCGCAGAATTCCTGGTAGACGACACGCGACTTGTCCACTCGCGCCGCCTTGCCGAGCGCCATCGATTCCCGCGTGAGCGGGGGCGTGTCGAGGTAGGCCTCGATCTGCTCCTCGAGCTCGTCGGAGAGCTTGCCGCCCTCGGCGTCGAAGAACTTGATGCCGTTGTCCTCGTACGGGTTGTGCGAGGCCGAGATCACGACGCCGAACCGGCAGCCGAAGCGCTGCGTGAGGTAGGCGATCGCCGGCGTCGGCAGCGGACCGATGAGGTTCACGTCGACGCCCGCCGCGACGAAGCCGGCCTCGAGCGCCGCCTCGAACATGTAGCCCGACAGGCGCGTGTCCTTGCCGACGAGCGTGGTCCCACCCCCGGGCGCGAGCACCCGCGCCGCGGCGCTCGCGAGCCGGAGCGCGAATTCCACGGTCATCGGCTCCGTGCCCACGCGGCCACGGACGCCGTCGGTGCCGAAATACTTGCGTCCCATCGTCAGTCGCCTCCTGCCGCGGCGCGCCGCAGGGCGCTCGCGACCTTGACCGCATCCAGCGTGGCCGCGACGTCATGAGCGCGGACGAGCGCCGCGCCGTGCGCCACGGCCAGCGCGGCGAATGCCACGCTGCCCGCCAGCCGTTCGCCCGGCGGGCGGCCCGTGATGATACCGACCAGCGACTTGCGCGACACGCCGACCAGCAACGGCAGGCCCGGCGGGCCGAGCGCGTCGAGCCGCGCCAGCAGCGCGAGGTTGTGTTCCGGGCGCTTGCCGAAGCCGATGCCGGGATCGATGCAGAGGCGCCCGCGCGGGATGCCGGCGCGCTCGCAGGCCGCGACGCGCTCGTCCAGGAACGAGCGCACTTCCGCGACGACGTCGGCATAGTGCGGGGCGGCCTGCATCGAGGCGGGGTCGCCCTGCATGTGCATCAGGCACAGCGCCGCACCGCTCGTGGCTGCGGCCTCGAGCGCGCCCGGCAGCGCGAGCGCGCGCACGTCGTTGATCATCTGCGCGCCGGCGTCCACGGCCGTGTGCATCACCTCGGGCCGGCTCGTGTCGACCGAGATCGGCACGCGGATGCGGCGCGCCAGTGCCTCGATCACGGGCACCACGCGACGGATCTCCTCCTCGACCGGCACGGCGGCTGCGCCGGGGCGCGTCGACTCGCCGCCGACGTCGATCACGGCCGCGCCCTCCGCCGCCATGCGTTCGCCTTGGGCGACGGCCGCGCCGAGGGTCGCGTAGCGGCCACCGTCCGAAAACGAATCGGGCGTGACGTTCAGCACACCCATGACGGCCGGTTCGCGGAGATCGAGGACGCTGCGGCGGAGGACCAGTTGCATCGGAAAAGCGGCTTCGGAAGCGAAGCGCCCGGCAGGTGCCGGGCGCTCGGGTCGTCAGTGCTGCGGGGCCGGGCGGCCCGTCGGGGCCTCGCCGTCGCGCCGCTCGCGCGGCTTCGCGTCGGAGCCGGAACTCGGCAGGTCGCGGTCGTCCCAGTCCGCCGGCGGCCGCGGGTCCCGGCCCTGCATGATGTCGCGGATCTGCTCCTCGTCGATCGTCTCGAAGCGGATGAGCGCCTCAGCCATCTTGTGCAGCTTCTCGAGCTCGCGGGTCAGGATGTCCTTCGCGTGCTGGTAGTTGTCGTCGATGACCCGCCGGACTTCCTCGTCGATCGCGTCGCGCGTCTTGTCGCCGACCTGCTTGTGCTGCGTGACGGAGCGCCCGAGGAACACTTCGCCGTCGTCCTCGGCGTAAGTGAGCGTCCCGAGGCGATCCGAGAGGCCCCACTTGGTGACCATGTTGCGGGCGATCTCGGTGGCGCGCTCGATGTCGTTCGAGGCGCCAGTGGTCACCGACTCGGGCCCGAAGATCATCTCCTCCGCCACGCGGCCGCCGAAGAGCGTCGCGATGCGGCTCTGCAGGCGGCGCTTCGAGGTGCTGTAACGGTCCGTCTCGGGCAGGAACATCGTCACGCCGAGCGCACGCCCGCGCGGGATGATCGTGACCTTGTAGACCGGATCATGGTCGGGAACGTTGAGCCCGACGAGCGCGTGCCCGGCCTCGTGATAGGCCGTGAGCTTCTTCTCGTTCTCGTCCATGACCATGGACTTGCGCTCGGCGCCCATCA
>CAZRKS010000189.1:0-5239 GCA_964600315.1 uncultured Steroidobacteraceae bacterium | reverse complement strand
ACCGCGTCGGCCGCGTGCTCGACAAGATGGGCATGACCGCGCAGGACACCTCGGAACTCTATTTCGAGGAAGTGCGCGTGTCCGCCGACTGCCTGCTCGGAGGCGTCGAAGGCAACGGGATGCGCCAGCTCATGGGTGACCTGCCCTATGAGCGGCTCACGATCGCGCTGGGCGGCGTCGCCGCCATGGAGGGCGCGGTGGCGGAGACGGCGCGCTACGTCAAGGAACGCAAGGCGTTCGGCCAGGCGATCGGCGAGTTCCAGAACACGCGCTTCCGGCTGGCGGAGGTCGTCACGCTGACCCGCGTCGCGCGCACCTTCGTCGACCGCTGCATCGAGCAGCTGGTCGCGGGCAGGCTCGACACCGAGACCGCCGCCATGGCCAAGTGGTGGATCACCGACACGCAGCAGAAGGTGCTCGACGAGTGCGTGCAGCTGCACGGCGGCTACGGGTACATGAACGAGTACCTCGTCTGCCGCATGTTCGCCGACTCCCGCGTGCAGCGGATCTATGGCGGCACGAACGAGATCATGAAGGAACTGATCTCCCGGGCCATCTGAGCCGCGCTGGCCGGCTGCCCGGCCGGCCGCGTGCCGGCAAGCGCCGGATCGACAGCGACGCCGTCGCCGAACCTGGCGTCGCGCATTGGCTGCATGCACGGCGGCCAGATGCGGCGTCGTCACGAGCGCGCGACCGGGGCATCCGGCTCGGTGATGCCGATGGCGGGACGGCCCGGCGTGCTTCGGGACGCGCCGGGAGACATTTGGTAAGAAACATGACTGTCCGTCAGTGAACGGTTCGAGGCAGCCGCGCATGCCAAGGGGCTCTGCAGCGCAGCGCTTTGGCGTTGCGCGAAGCTCGCGACTCGTGTTGCGGCGCGCAATACGGGCGGATTCGTATTGTACGTTATACTACCAATTCGCGACCTGCGGTGTCTGGAGCGTTGTCGTGGCCCGGGAAGAACACCCATTCCGGATTGGCTTTCTCATCCATGATGTCTCGCGTCTGCGCCGGACCGTGGTCGATAAGGCGCTGCGCCCGATCGGCGTGACGCGGTCGCAGTGGTGGGTGCTGGCCAATCTTTCGCGCTACGACGGCGAGGGCATGATGCAGACCGAGCTTGCCAAGGTAATGGACGTGGGCAAGGTCACGCTCGGCGGACTCGTCGACCGCCTCGAGGCCGGAGGCTTCGTCAAGCGCCAGGCCGATCCGACCGACCGGCGCGCCAAGCGCGTCGTGATGACGGCGAAGGGCACCAAGTTGCTCGCGGACATCCAGTCCATCGCGGCTGACCTGAATGCGCAGATTCTCGGCGGAATCGCCCGCGGCGACATCGCCCGCGCCGAGACGGTGCTCTACAAGATGAAGCAGCAGCTGATCGCGATGGACGCCGTCCCCGGCAGCGGTGGCGGCGAGGACACCCGCTCGGCCGTCCGCTAGCCGGCAGACGGCGGCCTCCCGAGTTGAGGCTGCGCGTGTGGCCGAACTCGGCCGGCACCTCGAGGGTCTCGGCTTCGCGAAGTTCAAGTGGCCGGAGCGCGTCGAGGTGATCGAGGCACTGCCGCTCACCAAGGTCGGCAAGCTGGACAAAGCGGCGTTGCGCGCCGCGCTCCGCGAGCGACTCGAGCCCACGGCCGGCCGCTCGCCGTCCGCTTGAGCCCGTGATCGCAGGTTCCGTCTAACTATTTGATATTCTTTCGGAACTTTGGGGTGGTGCCCAGGAGAGGACTCGAACCTCCACGGTGTTACCCGCTAGTACCTGAAACTAGTGCGTCTACCAATTCCGCCACCTGGGCACGGGTCGCGGCCGGCCCGATGGGCCGGCAGGAAGGCGGCGCAATTTACTGGCGGGCCCTGGGGCTGTCAATGAATACTGGCGGATCCCACGCGCGAGCAGGCGAAATGGAAGCATGAGACCCAGAGGCAAGAGAAGCAGGCGCGCGCCACAGGAGGGCCGGGCCACGTCGCGCGGGCGCGCTGGACCGCGGCCGTCGGCGGAGGCAGGTGGCTCGACCGTGGTGCAGGTCCTGCGCCGCGCCGGGCGGCCCCAGCGGCTGGACGAGATCACCGCGGCGGCGGGCTCCGTCGCGGGTCCGGAGGTCGAGTCGCAACTCGCCGTGCTGGTGAAGCGCGGCGAGGTCGTGCTGAATCGTCGCGGCCAGTACTGCCTGCGGGACCAGCTGCCCGG
This sequence comes from uncultured Steroidobacteraceae bacterium, assembly GCA_964600315.1. Lineage (GTDB taxonomy): Bacteria > Pseudomonadota > Gammaproteobacteria > Steroidobacterales > Steroidobacteraceae > RPQJ01. Next base: position 3,051 of record CAZRKS010000189.1, on the reverse strand, counting down.
CCTCGTCGTCGGCACCGTGCAGGCGCAGCGCAACGGCGATGGCTGGCTCGCGCCGGATGACGGTTCGCCGCAGGTCTACCTGCCGTCGCAGCAGATGCGCGAGGTCATGCACGGCGACCGCGTGGCGGCGCGCATCGAGGGACCCCGATTCCGCGGCAAGCCCCAGGGTGCGATCGTCGAGGTGCTCGAGCGCCGCACGCGCGAAGTCGTCGGACGGCTGCACCTGGAGGCGGGCGTCGCGTATCTCACGCCGGACAACGCGCGCATCGCGCACCGGGTGCTCGTGCCCGGTACGCAACTCGGCGAGGCGCGGTCCGGGCAGATCGTCATCGTCGAGCTGACGCAGCAGCCCGGCCGCAACGTGCAGCCGGTCGGACGCGTGACGCGTGTCCTCGGCGAGCACGGCGCGCCCGGCATGGAAACCGAGATCGCGATTCACTCGCACGGCCTGCCGGTCGAGTTTCCTCAGGCCGTGCTCGCCGAGGCGCGCGCGTTTGGCGGTCAGATCCCGGCGTCGGCGCTCGCCGGCCGCGACGATCTGCGCAGCCTCGACCTCGTCACCATCGACGGCGCGGACGCCCGCGACTTCGACGATGCGGTGTACTGCGAGCGTGCGCGCGGCGGGTGGCGCCTGATCGTGGCGATCGCCGACGTCGGCTACTACGTGAAGCCCGGCAACCCGCTCGACGCCGAAGCGCGGGAGCGGGGCACGTCGGTCTATTTCCCGAACCGCGTTCTGCCGATGCTGCCGGAGGAACTCTCGAACGGGCTCTGCTCGCTGGTGCCCGAGCAGGACCGGCTATGCCTCGGCTGCGAACTGCGGGTGAGCGACGACGGCCGCATCACGCGGTCGCGGTTCTTCGCCGGCGTCATGCGTTCCGCCGCGAGGTTCACCTATGACGAGGTCGGCGCGTTTCTCACGCGGCCGGGCGCGAAGCACGCGCCGCGGATCGAGGCGCTGCGCGAGCGCCTGCTCGCCCTGCACGGCGTCTATCACAGCTTCCTCCGTGAACGCACGGGCCGGGGCGCGCTCGAACTCGACACGCCGGAACTGAAGCTCGAGTTCGACGCGCAAGGTCGCGTGGCCGCGCTCGTCGAGCGGTCGCGCAACGATGCGCACCGGCTGATCGAGGAGTGCATGATCGCCGCGAACATCGCGGCGGCACGCTTCCTCGACCGCCACCATGTTCCGACGCTGTATCGCGTGCATGGGCTGCCTGACGCGGACCGGCTCGAGACGCTGCGGCACTTCCTGCGCGAATTCGGTCTGTGGCTGCCGCCCGCCGAGGACGTGCGGCCCGAGGACCTGCGCGACCTGCTGCGTAAGCTCGGCGACCGGCCGGACGCGCTCCTCATCTCGACGGCCGTGGTCCGTTCGATGCCGCAGGCGGTCTACCAGCCGGGCAACATCGGGCACTTCGGGCTGGCGCTCGAGCACTATGCGCATTTCACGTCGCCGATCCGCCGCTACCCGGATCTCGTCGTGCACCGGGGCATCCGCCGGGTGCTCGAGGGCGGCGACCCAGGCGAACTCGCGGCCGCGCACGGCCCGTTTCCCGTCCTCGGGCAGGAGTGCTCGTTCCGCGAGCGTCGTGCGGACGAGGCGACTCGCGGCGCCGTCGCCTGGCTCAAGTGCTATTACATGCAGGACCGCATCGGCGAGGAGTTCGACGGGATCGTCTCGGGCGTCGTGGACTTCGGGCTCTTCGTGCAGCTCGACGGCCTGCAGGTCGATGGGCTGCTGCACGTGTCAGCGCTCGGGCAGGACTACTTCGCGCGCGACCGCTCGGGCTACCGCATGATCGGTCGCAGTTCCGGCAGGATCTACAAACTCGGCGACCGGCTGCGCGTGCGGGTGACCAGCGTGTCGCTCGACGAGCGGCGCGTCGACTTCGAGTTGACCGGCACCCAGGAGCCGTCGCGGCGCACACGCCGGCCGCGCGCGCCCGCGAGGCGGCGTTGATGTCGAGCCCGGTGGCCTACGGGGTGCACGCGGTCCGGGTGCTGCTGACGCGCAGTCCGGCGCGGGTCAGGCGCGTGCTGATCGTCGGCGGCAAGGAGCAGGGCGGCCGGCTGGCGGAACTCAGGACGTTGGCGACGCGGGCGGGGCTCGCGGTCACGACGGCCGATGCCGCGACGCTCGACCGGATGGCCGGAGGCGGTCGGCACCAGGGCGTCCTCGCCGAGGTCGCGCCGCGGTCGGGCGATCCGGAGACGCAGCTCGAGGAGGCGCTCGAGGCAACGCCGGGGCCGCCGCTGCTGCTCGTGCTCGACGGAGTGCAGGATCCACACAATCTCGGGGCCTGCCTGCGTTCGGCCGATGCGGCCGGCGTCGCCGCGGTGATCGTGCCGAGGGACCGGGCGGCCGGCCTCACGCCGGTCGTGCGCAAGGTGGCGGCCGGTGCAGCGGAGACCGTGCCGCTGGTCGCCGTCGTCAATCTCTCGCGCACGCTGCGCGAGCTGCGGGACCGTGGCGTCTGGCTCGTGGGCACCGATGGTGCGGCCGACCGGTCGCTGTATGACGCGGACCTGAAGGGCCCGCTCGCGATCGTGCTCGGGTCGGAAGGCGAGGGCATGCGGCGCCTGACGCGCGAGTGCTGCGACCAGCTCGTCGCGATCCCGATGGCCGGCGCGGTGGAGAGCCTCAACGTGTCGGTCGCGGCCGGCGTCGTGCTGTTCGAGGCCGTGCGGCAGCGTCGCTGACCGCACAGGCGATGCTCTCGGGCGACGCCGCTGGCTCCCGATTCCCGAATCCGCTAGACTACGCGGCCCCGCAGCCGTCGAGAGGGCGGCGCGGCGATTGTAACTCCTTGCTGCACCGAGGATTTTCTTTGGGCAGCTGCAACCCGAAGGGAGCATCGACAGTGCGTCATTACGAAATCGTATTCCTGGTCCACCCTGACCAGAGCGAGCAGGTCCCGGCCATGATCGAGCGCTATCGCGGCATGATCAGTGCCGGCGGCGGCGCGATCCACCGCCTCGAGGACTGGGGCCGCCGCCAGCTCGCGTTCCCGATCGCCAAGGTCCACAAGGCCCACTACGTGCTGATGA
>CAZRKS010000188.1:0-5264 GCA_964600315.1 uncultured Steroidobacteraceae bacterium | reverse complement strand
TGCTGATGCCGTGGTACACGAGCATCGACAAGACCAAGCCCGTGCCCACGAGGGTCACCTACCATGCGCACTAAGCTCATCGTCCTCCTCGCGGCGCTGGTGCCGGCGGCGGCGTTCGCGTCCGGCGGCGAGGCGCGCCTCGAGCCCGCGGGCAACGACGTCGGCAACAAGGCGTCGCTGCAGCGCGGCGCCTCGAACTTCGTCAACTACTGCCTCGGCTGTCACTCGGCCAAGTACGTGCGCTACAACCGCCTCGCCGCGGATCTCGGCATCAGCGAGGACGAGCTGATCGACAACCTGATGTTCACGGGCGAGCGGCCGCACGACACGATGAAGAACGGCGTCAACCCGGACGACGCGAAGCGCTGGTTCGGCGTCGTGCCGCCCGACCTCTCGCTGGTCGCGCGCGCCCGCGGCACGGATTACCTGTACACGTTCCTGCGTTCGTTCTACGCGGACCCGTCGCGGGCCACCGGCGTGAACAACATCGTGCTGCCCGGCGCGGCGATGCCGCACGTGCTCGCGGAGCTGCAGGGCGTGCAGGAGGCCGTCTGGGAAGGCCACGTCGACGCTCAGGGCAACGCGCAGAAGCATTTCAAGGAGTTCAAGGCGGGGACGCCGGGCAAGCTCACCGCCGAGGAGTACGACCAGTTCGTCCGCGACACGGTCAACTTCCTGGACTACATCGGCGAACCCGCGCAGCTGCAGCGGGCGCGGCTCGGTTTCCCGGTGCTCGCGTTCCTCGTCTTCTTCACGCTGCTCACGTGGCTGCTGAAGAAGGAATACTGGAAGGACGTGAAGTAGCAGGGAGGGGACATTCCCCTATTTCCGCCGCAGGCGCGAAATAGGGGAATGTCCCCAATTCCATGATGACGCTGTTCTCACGGGGTGAGGATGCGCACAGCCACCGCGTGCGCATCGTCGCGGCGATCAAGGGACTGGACATCCGTGTCGTCGAGGTGGACCCGGCGCGCCCCCCCGAGGACCTGATCGACCTCAACCCCTACCAGAGCGTGCCGACGCTCGTGGACCGGGACCTCGTCGTCTACGAAGCCGGCATCGTCTGCGAATACCTCGACGAGCGCTTTCCCGCGCCGTCGCTGCTGCCGGCCGATCCAGGCGCGCGGGCACAGGCGCGCGTCGCGCTGCATCGCATCGAGCGCGACTGGTACGCTCTCGCGCCGGCGCTCGAGGCCGGCGACGTCCGCGAGCAGCAGCGGGCGCGGCGGGCACTGCTCGAGAGCGTCCTCGCCTCGGAGCCGCTGTTCCGCCTGCGGCCATGGTTCCTGTCCGACCAGTTCTCGCAGCTCGACGCGGCCGTCGCGCCGATTCTCTGGCGCCTGCCGCGCTGGGGCGTCGTGCCGCCCGGGTCGGTCGAGGCGATGGAGCGCTACGCGCGCCGCGTGTTCGCGCATCCCGCGTTCCGCGCCAGCCTGAGCCGGGCGGAGCGGGAGATGCGCGCTTGAAGTCGCGCCGACCCTACCTGCTGCGTGCGATGCACGAGTGGATAAGCGACAGCGACTGCACGCCGCATCTCGTAGTGGACGCGGGCGTCGCGGGCGTCGAGGTGCCGCGGCAGTACGTCCGCGACGGCAAGATCGTCCTGAACGTGAGCTGGAACGCCACGGCGCAGCTCATCCTCGGTGCCAACGAGGTGAGTTTCAGCGGACGCTTCGGCGGCGTCAGCATGGGCGTGCGCATTCCCATCGAGGCCGTGCTCGCCATCTACGCCCGCGAAACGGGGCAGGGCATGATCTTCGCGGAGGACGAGGGCGGTCCCGCGCCGCAGCCGCCGCCTGACTCGAAGCCGCCGCCGGAACCAACGGCCGGGTCGCCGTCGAAGAGCGGCGGCGGGCGCGCAAAGCTGAAGGTCGTGAAGTGAATATGGATGATGGGATGCAGGCTATGGGCTGAAGGCTACGGGCTATGGCCAGAGGGACGGAACCCACCTCTTACCTGCAGCCCACAGCCCACAGCCCACAGCCTACAGCCCACCCTCACCGGATTTCCGTCCGGAACGCGTCGCGAATCCACTCGACGCGCAGATCTCCCGGCCCGGCCCCGGCGTCCAGCGCGACGACGTCGAAGCGCACGGCGCGGCGGCGATGCTCGGTTCGCGTGGCGAGCAGGTGCCGTGCCGCCAGCGCGAAACGGCGCTGCTTGGTGCGACCGATGCTGGCCGCGGCGCCACCAAATCCGCGCGACGAGCGCAGCCGCACCTCGACCAGCACGAGAGTCGATCCGTCCAGCATCACGAGGTCGATCTCGCCGCCGCGACAACGGTAATTGCGCTCGAGCAGGTGGAGCCCCCGCGACTCGAGGTGCCGCGCGGCCGCGTCCTCGCCGCGCCGCCCGAGACCCGTCGTCGTCTCAGGGCACACCGGGCGGAAGTTCCGGGTAGGCGCCGATCGGCTGCGGGCGCCCGCCCTCGATGCGTGCCCACTCCAGCTCGCGCCGTACGCGCCCGTCGTCGCCGAAGCTCAGGCGCCCGGTGAGCCCGTCGATGGGCGTTGCGCCGCGCCCGGCGCGCAGCTGCGCCATGAGTTCGACGGCGTCGTGGCCGAAGGCGTAGAGCCGCAGGCGACCGCGCCCGGCAGCCGCCCATTCCCGCTGCAGCACGCCCCACAGGGCCGGTGCACCCGCGCCCTCGTGGAGGATCCAGGGCATCTCCGGAAAGACGAGTCCGTCGACGTCGCTCGCGGCGCGCGTGCTCGGGTCCCACGCGTCCGAGGTCGCATAGACCGGGATGTCGTAGCTCATCTGGAAACGCAGCTGGGGCCGCAACGCACGCGCCGTCTGCGCCGTTGCCGCCACGAAGGCGAACTGCGGACCCCCGAGCGCTTCGGCCGCCGCATCGCGACGCACCGGCGAGTTGTCGGCCGTCCGGTCGCCGGCGCCGCCGTAGCGACCGAGTGCAGCGCGCAGCGCGCCCGAGAAATCACGCGTCGCGGGTTCGTAGTACTGGCTTCCGGTCAGCTCGACGCCGGCAGTCTGCAACTCCGCGGTGAACGCCGCCGCCACGCGCTCGCCCCAGGCATTGCGCGGGAACAGCGCGATGCCGCGCGCGAGCCCGTCACCCGCGATCCGACGCGCCGCTTCGCGAGCTTCCTGTTCGGGGTCGAGCGCGAACTGGAACAGGAACGCGGGCGGAGCCGCTCCGCCGGCGTAACCGTTCAGGGCCAGCGTCGGCACCGGAATCTGCTGCACCGCCGCTAGTGCGGCGACGTCCTCGCGGGTCAGCGGCCCGACCACGAACTGCGCCCCGTCCTCGACCGCCTTCTGGTAGGCGGCACTCGCTCCGAGCGCTGCGGTGTCGTAGACGCGCACGCGAGGTGCGACGTCCGGCCGCTCGAGGTAAGCGGCGAGGAATCCGTCGCGAACGGCGACGCCGGCAGCCTGCTGGCGGCCGCTCAGCGGCAGCAGCAGGGCCACGGCCGTCGGGCCTCCCGGAGCCGACAAGGCGACCGCCGCCGTGCCGGCCTGCGGCTGCGGCAACAGGGCGGCTCCCGGGTGATTCGGATGCCGCGCGCGCCACTCCGCCGCGCGCCGCACCGCAGTCGGGTCGGCAGGCGCAGCCGCGTCGGTTGCGGCCGTCAGCTGCGCCAATTCGATCCACGCCCGGTCGCTGTCGGTGGCCCCCGGCGGAATGGCAGCCGGTGCGCCACCGCCGCGCAGCGCGGCCAAGAGCAGACGGTCGTTCTCGAGCCGCGCCTCCGCCGCCCCGAGCAGCGCCGCGCGTTCTTCGTACGCGTGGATGCCGTCCAGCGTGCGGCCGGCGCTGAACTCGGCCTGCGCCTTCAGGAGCAGCAGTTCCGACGCCAGCGGCGCCGGCCAGGGTTGCGCGATGGTCGCCAGGGCGGCCAGCGCCGCATTGCCGTCGCCTTTGGTCAGCGCGATCTCGGCCCGGACCCTCGCGAGCAGGACCGCATCGTCGCCCGTGACCGGCCCGCTGATCCGGCCGAGCACGCGCTCGGCATCGGCCGTGCGCCCGGCGAGGACGTACTCGCGCGCGGCGAGCAGGGCGGGGCGCGTTTCCCAGTCGCGAAAGAGGTGCTTCGCCTCCTGCTCGTACACCCGCGCCGCCTCGAGGTGGCGGCCGGAGCGCGACAGCGATTCGGCGGACGTCGCGTCCTGCGCGGCGACGGCCGGCACGAGCGGCGGCAATGCGCCTCCGACAGCGAGCGCCAGCACCAGGATCGATGCGCGAACTTGCCGGCCGCGAAGGCGTGCGTGCAGCATGGGGCCCCGGAGGAAGAGCGTGTCGAAGGAACCCGGCGATTCTATAGCGCAGCCGCGCAAGGGCACACTGCTCGTCGTGGCGACGCCGATCGGCCATCTCGGCGACTTGAGCCCGCGCGCGCAGGACACGCTGCGTGACGCCGACCTGCTGCTCGCGGAGGACACGCGCCACACGCAGCAGTTGCTGAACGCCTGCGGCATCGTGCGCCCGCCCGGCACGCTCGAGTCACTGCACGAGCACAACGAGCGGACGCGTGTGCCGCGGGTGATCGAGCGCCTGCAGGGGGGCGCGCGCGTCGCACTCGTGAGCGACGCCGGCACGCCGCTGGTGAGCGACCCGGGTGCAGCCCTGGTCCGGGCGGCGTGCGCAGCCGGGGTCGAAGTGGTCGCCGTGCCGGGCCCCTGCGCGGCGATCGCCGCGCTCACCATCGCCGGGTTGCCCGCCGAGCGCTTTGCGTTCGAGGGATTTCTGCCGGCCCGTCGCGCGGCACGGGTCGAGGCCTTGCAGGCCCTCGCCCGCGACACGCGCACGCTCGTCTTCTACGAGGCCCCGCACCGTCTGCGCGACTCGCTCGCGGATCTCGTGCAGGTGCTGGGCGCCGACCGGCCGGCGGCCGTCGCGCGCGAACTGACGAAGCGCTACGAGCGCGTGTATCGCGGGACGCTCGGCACTCTCGCCGCGCAAGCGGCGGCGGACGCCGACCTGTCGCGTGGCGAGATTGTCCTGCTGGTGCAGGGAGCGCCGCCCGCGGCCGCGACCGACTTGCCCGACGTGGATTCGCTGCTGCGCGCGTTGCTCGCGGAACTGCCGGTGGCGCAGGCCGCGAAGCTCGCCGCACGCCTCACCGGGCAGCCGCGCCGGGCGCTCTACGAGCGCGCGCTCGAACTCGTGCCGCCGCGCTGACGGCGGAGCGCGGCCTGCGCCTGTATACTGCACGCGGGAGTCGGCCAGGCAACCGCTGCGCGCAAGCGCGGAGGAAAGTCCGGGCTCCACAGAGCAAGGTGCCAGGTAACGCCTGGGGGGC
>CAZRKS010000187.1:0-5268 GCA_964600315.1 uncultured Steroidobacteraceae bacterium | reverse complement strand
CTAGAGGCCTGGTCGCGCCGCAGCCTCGGGTCGCGACGGCACGGCGATCGACGTGCTTCGTCGCTTGAGATATCCGAACAGCGCAACGCCGCAGACGACGCCGGCGACCGTGAAGAGCGCGGCGAATTGCCCGCGGCCGAGTTGCGCAGCGACCGGCCCGGGACAGGTCCCCGCCAGTGCCCAGCCGGTGCCGAACAACAGGCTGCCTGCCACGTGCGCCCGTGTCGCGCGCGCCGTCTGCCACGTGACCGGCATGCGCCCGACCAGCGCGTGGGCGCCGGCGAGGCGCAACAGCCTGACCGCGACGGCCGCGGTGGCGGTTGCCAGCCCCATCATCAGGAAGACGTCGGGCTCGCGCAGCAGCAGCATGCGATGGATGACGTCGTAGTCGGTGAGTCGCGCCCAGCCGAGCACGAAGCCGAACCCCACCCCGAACAGCAGGCCGATGGTTTTCACGAGGGCACCCCCCATCCGCTCACGAGGAGGTTCGTCACCGCGACGGCCGTCGCCATGAAGGTCATCGTCGCCACGATGCTCGCCGGGGACCCCAGGGCCACGCCGCACATGCCATGACCGGACGTGCAGCCACCGGCGAGTCGCGCTCCATAGCCGATCAGCGAACCGGCGACAAAGAGTACGACTCCGCCGGTGCCGAGCGTCGCCCCGAACGACGCGTTGAACGTTCCATAGTCGAACGTCGGCGGCGCGAGGCCGGATGCGACGCTCGACAGCCATCCGCCGATGGCGACACCGACCAGGAAGAAAACGCGCCACGACGGACCGTCGCCGGGCGCGGCTGCCCATTGCACCGCGTCGACGTAGCCGCCGAGCGCGCCGAGCGGCCTATTGACGGCCCAGAGCAGGCCCGCGACCAGCAGCCCGAGCAATGGGCCCGCCACATACCACGGACAAGCTTGCGTGAAGAGGCTCATCGCGCACCTCCGGCGGCGGCCCGCTCCGATGCGGCCTGCGTCTCATCGTTGCGCGGCTGCCTGGGGTTTCAGGCGTTCAACGAGGACAGGTCTCATTCGCATTATCGCTCTTCGCGGGCGTCCCGACGAGTCCCTGGAACTCCCGGCGCCAGGACTCCTAGGGCTTCAGGGTGACGCGCGCCACCCGCCGCTTGCCGACCTGGAAGACATGGGTCGCGCCCGCCGCGAACTTCCGCGAACCGTCCTCCACCCGCTCGCCGTCCACTTTCACCGCGCCCTGCTTCAGCTGCCGGAACGCGTCGCTGGTGCTCGGCACGAGCCCTGCGCCCTTCAGCAGGTTCGCGATGCCGAGGCCTTCCGCCCCGGCCTCGAGCGTCAGCTCGGCCATGTCCTCGGGCAGCGCACCCTGCTGGAAGCGCGCGACGAAGGCGTCGCGAGCCCGGCCGCCCGCGCCGGCGCCGTGGAAGCGGTCGACGATCTCCACGCCGAGTTCGAATTTCACGTCGCGCGGATTGCGCCCGCCTGCGACCTCGTCGCGCAGCCGCGCGATGTCGGCATTCGGGCGGAACGAGAGCAGCTCGAAATAGCGCCACATGAGATCGTCCGAGATCGACATCAACTTGCCGAACATCTCGTCGCCGGGCTCGGTGATGCCGATGTAGTTGCCGAGCGACTTCGACATCTTGTTGACGCCGTCGAGCCCCTCGAGCAGCGGCATCGTCATCACCACCTGCGGCTCCTGCCCGTAGGCTTCCTGCAGCTGCCGCCCGACCAGCAGGTTGAACTTCTGGTCCGTGCCGCCGAGTTCGACGTCGGCGCGGAGCGCCACCGAGTCGTAGCCCTGCACGAGCGGGTACAGGAATTCGTGGACCGCGATCGCCTGCCCCGCCCGGTAACGCTTGGCGAAATCGTCGCGCTCCAGCATGCGCGCCACGGTGTGCTTCGCGGCGAGCTGGATGAGCCCTGCTGCGTTCATCGCGCTCATCCAGCGCGAATTGAAGTCCACCTTCGTCAGCCGCGGGTCGAGGATCTTGAAGATCTGCGCCTCGTAGGTCGCGGCGTTCGCCTGCACGTCCTCGGGCGTGAGCGGCGGGCGCGTCGCATTGCGTCCCGTCGGGTCGCCGATGAGCCCGGTGAAGTCGCCGATCAGGAAGATCACCTCGTGCCCGAGTCGCTGGAACAGCGCCATCTTGTTGATGAGCACGGTATGACCGAGGTGCAGGTCGGGTGCCGTCGGGTCGAAACCGGCCTTGATGCGCAGCGGGCGCCCCGTCTTCAACTTCTTCTCGAGGTCGGACTCGAGCAGGATCTCGGCGGTGCCGCGGCGGAGTTCGGCGAGTTGTTCGGCGGCGGGAAGCATCGGGTTCGGTCACTCGGCAAGAGACGAAGCCGCCGGACTGTAGGGGCTTCGCCGCGGGCAGGCAATCGGCCGCCCTTCGGGCCCGGCGTCACAGTTTCGTCACGCGCCCTGCAAGCATCTGTATCGACTCGAAAAAATTTTCATCGAAGCGTTGACTTGTGGCGTTCCCGCAACTACCTTACGCGCAAATTTTCGCAAGGGTGCCGCCTTGTCGCCAACCGAAATTCGCAGGACCCGGCCCGGCCTCACGGCCGCCGGCGTCGCCGGTCGCCGCAACTGGCTCGTCGCCGGCACGTCCTTTCCCCTCCTCGCCGCCGCAGTCATCTATGCGCTGATGCGCGGACCGACCGTCGAGACGCCGGCAACCCTCGATCTCACCGCGCTCGTGCAGTCGACCGCGACGGTCGACGACGGTCCCGATCGCGTCGAAGTGACGGTGCATCGCGAGGACACGCTCGACCAGATCTTCCGCACGATCGGCCTCGACATGGACACGCTCGCCGAACTGCGCGCGCGTCCCGAGGTGCGCCGCGCGCTCGACCTCGTGCGCCCCGGCGACATCATCACGCTGGTGCACGCCGACGGCGTGCTGCAGTCCTTGAACCGCCGCATCAGCAACACGCTCACGCTCTCGGTGGCGCGCGCGGGCGACGGCTACGCAGTGAACTACATCGAGAACCCGCTCGAGTCCGAGCTCGTCGGCAAACGCGCGCGCATCACCTCTTCGCTGTTCGCGGCGGGCCAGAAGGCGGGCATGTCGTCGCGCACGATCATGACGCTCGCCAACCAGATCTTCGGCTGGGACATCGACTTCGCACTCGACCTGCGCGCGGGCGACGAGTTCGGCGTGCTCTACGAGCAGAAGTTCCAGGACGGCCGTTACGTGAGCGACGGGCGCGTGCTCGCCGCCGAGTTTGTTAACCAGGGCAAGACGCATCGCGCCGTATGGTTCCAGTCGAAGGACGGCGCGATCGAGGGCTACTTCACGCCTGAAGGCAAGGGCATGCGCAAGGCGTTCCTGCGCGCGCCGCTCGACTTCACGCGCATCAGCTCCGGCTTCAACCCGCACCGCCTGCACCCGATCCTCGGCATCGTGCGCGCGCACAAGGGCACGGACTACGCCGCGCCGACCGGCACCCCGATCTGGGCGGCCGGCAGCGGGCGCGTGGTGTTCGCCGGGCGCAAGGGCGGCTATGGCAACGTCGTCGAGATCGACCATGGCAAGGGGATCACGACGGTCTACGGGCACATGGCGCGCTTCGCGAAGGCGCTGCGCGTGGGCCGCAACGTCACGCAGGGCGACACGATCGGCTACGTCGGCATGACGGGCGCGGCCACCGGCCCGCACCTGCACTACGAATACCGGATCAAGGACGCGCCGAAGGACCCGACGACCATTCCGCTGCCGCGCACGGAAGTGCCCGCGCAGTACCTGGCCGAGTTCAACGCGCAGGCCGAGGTCACGCTCGCGCAACTCGAACTCACCAGCGGCCGCGCCGCGGATCAGCGCCTCGCCAGCCGCTGAGCGCGCCTGCGGGCGCTCAGGCCGCGCGCAACCGGAAGCCTCCGGCGCGCAGGTAATCGGCTTCCTGTTCGAGGTCGGCAGCGGTCAGCGGGTGCTCGGCGAGCCAGCCCTTCGGGTACGTCACCTCGAGCGACCGGCCACGTGCCACGAGATTGATCTCGGGCAGTGAGCGCGGGCCGCGGCCGCGATGCAGCAGCACCGCGAGCCTGAGCAGCACGACCAGCAACTCCGCTTTGGCGTGCCACGGGGGCACGAGATCCTCGTGCAGGTCGCGATTCAGCTTGCGGCGGTGCCCTCCCACCAAAACCGCGAGCAGCCGCTGCTCCTCGCGCGGGAAGCCCGGCAGGTCGGCGTGCTGCAGCAGGTAGGCGCCGTGACGGTGATAGTGCGCGTGCGCGATGTCGAGCCCGATCTCGTGCAGGCGCGCGGCCCAGCGCAGCACGAGCTCGGCGAACGGCTCCTGCAGCCCCCAGGGCTCGCGCACCTGCCTCAGGAACGCGAGTGCGGTCGCCTCGACGCGATCGGCCTGGACCTTGTCGACGTGGAACCGCTCCTCCATCGAGCGCACGCTGCGCACGCGCGCATCCTCGTCCGTGAGACGGCCGACGAGGTCGTAGAGCAGCCCCTCGCGCAGCGCACCCTCGGCGACGCGCAGCGACTCGATGCCGAGCATGTCGAACGCCGCGGCGATGATCGCGAGTCCGCCGGGCAGGATCTCCTGGCGGTCCGCGGCGAGCCCGGGCAGCTTCAGGCGCGCGACGTTGCCCGCCCGCAGGCATTCCTCTACCAGCCAGTCGACGCCGTCGCGCGCGATGTTGCCGTTCGGCGCGCCCCGCGCGAGCAGCACGTCGCTCACCGAGCGCATCGTGCCCGAGGCGCCGAAGGCCGTGTCCCACTCCGAGCGGCGGAAGCGCGCCATCACGGGCTCGAATTCGAGCTGGGCCGCCGTGCGTGCGCGCTTGAAGCGCTTCTCGGTGACGTCGCCGTCGGCGAAGTGGCTCGCCGTCATGCTGACGCAGCCCATGTACAGGCTCTCGAGCCGGCGCGTCGCGAAGCCCTCGCCGATGATGAGCTCGGTGCTGCCGCCGCCGATGTCGATCACGAGCCGGTGCCCGCCTTCGCTCGGCGTCGTGTGCGCGACGCCGAGATAGATGAGGCGCGCTTCCTCGACGCCGGAGATGATCTCGATGGGATGACCGAGCGCCTCGCGGGCCTGGTCGAGGAACGCCCCCTTGCGCTTCGCCTTGCGCAGCGTGTTGGTGCCGACGACGCGGACGCGCTCGGCCCGCACGTCCCGCAGCCGCTGCCCGAATCGCTCGAGGCAGGCGAGCGCGCGGCCGGTGGCTTCGCGGTTCAGCCGGTCCCGGTCATCGAGGCCGGCCGCGAGCCGCACCGTCTCGCGCAGCCGGTCGACGATGGTGATCTGGCCATGGGCGTAGCGCCCGACGACC
>CAZRKS010000186.1:0-5276 GCA_964600315.1 uncultured Steroidobacteraceae bacterium | reverse complement strand
ACCTCGGACCAGGCGGACTTCACCTGCTCGTCCTGCACCTGCAGGGTGTTGTAGCCACAGGCCGACAGCAACAGGCTCGCAACGGCGATCGCGGCAATCTTCAAGGCACGCATCGGCTGACCTCCTCGGACGTGACGGGTGACGCGTCTCCGCGCGTCATTATGGGGCGCTCCCGCAGAATCACCAGATCCGCACCTGCTCGGCCGGCGGCAGGTAGAGCTTGTCGCCCGGCTCGACCTGGAACGCGCGGTCGAACGGCGGCATGTTGCGCACGATGCCGTTCACGCGGTACTCGGACGGACTGTGCGGATCGGTGAGCAGGCGCTTGCGCAGCTCGTCGTCGCGGTACTTGCGCGCCCAGATCTGCGCCCAGCCGATGAAGAAGCGCTGGTCGCCGGAGAAACCGTCCATCTCCGCAGCGGTGCCGGCGCCGAGCGAGCGACGGTAGGCCCGGTAGGCGACCGCGAGCCCGGACAGGTCGCCGATGTTCTCGCCGAGCGTGAGGTCGCCCTTCAGGTTCATGCCGGGCATCGGGCTGAAGGCCGAGTACTGGCCGACGAGCCGTCCGGCGCGGGCCCGGAACTTGTCGTTGTCGTCGCCCGTCCACCAGTCACGCAGCGTGCCATCGCCGTCGAACTTGCGACCCTGGTCGTCGAAGCCGTGGCTGATCTCGTGCCCGATCACGGCGCCGATCCCGCCGTAGTTCACCGCGTCGTCGGCTCGCAGGTCGAAGAACGGCGGCTGCAGGATGGCGGCGGGGAACACGATCTCGTTGGCGAGCGGGTTGTAGTAGGCGTTGACGGTCTGCGGCGTCATCTCCCATTTGCTGCGATCGACGGGCTGCCCGACGGTGCCGAACTCATGGCGGCGTTTCGCCGCGCGTGAGCGCATGACGTTGCCGACCAGGTCGTCGCTCGCCATCGTCACGTCCTCGAGCCCGGGCCACTGGTCCGGGTAACCGATCTTGACCGTGAACTTCGCGAGCTTCGCGTGGGCCGCCTGGCGCGTCGCCGGTCCCATCCACTCGAGTTCGTCGATCGACGAACCGAACGCGGCGAGCAGGTTGCCGACCAGCACCTTCATGTGCTCCTTGGCCTGCGGCGGGAAGTGCTTCGCCACGTAGAGGCGACCCAGGGCGTCGCCCTGCACGAACTCGACCTGCTGCAGCCCGCGCTTCCAGCGTGGACGCATCTCCTCGACGCCGGCGAGCGCCTGTTCGCGGAAGCCGAACGCCGCCAGCTCGAACTTGCCGCCCATGAGCGGTGCGCAGTCGTCGAGGACGCGCACGCGCAGGTAGTCCTTCCACGTGGCGAGCGGCACCTCGCCGAGCGCGGTCGCGAACGCCTTGAAGTAGCTCGGCTGACCGATGACGAGCTTCGGCTGCGGAGGCAGCCCGGCGGCGGCGAGCCAGCGCGACCAGTCGAAGCCCGGCGTGAGCGCCGCCGCGGCTGCGGGATCGTACGGGTTGTAGACCTTGTCCGGGTCGCGCAGGTCGACCTTCGGCCATTGCGCGCCCGCGAGCCGCGTCTCGAGTTCCAGTACCGCGCTCGCGGAGGCGGCGGCGCCATCGCGCCCGGCCAGGCTCAGCAGTTCGCGCAGGTAGCTCTCGTACTGGCCGCGCACCTCGGCGAAGCGGCCTTCCTTCTTCAGGTAATAGTCGGGATCGGGCATGCCGAGGCCGAACTGGTCGACATAGAGGACGTTCACGCCGGGCTGCCGCGCATCGGCGTTCACGGTGGCGACGAGCGGCGCGGCGGCGCCGAAGTTCTCGATGCCCGGCGGCGCCGACACGTAGCGCAGCTGCGTGCGCCCGAAATAGTCGACGAGGCCGTTCAGGTCGGCGATCGCGTCGATCGCGGCGAGTTCCGTGTGCAAGGCCGCCGGCCCGGCGCGCTCGACGGCCGCGACGTCCATGTAGCTCGCGAACAGCCCGCCGACGCGCCGCGTGTCGCTGCCCCTGGCGCCCGGGGTCGCCGCTGCGCCCTCGGCAATCGCCCTGAGGTTGCGCTCGACGTTGTCCTGCAGGATGGAGAACGTGCCGTAGTTGGATCGATCCGCCGGGATCGGCGTCTTCTCGAGCCAGGTGCCGTTCACGAACCGGTAGAGGTCGTCCTGCGGCCGGACGCTGCGATCGAAGTTCGCGAGGGTGATGCCCGACACGCGCGCCGGCGGGACGGGGGGAGTCGCCGCCTGCGCGGCACAGGTGAGCAGAAAGGCCAGGGGCAACGACCAGCGCATGGGGCTCGGCTCCTCGAAACGGGATGGCGGCGCCGCAGGGCGCGGCGGCCGCGAGGGCGCGCAGTATAGAGGATTCAGGCCCGCCCGAGACGCAGGTGGATCGGCCAGCGCAGGCGACGGACGGTGCCCGCGGGCCAGGCTTCGAGCAGCCGGCTGCGCAACTCCGGCAGCGGGTCGCGGCCGACCCGTTCACGGTAGCGCTGCACCGCCGACCAGGTCCCGACGTATCCCACCACCTGCCCGAGGTCCCAGTCCGACTCGAGAGCAAATGACGGCGCGGGTTCCTCGCGCCACGGAAACGGCAGCGTCCGATACGCTTCCTCGACGTATCGCCGCTCCGCTGGCCAGAACGGGCCGACTTCCGCTTCGTAGAAGCGATCGACGACCGCGTCCACGCGCGGATCGACGCGGAACAGGCTGTAGGTCCAGGCGGCGACCACCCCGCCCGGCACCAGCACCCGGCGGCACTCGGCGTGGAAGCGGTCGAAGTCGAACCAGTGAGCCGCCTGGGCCGCGGCCACGAGCGAGGCGCAGCGACCCGCGAGCGGCAACCGCTCCGCCGTGGCCGCGACGTAGGCGACGCATCGATGCGGGACCGCACTGCGCAATTGCTCGACGCTGCCGTCGATCGCGATCACGTTCGCGAAATGGGCGGCCAGGGCCACGGCGGCCTGTCCGCTGCCGGTCGCGCAGTCGAGGGCCACGCGTCGATCGGGGGCCTGCGCGGCCACCCACGCGATCAGCTCCGGCGGGTACCCGGGCCGGAAGCGGCTGTAGGCGGCGGATTGCCGCGAGAAGTGATCCTTGAACGACATGGGCGCGAACCGGACCGCGCGATGTTGCGCGCCGCGCGCACCGGCCGCAATCGCCGCAGCGGCGTCGAATAGAATGCGCGCATGGACGGTATCCAGGTCGTCGACATCGCCCACGCGATCCAGCTCGCCCTCGCCCCGGTGTTCCTGCTCTCGGGCATCGGAGTGCTGCTCGGCGTGCTCACCAATCGCCTCGCGCGCATCGTGGACCATGCCCGCAAGGTGGAGGACAGCCTGCGGCAGGCGACCGCGCCCGACCACGGCGTGGCGGTCGGCAAGCTCCGGATCGCGTCGCGCCGTGCCCGGTTCATCAACGCCTCGATCACGCTGTCGACGATCGCGGCGCTGCTCGTGGCCCTGGTGGTCGCGCTGCTGTTCGCCAGCACGTTCGTCCCGCTGTCGCTCGCGGTCTACGTCGCGGTGCTGTTCGTGCTGGCGATGGTCGCGCTGGTCGGCGCGCTGCTCAGCTTCCTGATCGAGGTGCGCATCGCGACGGCGGCGCTCCGGATCGGCGCGCGGTGAGCGCGGCGGAAAAAAAGGACCCCGGGCTTGGGGCCCGGGGTCGAGTAGCGGACTTTGGTCGAAGGGAAGGGAAAAGTCCGCTAGGGGATCGGTTCAGCCGTTCAGTGCAGGCGCGACCACTGCAGCACCTTCACCTCGCGCGCGGGACGGCCCATGTTGCGGGCGATGATCCGCGTCGCCTCGCGCAGCTCGCGGCCCTGCCGCGGCCGGCCGTCGAGTTCGACGATGCCGCGGTATTCCTGCAGGCCGCGCGGGTCCGGCTCGTCCACCAGGAAGTGCGCGTAGTACTTGATGCTCATGGCGGGGCACGCTACCGATGAGCAGACGCCCGGACCGTGACGCCACGCACACATCGGGGCCCGCCCGCCGCGAGCTTGCGGAAACATGACGCGGTACCGGAAATCCGCCCCGGCCGGCTCGAAATTCGCCACCGCCGAGGGCGCGCGCCGGCTGCGCGCAGAGCTGGACCGCCTGTGGCGCATCGAGCGCCCGCAGGTCACGCGGGCCGTCGCCGCGGCGGCCGCGCAGGGCGACCGCTCGGAGAACGCCGAGTACATCTACGGCAAGAAGCAGCTGCGGGAGATCGACCGGCGGGTGCGTTTCCTGCGGCAACGGCTCGAGGGGCTGGTCGTGGTCAGCCGCCCGCCCGACGACCGCACGCGCGTCTTCTTCGGCGCCTGGGTGAGCCTCGAGGACGAGTCCGGGGCGGTCACGGAACTGCGCATCGTCGGCCCCGACGAGATCGACCCTGCGCGCCGCTATGTGAGCATGGACTCGCCGCTCGCACGCGCCCTCATGCGGCGCCGTCTCGACGAGGAGTTCAGCGTGGACGTGCCGGGCGGGCGACGCACCTACGTCGTCACCGGGATCCGCTACGAGACCGACGAGGAGACGGGCCACCCCTGACCAGGGTCAGCGGCGCAGTCGCGCCCGCGTCCGCTTCATCAAGGTGACGTGGGTGCCGTCGCGCGCAACCTCCGAGGCATCGGCCTCGGCCTCGAGCCGCACGTAGCGGCCGTCCGACTGCATCTGCCAGGCATTGCGCCGGTCCTCGAGCTGCACCTGCAGCACCTCCCACAGCCGCTCGCGCAGCGCGCGCGACCCGACGGGCGTCACCGCCTCGACGCGCCGCGACAGGTTGCGGTCCATCCAGTCCGCCGAGCCGATCAGGAACTCGCCGTCGAGCGGGTCCATCTGGCCATTGGCGAAGTGGAACAGCCGGCCGTGTTCGAGGAACCGCCCGACGATCGAGCGCACGCGCACGTTGTCCGTCCAGCCCGGCACGCCGGGCCGCAGGCAGCAGAACCCGCGCACGATCAGGTCGACGGGAACACCCGCCCGTGAAGCCTCGACCAGCGCCTCGCACACCGGCCGGTCCTCGAGCTGGTTGACCTTGACGACGATGCGCGCCGGCCGTCCCGCGCGCTGGTGCCCGATCTCGCGCCGGATGCGCTCGAGGAAGCGCTCGCGCATGTCGAGCGGCGCCACCAGCAGTTCCGCGAACCCGGGGTCGCGCGAGTAGCCCGTGAGGTGGTGGAACAGGTTGACGACGTCGCGGGTGATGGCCGGGTCGCAGGTGAAGAGCCCGAAGTCCGTGTACATCCGCGCCGTCTTGACGTGGTAGTTGCCGGTGCCGACGTGCGCGTAGCTGCGCAGGCCGTCGCCCTCGCGACGCACCACGAGCGCGAGCTTGGTGTGGGTCTT
>CAZRKS010000185.1:0-5279 GCA_964600315.1 uncultured Steroidobacteraceae bacterium | reverse complement strand
TTCGGCGTGTTCGCCGCGCTGCGCTTCTACCTCGTCACCTGGCTCGGCGAGCGCGTGGTGGCGGACCTGCGCGCAGCCGTCTACGCGCGCGTAATCCGCATGGACCCGGGCTTCTTCGAGGTCACGCGCATCGGCGAGGTGCTGTCGCGGCTGACGGCGGACGCCACGCTCGTGCAGTCCATCGCCGGCGTGAACCTGAGCATCACCCTGCGCTCGGCGATCTCGCTCGTCGGCAGCCTCGCGATGCTCGTCGTCACCAGCCCGAAGCTGACCGCGATGATCGTCCTGCTCATGCCCGTGGTGCTGGTGCCGCTGATCGTGCTGGGACGGCGCGTGCGCACGCTGTCGCGCACCTCGCAGGACCGCATCGCCGACACCAGCGGCATCGCCGACGAGACGCTGAACGCCATCCAGACGGTGCAGGCGTTCACCCTCGAGGACGTCAACTCCCGCCGGTTCGCCGCTGCGGTCGAGGACTCGTTCCAGACGGCAGTGCGGCGCACCCGAACCCGCTCCACGCTCACCGCGATCGCCGTCACGCTGGTCTTCGGCGCCATCACCTTCGTGCTGTGGACGGGAGCCCACGCGGTGGTGCGCGGCGAGATGACCGGCGGCCAGCTCGGCCAGTTCCTCGTCTACGCCGTGTACGTGGCGATCGCCGCGGCCTCGCTCTCCGAGATGTGGGGCGAGGTGCAGCGCGCGGCGGGCGCGATGGAGCGGCTCGTCGAACTCGAGGGCGCGGTGCCAGCGATCGTCGCGCCCGAGCGCCCCGTCGCACTGCCAGCGCCGGGACGCGGCGAGATCCGCTTCGAGGGCGTGACCTTCCGCTATCCGTCGCGACCGGAATCGACGGCGCTCGACAGCTTCGACCTCACGGTGCGGCCGGGCGAGACGGTGGCCTTCGTCGGGCCCTCGGGCGCGGGCAAGAGCACGACCTTCCAGTTGCTGCTGCGGTTCTACGACCCGGCACAGGGACGTATCCGAATCGACGGCGTGGACATCGCGACCGCCGATCCGCGGGCCGTGCGCGGGCGCATCGGACTCGTGCCGCAGGACACGGTGCTGTTCGCGGCGAGCGCGCGCGAGAACATCCGCTACGGCCGGCCGGATGCGCGCGACGACGAAGTGGAGGCCGCGGCCCGCGCGGCCGCCGCCGACGATTTCATCCGCCGGCTGCCGGAGGGCTACGACACGTTCCTCGGCGAGCGCGGCACGCGGCTGTCGGGCGGCCAGCGCCAGCGCATCGCGATCGCGCGCGCGATCCTGCGCGATCCGCCGATACTGCTGCTCGACGAGGCCACGAGCGCGCTCGACGCCGAGAGCGAGCGACTCGTGCAGGCCGCGCTCGAGCAGCTGATGCGCGAGCGCACGACGATCATCATCGCGCACCGCCTCGCGACCGTGCTCGCCGCCGACCGCATCGTCGTGATGGACCACGGACGCATCGTCGCGCAGGGCACGCACGGCGAGCTCGTGCGGAGCAGCGAGCTGTACGGGCGCCTCGCGGCGCTGCAGTTCAACGATGCGCCGGCGGCGCGGGCGAGGAGCGCGTGATGAACGAATTCGGCCAGCCCGTCGGCCCGCCGGTGCCCGGCTGGCGGCCGCCGCCGCCGCCGCAGCGCGCGCCGCTCGCCGGCCGCTACTGCCACCTCGAGCCGCTGGACGTCGGCCGGCACGCCGCGGACCTCTTCGCGGCGAACTCGCTCGACCGCGAAGGCCGCATGTGGACCTACCTGTTCAACGAGCCGTTCGCGACGCTCGCCGAGTACGCGGCCTGGCTCGAGGCCCGGGAGGACTCCCTCGACCCGCTCTATTTCGCGATCGTGGACGCGGCCTCCGGCCGCGCGGCCGGCGTGGCCTCGTATCTGCGGATCGATCCGGCGAACGGCCTGATCGAGGTCGGGCACATCGCCTACTCGCCGCTCCTGCAGCGCACGCGGGCGGCCACCGAGGCGATGTACCTGATGATGCGGCACGCCTTCGAACTGGGCTACCGGCGCTACGAGTGGAAGTGCGACGCGCTCAACGCGGCTTCGCGGCGCTCCGCAGAGCGGCTCGGGTTCCGCTTCGAGGGTATCTTCCGCCAGGCCGTCGTCTACAAGGGCCGCAACCGCGACACCGCCTGGTACTCGGTCATCGACGCCGAGTGGCCGGAACGGGAGGCCGCGTTCCGTGCGTGGCTCGATCCCGCCAATTTCGACGCGGACGGCCGGCAGCGCCGTCCCCTGCGAGGAGCCTGACATGCACCGAAACTCTTCCGTCCTTCGCCGCACCCTGATCGTGCTCGCGACCAGCCTGCTTGCGGCGACCGCAGCCGTGGCCGCCGACGGCACGAGTCGCCCACGCGTCGGCCTCGTGCTGGCGGGCGGCGGCGCGAAGGGCGGCGCACACGTCGGCGTGCTCAAGGTGCTCGAGGAACTCAACGTGCCGGTCGACTGCATCGCGGGCACCAGCATGGGGGCGCTGGTCGCGGGCGGTTACGCCTCGGGCATCCCGGCGAAGGACCTCGAGACGTTCATGGTCGGCATCGACTGGCCGAAGGTCGTCGGCGGCGTCGGCCTCTGGGAGAAGGAGCCGATCGAGCAGAAGCGCGCCGGCGTGACCTACAGCAACGACCTCGACATGGGCTTGCGCGACGGCAAGGTCATCATGCCGGGCGGCCTCGTCAACACGAGCGGCATCGACGACCTGCTGCGCAGCTACGTGGCGAAGGCGCGCGGAGTGTCGAACTTCGACCAGCTGCCGATTCCCTACCGCGCGGTCGCGACCGACATGGTGACCGGGCAGATGGTGGTGCTCGACCGCGGCGACCTCGCGATGGCGATGCGCGCCAGCATGGCGATCCCGGGCGCGTTCGCTCCGGTGCACATCGACCCGTACATCCTGAACGACGGCGGCATGGTGCGGAACCTGCCGATCGACGTCGCCCGCAAGCTGTGCGCGGACGTCGTGATCGCGGTGAACCTCGTCAAGCAGCCGACGACCCCCGACAAGCTCCAGACCGCGACCCAGCTCGCCGGCCGCGCCATGGACGTCATGCTCGAGGCGAACGTCGAGCTGCAGCTGCAGACCCTGAAGCCGGGCGACGTGCGCGTCGACGTGCACGTGGGCGACATCGGCACCGCGGACTTCACGCGCGTACCGGAGACGATCCCGCTCGGCGAGCAGGCCGCAAAGGCGGTTGCGGACCAGCTCCGGCGCTACGCCGTGCCGCGCGCCGAGTACACGGCTTGGCGCCAGCGCGTGACTTCGAGCCAGAACATCGAGGCGCGGCTCGCCGGCGTCCGCTTCGAGGGCCTCGAGCACGTCAACCCGGAGTATCTCTCGACGCTGACCAGCGTCCGGCCCGGCGACGTCGTGAGCAACCAGACCATCAGCGAGCAGGCCCGCGCGATGTCCGCCGTGGAGGATCTCGAGACCGTGGGTTACAAGTTCGAGGGCGAGGCGGCGAACCCGACGCTCACGTGGCTGCCGAAGGAAAAGAGCTGGGGCCCGAACTACCTCAAGTTCGATCTCGGCCTGTACGCCTCGGAAGCCGGTGACAACGGTTTCGTGATCTACGCCAAGCAGGAACGCCGCTGGCTGAACTCGCTCGGCCTGCAGTGGAGGAACGAACTGCAGCTCGGCTTCAGCAACTTCTTCACCTCGAGCCTCTACCAGCCGCTCGACGTCGCCCAGCGCTTCTTCGTCGAGCCCGACTTCTTCGCCCGGCAGAACTGGGAATACCTGTATTTCCAGGGCGAGCGGGTCGCGAACTACCTGTTCCAGGACGTCGGCGGCCAGTTCGACCTCGGCTTCAACGGCGGCCACACGGCGCAGGTGCGGGCCGGTTACCTCTACTCCAAGCGCAAGGTGACCGTGGACACCGGGCCGTCGTTGTTCCCTGAGGTGGATACGACGGATGCGGGCCTCGTCGCGCAGGCCACCTACGATTCGCGCGACGAGCCGTTCTCCCCGACGCGCGGCGTCGTGGCCGCGCTCGAGTACTACGACGCGAGCGGCTCGCTCGGCTCGGACCGCGACTGGCGCCGGATCGAGGCCGGTGCCCGCCTCGCCGTCCCGGTTGGCGACGACGTGGTCTGGGTCACCGGAGCCGGGGGCTCCAATCTCGGCAGCGACCTGCCCGTCGACCGCTACTTCACCCTCGGCGGACCCGGCAGCTTCCCGGGCCTGCAGCTCGCCGAGTACCGCGCGCCGGAGTACTGGACCCTGAGTGGCAGCTACCTCTGGAAGCTCGCCGACCTGCAGACCCTGCGCGGCGAGGCGGTCTACCTGGGCGCCCAGCTCGAAACCGGCGAGATTGCCAACTGGGTGGCGCACGGCACCGTGCTGGCCGACCCGGAGCTCGAGCCCATCTACGGCGGTTCGGTCTACCTGGTGGGCCGCACGCCGGTCGGGCCGATGACCCTCGGCCTGGGCGGCACGTCGAAGGAGACCTGGAGCGTCTGGCTCACGCTCGGCCGTCCGGTGGGCCAGGGAACGATCCTCGAACGCGGCATCTTCCGCTGACCCTAAGTAGATCTACGATTGATCCTTCGTGCACTCGGGGAAGAGCATTCCGCTGGCGTGATCGAGGCCGGGCGGCGCTTCCACAGGGCGCGTGTCCCGGGCAGGTGCCAGGGCCGGCGGCGGGGGGGCTAGAGGCCGGTTCCGCCGCTCCCTGACGAGACAACCAAGCACTGGGAGCGCGTCATGCGTCGAACCGAGACCTTCTACGAACTCATCCGGCGTCAGGGGATCTCCCGGCGCAGTTTCCTCAAGTTCTGCTCGCTGAGCGCGGCGTCGATGGGGCTCGCCCCGGCCTTCGCGCCGCGCATCGCCCACGCGCTCGAGACGAAGCCGCGCGTGCCGGTGATCTGGATGCACGGGCTCGAGTGCACCTGCTGCACCGAGAGCTTCATCCGCTCGGCGCACCCGCTGGCGAAGGACGTGATCCTGTCGATGATCTCGCTCGACTACGACGACACGATCATGGCGGCCGCGGGCCACCAGGCCGAGCAGTGCATCGAGGACATCCGCCGCGACTACAAGGGCCAGTTCATCCTCGCGGTCGAAGGCAACCCGCCGCTCGCCGACGACGGCATGTACTGCATCCCGACCGGGCGGCCGTTCGTCGAGCGCCTGAAGGAAGTTGCCGCCGATTCCGCCGCGATCATCGCGTGGGGCTCGTGCGCTTCGTGGGGCTGCGTGCAGGCCGCGAAGCCGAACCCGACGCGCGCCACGCCGATCCACAAGGTGATCACCGACAAGCCGATCATCAAGGTGCCGGGCTGCCCGCC
>CAZRKS010000184.1:0-5282 GCA_964600315.1 uncultured Steroidobacteraceae bacterium | reverse complement strand
CGGTTCCGGACGAGCGCTTCGCTGGACACTCGCCCGTGATGCAGCAGTACCTGCGCATCAAGGCACAGCACCCGGACGTGCTGCTCTTCTACCGCATGGGCGATTTCTACGAGCTCTTCTTCGAGGACGCGCGACGGGCCGCCCGCGTGCTCGACATCACGCTCACCGCGCGCGGCCAGTCCGGCGGGGAGCCGATCCCGATGGCCGGCGTCCCGGTGCAGACCGTCGACACGTACCTCGCTCGCGCGGTGCGTCGAGGCGAGTCCGTCGCGATCTGCGAACAGATCGGCGATCCGGCGAAATCGAAGGGGCCGGTGGAGCGGCGGGTGGTGCGCGTCGTCACGCCGGGCACGGTCACCGACGACGCGCTGCTCGAGGAACGGCGCGACACGCTGCTGGTCGCGCTCGGCACCGCCGCCGACCGTTTCGGACTCGCGTGGCTCGAGCTGTCGAGTGGCCGCTTCCACGCGCTCGAGGCCAAGGGCGCAGAAGCGCTCGCCGCGGAACTCGAGCGGTTGCGGCCGGCGGAGCTGCTCGTCGCCGAGGACGCCCCGCACCGCCTGCCGCCGGGCTCGAGCGCCTGCGTGCGCCAGCGCCCGCCGTGGCACTTCGACGCCGCGAGCGCCGAGCGACAGCTCGGCGAACAGTTCGGCACCCGCGACCTCGCCGGCTTCGGGCTCGCCGGCAAGCGGCTCGCCATCGGTGCGGCCGGCTGCCTGCTGCAATACGTGCGCGACACGCAGAAATCGGCGCTGCCCCACCTGCGCGGCATCCGCTGCGAGGAACGCGACGAGGCATTGCTGCTCGACGCCGCGACGCGGCGCAACCTCGAGCTCGACAGCAGTCTCTCCGGCCGGACCGACAGCACACTGGTCGGCGTACTCGACCGCACGGCGACCGCGATGGGTGGCCGCGAGCTGCGCCGCTGGGTGCAACGGCCGCTGCGCCCAACCGCGCCACGCGAGCAGCGCCTGCAGGCGATCGAGGCGTTTCTCGACACCGGCCTGCACGAGGCAGTCCACTCGCTGCTGCGCCGGGTCGGCGACATCGAGCGCATCCTCGCGCGCGTCGCCCTGCGCTCGGCGCGGCCGCGCGACCTCGCGGGCCTGCGCGACGCCATCGGCTGCCTGCCGGAACTGCAGCAGATGCTTGCCGGCGTCGACTCGCCGCTGCTCGTCCAGCTCGCCTCCGCGGCGGGCGCGCATCCCGACGTGCACGCCTTCCTCGCCTCGGCGCTCGTTCCGACGCCGCCCGCCCTGCTGCGCGACGGCGGCGTGGTCGCGCCCGGCTTCGACGCCGACCTCGACGAACTGCGCCGCATCAGCGAGCACGGCGACGAGGCGCTGCTCGAACTCGAGGCGCGCGAGCGCGAGCGCACCGGCTTTGCGAACCTGCGCTTCGGCTACAACCGCGTGCAGGGCTACTACATCGAGGTGAGCCGCAGCCAGGCCGAGCAGGTGCCGCCGGACTGGGTGCGGCGCCAGACGGTGAAGAATGCCGAGCGCTACATCACCAACGAGCTCAAGTCCTTCGAGGACCGCGTGCTCGGTGCGCGCGACCGCGCGCTCGCCCGCGAGCGCGAACTCTACGAGGCCCTGCTCGACAAGCTGATCGAGCAGCTGCCCGGACTGCAATCGACGGCTGCCGCGCTCGCCTCGCTCGACGTGCTGGCGAACCTCGCCGAGCGCTCGATTGCGCTCAGGCTCGCGCGGCCGCAACTCACCGACGAACCGCGCATCGACATCCGCGGCGGGCGCCATCCGGTCGTCGAGCAGTTCCTCGACGGGCCGTTCGTGCCGAACGACCTGTCGCTGCACGAAGGACGGCGCATGCTCGTCGTCACGGGTCCCAACATGGGCGGCAAGTCGACCTACATGCGGCAGTCGGCGCTGATCGTGCTGCTCGCCGGGATCGGCAGCTACGTACCGGCGGACTCCGCGACCGTCGGGCCGGTGGACCGGATCTTCACGCGCATCGGCGCGGCGGACGACCTCGCTGGCGGGCGCTCGACCTTCATGGTCGAGATGACCGAGGCGGCCAACATCCTGAACAACGCGACGGCCGACAGCCTCGTGCTGATGGACGAGATCGGTCGCGGCACCAGCACCTACGACGGCCTGTCGCTCGCCTGGGCCTGCGCCCGCCACATCGGGCGCGAGATCGGCGCCTACACGCTCTTCGCGACGCACTACTTCGAGCTGACTGCGCTCGCGGACGAACTGCCCGCCTGCGCCAACGTACACCTCGACGCGACCGAGCACGGCGACCGGCTGGTGTTCCTGCACGCGGTCAAGGACGGCCCGGCCAACCAGAGCTACGGGCTGCAGGTCGCGCGGCTCGCTGGCGTCCCGAAGTCGGTCATCGGCGAGGCCCGGCGCTACCTGCAGGAACTCGAGCAGCGCGATCACACGGCTCGTCCGGCGGCCCCGCAGCAGGAGCTGCTGCTGCTGCCGCCCGTCGATCCCGCGGAGGCGGCGGCCATCGATGAGCTGCGCGCCCTGGACCTCGACGGCCTCAGCCCGCGCGACGCACTGGTGGCGCTCTTCAAGCTCCGCGACACGCTCGGCAGCAGGCGCTGAAGCGCGTCAGGCTATAATTCGTCGCTTCACATTCCGAGGGACGCAGACGGCGTCCCGGTTGCGCGGAGACGCCGCATGCTCTCGAGAGTCCTGGCACTGATCCTCTGTGTCTTCGCCATGGCAGGTTGTGGCCGGCAGAAAGCGGAAGCTCCAGCGCAGGCACCGGCGGTGCCGGCGGTCGTCATGACCGTCACGGCCACGGACGTGCCCTTCGAGAATGAGTTCGTCGGCGAGACCGAGAGCTCTCAGGAAGTGGAAATCCGCGCGCGGGTCGAAGGGTTCCTCGAGTCCATCGCCTATCACGAAGGCAGTCTGGTGCAGAAAGGCGACGTGCTGTTCCAGATGGACCGCAAGCCGTTCGTGGCGGCGCTCGATGCGGCCCGCGCCGAACTGCAGGCGCAGAACGCCCGGCTCGCCACCGCGAGCGCGAACCTGAAGCGCGTGGGACCGCTCGCGGCCGAGGACGCGCTGAGCCAGAAGGACCTCGACGACGCGCAGGGCTCGCGTGATGCCGCGGTCGCTGCGGTCGAGGGCGCCCGCTCGCGCGTCCAGCAGGCCGAGATCAATCTCGGCTACACGACCATCCGTTCGCCGGTCACGGGCGTGACCAGCTTCGCGCGCAAGCAACCCGGCAGCTTCATCGCGCCCGGGGCCGACAGCCTGCTCACCTACGTCTCGGCGCTCAACCCGATGCGAGTCAACTTCAGCGTCTCCGAGAACGAGCAGCTGCGCTTCACGCGGCTGCTCGAGGAGAAGAAGCTGCGGCGCCCGGCGGACCGTCTCTACACGGTCAAGGTGGTGCTCGCGGACGGCACCGTCGTCCCGGCACCGGGTCACGTCACGTTCGGCGAGGCCTCGTTCAGCAAGGAGACCGGCACCTTCCTGGTGCGTGCCGAACTGCCAAACACGGATGGCACGCTGCGACCCGGACAGTTCGTGCGGGTGCTGCTCGGCGGCGCCACGTGGATCGGCGCCATCGAGCTGCCCCAGCGCGCAGTCATGCAGGGTCCGCAGGGCAACTTCGTCTGGGTCGTCGACGCCGAATCCAAGGCGGAATTCCGGCCGGTGACCGTCGGGCCCCTGACCGAGGACAAGTGGCTGATCTCCGAAGGACTGCGGGCCGGAGACCGCGTGGTGGTCGACGGCGGCCTGAAACTCGCGCCAGGCGTGACCGTCAAACCCGTGGAGCCTGGCCAGCTGCAGGCCGCCCCCGCGGCCGCGCAGGCCCAGGGCTGACGGCCGCCGGTGCCCGCGTGATTTCCGACGTCTGCATCCGCCGCCCGATCCTCGCGAGCGTCCTCTCGATCGTCGTGACGCTCGCCGGCCTCGCGGCGCTCGTCGGCCTGCCCGTCGAGCAGTACCCGCCCATCGCCCCGCCGCAGGTCACGGTCACGGCAACTTTCCCGGGTGCGGACGCCGAGACCGTCGCCCAGGCGGTCGCGGCGCCGATCGAGACGCAGGTCAACGGCACCGACAACATGCTCTACATGCAGTCGACGAGCTCGTCGACCGGCCGCATGACGCTCACCGTCTATTTCCAGATCGGCACGGACCCGGACACGGCGCAGGTG
The DNA here is from genome assembly GCA_964600315.1 of uncultured Steroidobacteraceae bacterium. GTDB lineage: Bacteria > Pseudomonadota > Gammaproteobacteria > Steroidobacterales > Steroidobacteraceae > RPQJ01. Next base: position 1,132 of record CAZRKS010000184.1, on the reverse strand, counting down.
CAGGTGCAGAACCGCGTCAACATCGCCATGCCGCAGCTGCCGGACGCCGTGCAGAAGGGCGGCGTGCGGGTCGAGAAGCGCTCCTCCAGCATCATGATGCTGCTCGCGATCTACGCGCCCGACGGCCGCTACGGCGTGGACTACGTCGCGAACTACGCCAACCTCTACGTGCTCGACGCCGTGAAGCGCATCAAGGGCGCCAACCAGGCGTCGCTGTTCGGCGCGTCCGACAACGCCATGCGCATCTGGCTGCGGCCTGACCGCATGGCGGCCCGCGGCATCACGCCCACCGACATCCAGCAGGCGATCGCGCGGCAGAACCAGCAGTTCGGCGCCGGCTCCCTCGGCCAGTCGCCGACCTCGAAGCCGGTGGAACTCACGGTGCCCGTGGTCACGGAAGGCCGCTTCAACGAGCCTGCGCAGTTCGAGAACATCATCCTGCGCACGGACCCCGACACCGCGGCGATCGTGCGCCTCGGCGACGTCGGGCGCGCCGAGGAAGGCCTGCAGAGCTACATGATGCGGCCGAGCCTGAACGGCAAGCCGGCCGTGTTCATCGCCGTCTACCAGCAGCCGGGCTCGAACGCCCTGCAGGTCGCGGACGGCGTCCGGCAGACGCTCGAGCGGCTGAAGGCCGACTTCCCCGAAGGCATCGACTACGAGATCTCACTCGACTCGACGAAGTTCGTCACGGCTTCCATCGACGAGGTCGTCAAGACGCTGGTCGAGGCGGTGGTGCTGGTCGTGCTGGTGGTCTACCTGTTCCTGCAGAACCTCCGCGCGACCCTGATCCCGACGCTGGCCGTGGTGGTGTCGATCGTCGGCACCTTCGTCGGCATGACGCTGCTCGGCTTCTCGATCAACCTGCTGACGCTGTTCGGCATGGTGCTCGCGATCGGCATCGTGGTCGACGACGCGATCGTGGTGATCGAGGCCGTCGAGGCGAACATGCGCGCGAAGCAGCTCTCGGCCCGCGACGCCGCGTTTGCGGCCATGCGCGAGGTCTCCGGTCCGGTGATCGCCATCGTGCTGGTGCTCGCCGCGGTCTTCGTGCCCACCGCCTTCCTCGGCGGCACGACCGGCGTGCTCTACAAGCAGTTCGCCATCACCGTGGTGATCTCGGTCGTGCTCT
>CAZRKS010000183.1:0-5295 GCA_964600315.1 uncultured Steroidobacteraceae bacterium | reverse complement strand
CCACGCCGCGCGCGATCACGTTGTCGATCCACTCGTGCAGCGGCACCTGCTGCGTGAGCCGCGTGTCGTGGTGCTCGGCGGCATCGATCGCCTCGGAGGCGATCACCTTGAAGATGTTGCCCTTGCCCGAGAGCTTGGTGACGCCGTTCTTGATGTTGTCGGCCGCCCAGAAGTTCTTCTCGGCCTCGCCCGCCTGGCCGAGCAGGCGCTTCTGCTCCCACCACTTGGTGAAGATGATGAACCAGGAGTAGGCGGACATCAGTACCAGCAGGACCATGACGCCCTTGGCGACGAAGTCGCCTTGCGCCCACAGCGCCTGGATTCCGTACGGGTTGTCGACAGCGATGGTTTCAGCGGCCATGGGGACTTTCCTCCAACGAATCGGTTTGCTTCTGGCGTAATCGGGCTCGAGCGGTGACGGCAGTCGTGGCGGCGGCTCAGTCCGTCAGTCGGAAGGTGACGGCGAACGTGTGCCACATCGCGACCGGCTTGCCGTCCTCCTTGCCGGGGACGAAGCGCCAGTTGCGCTGGACTTCCTTGACGGCGGCTTCGTCGAGCTTCTCGAAGCCGCTGCTCTTGGCGACCTTGACCTCGCCGGCCCGGCCGTTTTCGAGCACGAACACCTGCAGCGTCACCGTGCCGGCTTCACCGGCGCGGCGCGAAGCCGGCGGGTATTCCGGCTGCGTGATCTTCGCGCCCTTGCCCTGCGTGGAGGGCGGCACGCGCACGACCGCGTGTTCCGCGACGGGTGCCGGGGCGGCGGCAACCGGGGCCGGCGCCGCGACGGGCCGGTCCGAGGTCACGTTGGAAATGGCCGTCGTCGGGCCCGTGTCCACCGGGATTTCGATCGACACCTCGGGCGGCGGCACGTAGGGCGGCGGCGTGTCGATCTCGGGGGGCGGCGGCGGCGGCTTGTCCTCGTCGGGCGTCTCTTCGATGATCTTGGTCTCGACGGGACCGGTCACCACTTCCACGATCTTGGCGCCGAGGCCCGAGGCCAGCACCCAGAAGAACAGCACGTGGATGATGACGACCAGGACGAACGCGAGCGTGCGCTTGCTGTTTTTTGCCGGGTCGTCGATCGAATAACTGTACGCCACGTCCCCTCCGTCGCTGTGGGGTCGTTATTTGAGGTAGTTCTGCCCGGGGCTCCCGCCCCCGCGTCCCGGGGGGACCGACACTACAAGAGGCGGTCAGCCGTCGCAACCCCCGGGCGGGCCGGCACTTTACCCGCGGGTCTGCGCCAACTCAATAGACTCGCCACAGGCTTGCAATTGGAGCGGGTTTCAGGGCGTGCCGCTTCCCGCGCCGAGCCGCCGGTCGGTCACCGCACCGAGCGACGCGCTGCTCACGAGTTCGGCGTACTTGGCGAGCACGCCGCGCGTCGCGTAGGGCGGCGGCGCGACCCAGCCGGCACGCCGTCGGGCGAGTTCCGCCTCGGACACCTCGAGGGTCATCTTGCGTTCGACCGCGTCGATCGTGATCGGGTCGCCGTCGCGGACCAGCGCGAGCGGCCCGCCGCGCGCCGCTTCCGGCGAAACGTGACCGACCACGAAACCGTGGCTGCCGCCGGAGAAGCGGCCGTCGGTGATGAGCGCCACCTCGTCGCCGAGGCCCTTGCCCATGATGGCCGCGGTCGGACTCAGCATCTCGCGCATGCCCGGGCCGCCGCGCGGCCCCTCGTAACGCACCACGACGACGTCTCCGGCGACCACCGTGCCGTCGAGGATCGCCTGCAGCGTGGCCTCCTCGCCGTCGAACACCCGCGCGCGGCCGGAGAAGCGCAGCCCCTCCTTGCCGGTGATCTTGGCCACTGCCCCTTCGGGAGCGAGGTTGCCGTAGAGGATCACGAGATGGCTGTCGGGCTTGATGGGCGCCGCGAGCGGCTGGACGATGTCCTGGCCCGCCGGATACGGCTTCACGCGTCGCAGGTTCTGCGCCAGCGTCTTGCCGGTGACCGTCATGCAGTCGCCGTGCAGCAGGCCGGCGCCGAGCAGTTCCTTCATGAGCGGCTGGATGCCGCCGATGCGGATCAGCTCGGACATCGAGTAGCGCCCGCTCGGCCGCAGGTCGGCCAGCACCGGGACGCGGGCGCCGACGCGCGTGAAATCGTCGAGTTCGAGCGGCACGCCGGCCGCATCGGCGATGGCGAGCAGGTGCAGAACCGCATTGGTCGAGCCGGCGAGCGCGATGGTCACGGTGATGGCGTTCTCGAACGCCTCGCGCGTGAGGATGTCGGAGGGCTTGAGCCCGCGGCGCACCAGCTCGACGACGGTGCGGCCGGCCCGCTCGGCGTCCTGCCGCTTGTTGCGCGACACGGCTTCCTGCGCCGAGCTGTTCGCGAGGCTCATGCCGAGCGCCTCGATGGCCGACGCCATGGTGTTCGCGGTGTACATGCCACCGCAGCTGCCCGGCCCGGGGATGGCCGTGCGCTCGACCTCGCGCAGCTTGCGGTCCGAGATCGTCCCGCTCGCGTGGCCGCCGACCGCCTCGAACACCGACACGATGTCGCGCCGCTCGGCGCCGGGGCGGATCGTGCCGCCGTAGACGAAGACCGCCGGGCGATTGAGCCGCGCAATCGCCAACATGCAGCCGGGCATGTTCTTGTCGCAGCCGCCGATCGCGACCAGCCCGTCGAACCCCTGCGCGCCGACCACCGTCTCGATCGAGTCGGCGATCACCTCGCGCGAGACGAGCGAGTAGCGCATCCCCGGCGTGCCCATCGAGATGCCGTCCGACACGGTGATCGTGCCGAAGATGGTGCTCTTGCCGCCCGCCGCGTCTGCGCCCTTCGCCGCCGCGTCGGCCAGCTTGTGGATGTGCATGTTGCAGGGAGTCAGGTTGCTCCAGGTCGAAGCCACGCCGACCTGGGAACGGCGAAAGTCGCGGTCCGAGTAGCCGACGGCGCGCAGCATGGCGCGGCTCGGCGTCTGCTTCACCCCGTCGAAGACCAGGCTGGAAAATGCGCGCGGGTCAACCTTGCGTCGGCTCATGGTCGGGCTCCTGTGAATCCGGGTATTGTGCGACGGCGGCGTCGCCGCGGTCATCCGAACCGTTCGACCAGCAGCGCGTAGAGGGCGCGCACGGCCTGGGGCTCGGCGCCCACGGGACGCCCTGGACGCTCCCTTCCGTTCCACGCGTAGAGATCGACGTGCAGCCAGTCGCGTTGCGGCGCGACGAACCGGCGCAGGAACAGGCCGCCCATGATCGCGCCGGCGAAGGCTGACCCCGACACGTTGCTCAGGTCGGCGACCTTGCTGGCGAGTTCGTCGTCGTAGCCGTCCCAGAGCGGCATCGGCCAGAGCGGATCGGCGACGGCACGACCGTGACGCGCCAGCGTGTCCACGGTTGCCGGCCGCGACCCGAAGAGCGCCGGGAGCTCCGGCCCGAGCGCGACCCGCGCCGCGCCGGTGAGTGTCGCCATGTCCACGAGCAGTTGCGGATCCTCGGCGTCGGCGGCCGCCAGCGCGTCGCCGAGCACCAGCCGTCCCTCGGCATCGGTGTTGCCGACCTCGACGGTGAGGCCCTTGCGCGTCCGCAGCACGTCGCCGGGCCGATACGCGTTGCCGGAGACGGCGTTCTCGACCGCGGGCACCAGCACGCGCAGGCGCACTGGCAGCGCGCTCTCCATGATCACGCGCGCCAGGGCGAGGACGCAGGCCGCACCGCCCATGTCCTTTTTCATGAGCAGCATGCCCTGCGCATTCTTCAGATCGAGACCGCCGGAATCGAAGCAGACGCCCTTGCCGACCAGGGTCACGCGCGGCGCGTCCGGCGGACCCCAGGTGAAGTCGAGCAGCCTGGGCGCGGACTCGGCCGCCCGGCCCACGGCGTGGATCGCGGGATAGCCCTCGAGCAGGGCGTCGCCGCTCAGCACGTGGCCTGCGGCGCCGCAGCCGATCGCCATCTCGAGCGCGGTCCCGGCGAGACGCTCGGGCGTGAGGTCCGCGGCCGGCGTATTGATCAGGTCGCGGGCCATGGCGAGCGCCGCGGACATGCGGCGCACGTAGCTCATGTCGGCGAGTTGCGGCGGCACCAGCGTCGCGACGCCGCGCTCCGGTCCGGCGCTCGTTCGATAGCGGTTGAATCGATAGCTGCCCTGCGCCCAGCCGAGCGCAGCCGACGTCGCGGGCCGGGCTGGCAGGGCCGTGGCGAGGTGCCAGGCCCCCGCCGGCAGACGGTCGGGGGCACCCGCGACGCACCACGGATCGAGATCATCGATGGCCGCCAGTCTGCCGAGCCCCAGCACCGCGGCCCGCGCGCCACCGCCGGGCGCGGGCAGGCAGGCGAGCTGGTGTCGCTCGGCACGGAATCGCAGGTCGGCGAGCCAGGCGCGAGTCGGCGCGTCCTGCCCGTCCAGCCAGGCGGCGAGATCGTCCTCGGCCACGAGAAAGAGCGGCCGCGCGGCCGCAGCGTCGCGTTCTTCGAACATGATGCGCACAGCTTAGCGGAACTTCCTTTTGCAGCGCGGTTGACAATGCACCGCGCCCTATGCTGCTATGCGAGGCTCGTTCAGCCGCTCACCTGCAGTCCCGCGATGGAGTTCGAGGCCGCTCACGCCCCCCTGTCCTCCACGGCTGCCCGACTGCCGGGCCTGCTGCTCGCTCTGCTCGTCCTGCTTCCCCTCGGGAGGTGCGGGGCCCCGGGCTGAAGGCGCCAAGGCGCAGACGGATACCAGGAACCCCGCACCGGACACGCGCCGGGCGGGGTTCTTCGTTAATGGCATCACTCATCACCGTTGACCGAATCGAGGAGTTTTCAGACATGCGTGTGTACTCGAAGAAGGACGTGGAGAAGAAGGCCCTGAAGGGTGCCCGGATCGCCGTGGTCGGCTACGGCAGCCAGGGTCGCGCGCACGCGCTGAACCTCAAGGACTCGGGCTTCGACGTCGTGGTCGGCGTCCGCAAAGGCGCGAGCTGGAAGCAGGCGAAGAAGGACGGCCTCGCGGTGATGGCGCCGGCCGACGCCGTCGAGGGCGCCTCGCTGGTCGCGCTGCTCACGCCGGACACGAGCCAGGCCGAGAACTACCAGGAGATCCTGCCGAATCTCGGGCAGGGCGCCACCCTGCTCTTCGCGCATGGCTTCAACATCCACTTCGGGCAGATCAAGCCGCGCAAGGACCTCGACGTCGTCCTGATCGCGCCCAAGGGACCGGGCGGCCTCGTGCGCCGCCAGTACCAGGAGGGCCGCGGCGTGCCGTGCCTGATCGCGGTCGCGCAGGACGCGTCGGGCAAGGCCAGGGCCAAGGCGCTCGCCTACGCCGACGGCATCGGCGGCACGCGCGCCGGCGTGCTC
>CAZRKS010000182.1:2352-5308 GCA_964600315.1 uncultured Steroidobacteraceae bacterium | reverse complement strand
CCCGCCTCCTGCATGTGGTAGCCGGAGATGCTGATCGAGTTGAACTTCGGCATGTTGCGCGCGGTGTAGGCGACGATGTCGCCGACGATGCGCATGCTGGGTTCCGGCGGGTAGACGTAGGTGTTGCGGACCATGAACTCCTTGAGGATGTCGTTCTGGATGGTCCCCGAGAGCTTGTCCTGCGCCACGCCCTGCTCTTCGCCCGCCACGACGTAGCCCGCGAGGATCGGCAGCACGGCGCCGTTCATCGTCATCGACACGCTCACCTCGTCGAGCGGGATGCCGTCGAACAGGATCTTCATGTCCTCGACGCTGTCGATCGCGACGCCGGCCTTGCCGACGTCGCCGGTGACGCGCGGGTGATCGCTGTCGTAGCCGCGGTGGGTGGCGAGATCGAACGCAACGCTGATGCCCTGCCCGCCCGCCGCCAGCGCGCGACGGTAGAAGGCATTGCTCTCCTCGGCCGTGGAGAACCCGGCGTATTGCCGGATGGTCCAGGGCCGCACCGCATACATCGTGGCTTGCGGGCCGCGCAGGAACGGGGCGAATCCGGGCAGGGTGTCGGCGTACGGGAGATCGGCGGTGTCCGCCGCCGTGTAGAGCGGCTTGACGACCAGGCCCTCCGGCGTGTGCCAGTTCAGCGCATCGACGTCACCGCCGGGCGCCGACTTGCCGGCCACGGCACGCCAGGCATCGAGTTGCGCGGAATTCGGCAGGCGTTCGTCTCGGCTCATCATTGCCTCCACCACGCCCGGGACAGCGGAGCCGGCCCGGCCAGGGTGCGTGTCCGATACAAAATTGAATTATAAACAGAAAGATAGCGATCGCACGGGCCCGCCGCCGCTTGCCTTGCCACCAGTCACGGCGGCGCGCAATCATCCCCCGTACCCCTGCGGCCCCGGCGGGGCTTCCAGAAAGGGCGACTTGGCATGGAGACTCAGGAACAGTTCGTATTGGGTCAGTTGCTGAACTGGCTGCGGCGCGGCGACCCCGTGTGGCTGTGCACGATCGTCGGGACCATCGGCTCATCGCCACGGCCGCCGGGTTCGATGCTGGCGGTCAATCAGCACGGCGCCATCGCCGGTTCGCTGTCCGGCGGCTGTGTCGAAGATGACCTGATCGAAAAATTGTGCGGCGGCGAAAGACTCGACAAGCCGCTGCTGCGCGAATACGGCGTCACGGCGGAGGAAAACGAGCGTCTCGGTCTGCCGTGTGGCGGCCGGCTCAAGGTATTGATCGAGCCGCTGCCGCCCTCCGCTGATGTCGTCGCGCAGGTTGCATCCGTTCTCGATGCATTGGCGCAGCGCCGTTGCTGCGAGCGCGTGGTGGATCTCGCTTCCGGGGCGACGCGCGTGGCGGCATGCGATCGCTACCAGCGCCTGCAGATCGACGACACGACGATGAGGCATTTCTTCGGCCCGCATTTCCAGTTGCTGCTGGTGGGGGCCGGGCAACTGGCGCGCACGCTGTCGCAGATGGCACTGATGCTCGATTATCGGGTCCTGGTGTGTGATCCGCGCGAAGATCGCATCGAGCAGTGGGATCTCCCCGGCGTCGAATTGATCCGGGCCATGCCCGACGACGTGGTGCGCGAGCGCATCCACGACGATCACAGCATCGTGATCACGCTGACGCACGATCCGCGCATCGACGACATGGCCTTGATGGAAGCGTTGACGCATCCCCTGTTTTTTGTCGGCGCACTGGGGTCGGCACGCACCACCATGAAGCGGCGCGCACGCCTGGTCGAGCTCGGCCTCAGCGATGAACAACTGGCGCGTCTGCACGCCCCGGTCGGTCTCGACATCGGCAGCAAGACACCCGCGGAGATCGCGATCAGCATCCTGGCGCAGCTCACGCAGCTGCGATTCGGGCAGAAGGCGCCCGAGGCCTGCGAGCGGTGAAGGTCGCCGCGCTGATCCTGGCCGCAGGTTCTGCGCGCCGCTTCGGCACCGACAAGCGCGGGCTGCGGGTCAATGACGAGCAGACGCTCCTGCAATACACCGTCGCCAGGTATCTCGCGGTGTTTGCTCCGTGCCTGGTCGTGCTGCGTGAGGGCGACGCGATTCCCGCGCGGTGGCAATCACTGGATCATCTGCGCCTCGTCTGGCAGGACGATCCGCACGCCGGCATGGGCGACAACCTCGCACTCGGCGTGCGCCACCTGCAGTCCCAGGACATCGACGCGATTGCCGTTGCACTGGCGGACATGCCGCTCGTGAGGCCCGATTCGTTGTCGCTACTCGAGCGGCGCGCGACCGCGAGCGAAATCATCGTGCCATGCCATCAGGATCGGCGCGGTCACCCGGTGGTGTTTGGTCGCGCCTTCTTCGATTCATTGATGCTGATGTCGGGCGACGTCGGCGCAAGAAAGCTGCTTGCAGAACATGCGTCGCAAGTGCGGGAGCTGCAGCTCGACGATGCCGGCGTCATTGAAGATGTCGATACGCCCGCGGACTGGTTGCGGGTGAAATCGTCGTTGGTTTGAGGGGTGATCGCATCGCCAACCCCTCGATCTGAATGGCGCGCCAGTGAGGATGAGCCCGGGCACCGGCCAGCCGTCATCTCTCTGAACGACGGCGGTGCCGTCTTGCAGCACCGACAGTGATGTGTAAACTCCTGTGTAGGAGGTGACACATGGCTACCAATCTCTCGCTCGACCCCGCCCTCATCGAGCAGGCGCTCGCCGTGAGCGGAGAGCGCACCAAGAAGGCAGCCGTGACCCGCGCACTGGAAGAGTTCATCGCCCGCCGGAAGCAGAGGAACCTGCTCGAGTTGATGGGCAAGCTGGAGTGGGACAAGTCGTACGACTACAAGGCCGAGCGGTCGCGCTGATGGCGATGCTCGTCGACACGAGCGTCTGGTCACTGGCTTTTCGCCGCGACACCGACTCGAATGCGCCCGAGGTCGCGGCGCTGCGGGCCGTGCTTGGCAGCACCGAGACGGTCGTGACCAC
>CAZRKS010000182.1:0-2252 GCA_964600315.1 uncultured Steroidobacteraceae bacterium | reverse complement strand
ATCGGTGCCGACGTGTGGGCATCCAGGTCGGCACGATCGACGCACTGCTCGCCCAACTCTGCATTCGGCACGAGCTGCTCTTGCTGACGACGGACCACGACTTCACGCTCGCCGCGCGACACTGCCCGCTTCGCGTGTGGAAACCCGGGTCGTAGCCGACGAGCGACGGACCGCGAGTCGCGGGATGGACCCGACTGGAACCGACGCGCCCACGACGGCGGTACCGCTGCCCCCTTCTTCCAGGGGGGTACGAGCGCAATGGAACCGGCTGATAATCGCCCACGCTCAGGCGGCGACGCGCCCTATTACCTGTTCAAACCGAGATCCGATCCCCGATCATGCCTCCACATTCACGGTCAAAGAACGACACTTACACTCTCTGGGGCACCCCCCATTCCCTGTACACCGGAAAGGCCCGTTCCTACCTGCTCAAGAAAGGCATCGGGTTTCGCGAGCTGACTCCGGCGCATCCGGACTTCAAGCAGCGCATCCTGCCTGTCGTGGGCGTGTTCGTCGTACCGGTGCTGGAGACACCGGAGGGTGAAATCATCCAGGATTGCTCAGACATCATCGATCACCTGGAGTCCCGCTTCCCCGCGAACGCAATGCTGCCCGCCACGCCGGTGCAGCGTGTCGTCGCCTTGCTCCTCGATGGTTTCGGCTCCGAGGGAATGCTGGCCAACGCCATGCACTATCGCTGGACCTACCGCGCGCAGCAGGAGAATTTCCTGGCCGCCGAGTTTGGCCGCAGCATGTACTCGGGCCCGGACCGCGCACAGCAGCGTGCTGCCGGTGCGGCGTTCATGGAGTACTTCAACAGCTTCCTGCCCCCTTTGGGCATTACGGCAGAGAGCATTCCGGCCTTCGAGGCGGCACACGAAGCCTTGCTCGATGCGCTCGACATTCACTTCCAGCAGCACCCCTACCTGCTGGGTGGTCATCCGAGCATCGGCGATTTCGGTTTCATGGCGGCACTCTATGCCCACCTCGGACGCGACCCGGTGCCCGCGTCGCTGATGAAAAACAAAGCACCGAACGTCTATCGGTGGACCGAACGGATGAACCGTGCTGCCATCGTCGATTGCGAATTTCCCGACACCCCCAAGGCATGGCTTGCCGATGACGCGATCCCCGCGAGTCTCGAGCCGGTACTCGCGCTGCTCTTCGGTGACTGGGGCCCGATGCTGAACGCCGATACGGCCGCGTTCAACGCGTGGCTGACCTCGGGGCGGGAGCGCCCGGCCGGCACGCCGGTCAACGTCACTGATCAGAAGAAGGTGCATCCAAGCGTTGGCTGGGTTGACTACACCTGGCGCGGTTGCAAAGTGACACGTGAGAGCGCACCGCATGGCCTGTGGATGTTTGCCAAGGCACAGCAGTCAGCGGGCCAGGTGACGGGCGAGGCGAGCAAGCGTCTCACCGATCTCGTGCGCCGCACTGGCGGCGAGTCGGTAATGGCCTTGAAGCCGGCCCGCCGCATGGGACGAGTCGACTACACGCTGGTATTGCTGTGACGCTGATTCCGTCACGCTGCCCCCGCCAATGAACGACTGCTCGCGGGGATCAGCGCGTAGGATCGCCGCTCGCCGGGAGCCGACGGATACGAGTCAATGACGAGAGTGGCGCGCCCTCGTCTGACTTATCGCCGAGGCTCGCCGGGTTGCGCCGAGGAGGCACTCAATCCTGCGTGGCCGCGTGGTCCACAAGGCCTTGCGTCTGCGCGCAGCCGCAAGCGATCAGTCCATTTCGGACATGGTGAATGAGGCCGTCAGGGCGTCGCTTGCTGAAGATGCCATTGACCTGGCCGCCTTCGACAAGCGGAAGCGAGAGCGCAGCGTCTCATTCGAAAGCTTCGTGCGAGGCATGAAGCAACGTGGCGCCATATAGCCTCTTCATCAAGCCGTCCGCTGGGATGGAGTTGGAGGCTGTCGGATCAAGGCCGGATCGCGCCCGGATCATCGCGAAGATTCGCGACCTCGCAGAAGAGCCCCGTCCGCATGGCTCCGAGAAACTGGCGGGATACAATGACCGCTATCGAGTCCGGCCAGGCCACTGTCGAATCGTCTATGCCATCGACGACAAGGATGGCCACGTCACCATCTTCAAGATCGGACATCGCAAGGACGTGTAACGATGAGCCGTGTAGCGCCTCGCGGGCGCAATGGCCGGGCTGACAGAGCCAACCGATTGATCTGACTGGCGCGCCCGGAGAGATTGCGCCGCCGCTCCGCTCTGCGGCGCCCCGTCGGGGC